>DUVA01000111.1 GCA_012841305.1 Bacillota bacterium | reverse complement strand
TTAAAGAACGTGGTGGATTAACAATTTGGTTAGGAACTGATGATGAGGATAATTCTTCATCCCTTTCAAATACGGATTTATATGAAAACCTTTACGAAAAGATAGTCAATATTAGGAATTTGAAAAGGCATCCATTTGGATTTTATCAACAATTGGGCTTTATTATTGTAGGTGTAATGCCAGACGCAAATGGGATAGGGAAACCTGATATTTATATGGCCAAAAAGGTAAGAAAGGGTTCCTGACGTTAGACTTCCTGGCTGGCTATTTCGAAAAGTATGTCCTGAAAGATAAAAAGTAATGGGGAATGACTATGCCTTATGCTATAGAGTTATATTTTGAAAAAGAAAGCGCAAAAAAGGTTCAAGAAATGAAAACGAAATTAAAGTCAAAAGGTATTTCATTTCGTATTAGTAATAAAATGCGAATTAGGGTACATTGAGGTGGGTTTCTATGGAATTTATGGTTTGTCTAAAAGGTGAAACAGATCAACATTCATATCTTTCCGAGATTGCTGATCTCGGGGCAGGAATTGAGCTTGGCAGCTATGGCTTGATTGGTGTTAAGTCCCAAAAAGATTGGGATTCTAGATTAGAAAAACACATTATGATAATGAAACAATTCCCAGGCAAAGTAGCTATACACGGTCCGTTTATTGGTATCGAATATACGCACATAGATCATTTAATTCGTGAATCTATTCAATGTAGAATCGATATGATATTCAATGTAGCTTGTACTTTGAAAGCTGACAGAGTTATTTTGCATAGTGGTTACAGTATGGAAACTGAAGTGTTTCACTTGAATGAATTATGGATTAGCGAGAATATTAATTATTGGAGAAACGAAATTTGTAGATGGGAAAAAGCCGGAATTGAGATTGTGTTAGAAAATGATGTAGAAAGAAGTCCTGATCTGCTTGTTGATCTGGTTAGAGCAGTAAAAAGCCCATCCTTACAATTATGCCTTGATATTGGTCATTTACACTATTTTTCTCCATACTCATCTTCAAGCTGGGTAAGCAAGATGGGAAGTTGTTTAAAACATGTTCATATCCATGATAATGATCAAAAGGCAGATCGACATTGGTCTCTTGGAAAAGGAACTTTTGATTTTGAAGCTTTTTATTCATCAATAGAGAATAATACGTCAAATATTACATTATCTATTGAAGTTGAAGGGACAATGGAAGACAAAATGAATGATCTACGTAAGGTCATTAATAGATTTAAGAAGTTGTATTAGTTGTTTCGTATTCTTAATATAGTGCGAAAAAGGCGATAAAAGCTGTCTTTGAGGGAACGCCGTTCGTGCCGTTCTCTGAGCAGGGAGAGGCGCTTTGTGGGTCCGGTTCATCGGCATCGGAGATGCAGGACGTTACACGAAATCAGGTGCAGGAGGACGCGCATTCGTGCGCTAAGGCTCATCGACGTCTGGAACCCGCGGACGTTAGATGAAATTGTTTCCTCGATACCTCTCACTCCGAATTAACATCAACAGCTATCATGTAGTACTTTGGATCGAATGGATTATAGCCCCATACAATGAGGTAACCAATCCAATCCTACCCTGTTTTCTATGGTTTTCACCTATTGTCCCTTTCTTCTGGACTGTTCCCGATATGTGTCAGTATGCTGACTAGTCTGATCCGGGAAAAGTATTTCTAGAACCTAAGGAGGTGACTAATGTGGCTCGTAGAGGAAGAAATCAGATAATGGTTCCTCAGGCAAGACAGGCTATGGACAAGTTCAAGTACGAAATCGCCAACCAAGTCGGGGTTGACATGGATCAGAACGGTGGATATCTCGGACACCTGCCTTCTGCAGTGCTTGGACGAATCGGAGGCCAGATGGTGCGCAACATGATAGCTGCTGCTCAGAACTCCCTTAGCCAGCAGGCCACAACCGGCTTAACAGCTGGTTTCTCTCAGGCCTTGACGGGCAGCAAGGTTAATTTAACCAGCGGCTACACCGATGAGACTAACTTTGCGCCCCATGTAGATATCAGTAAGTCTCCCATGGGTGGGCCTATCGGAAATGCCTAAAATGAAATAATCAGTGTTAGGCTGTGAACATCATTAAAGTAGCAGCCTAACCCCGCAAATCCCGCAAGGCCAATCCCCGGCGACGCTCAACTTGTCACATGCCGGGGTGCCTTGCGGTATGTATTTCGTACAGGGAGCATTCACTTCTATATTGGGAACCGGCATTTTCCATATTGATAATCGGGATCCTCTGTGCACTGCACGAACACGTATCAACTGAGGTTCGACGTCTACATGTGATCCAATACCATAGGAACTCCCCAATCAGCAAGGGTCTCGTTGTGTGACAGGACGATTATCTGTCGTTCGTCTGCAAGGTACGACAGGGCAATCCCGATGTTATCGAGCCTCTTGCTATCAGACGTAACGAACGGATCATCGAAAATGAGGGGCAGGTTAATGTCAGATGACAAGAGGTCCGAGATTGCAAGCCTAAGAGCAATGTATAGCTGGTCCTGAGCGCCTTTGCTAAGTTGAGCGATATCGCACGGCCTGCCATCTACGTCAAGGCTGACTCGAAAATCATCGTCTATTGTGACAGCGCGGCGAGAGACTCCTGTAATCCTTTGGAAGTGCCTCATCGTAGCCTGTTCCAATCGGATCCTGTGCGACTCATGGAACTCTCTAATAGCGTGGGCAAGTTCAAGATATGCCAGGGTTAAGGCATCTGCTTGCAGCCTTATTCTTTCTCGCCTTTCCTTCTCCTCTTTGAGCTCGAGTTCAGCCTGGGCTATGTTGATTGGATTCTCTCGCTCAAGATCACCCAGTTCATACCGGCATTTCCTGTGCGCCTCCTGAAGCTCATCTACCTCTTTCTCCAAGGCCAGGATTGCAGCATCCAAAGACCTGACATACCCATCGACTTTCTCAGGATCGTCTGCCGCCTGTTTTTCGGGAAGGCCGGGTTTTGCCTGAATCAGCTTCTGCCACCTGTCCTCTGCGCCAAGCGCTTCCGTCTGACACTTCGTTACAACCAGACTCAGTTCGTCCAGGGATGCAACTTTATGGTCACTCAAGATTTTCTTAAGAAGCGCTCTTTTATTTTCCAAAGCGATAGTGCAGTCCCGCAGCTTAGACCATCTTTCCCTGGCAAGTTTCGGATCTCCTCCCGCTGCATCCACTATAGCTTCAACCGATGATGCGGTTTCATCATAAAGCTCTTCCTTCTGCTTCCGCTCTTCTTGCGCCCGGAAGAGGTGCATCTCTCCGTCGGTCATAACAGCGGAAAGCTGTTCTTCTTCTCTTCGCAGCGCTTCGTATTGTTCCGCCTCACCTTGAATACTCATCCACCATGCGTCATCAGATTTCCTAACGAACTCCACAAGTTCTCCTATGCTATCCATGTCTTCTCCGGGTACCGCGATTCTTACGAGCTCAGCGATTTCTCGCCACTTGCACGATACGCCTGGTGACGATATGGCACATGCAGATACAGCAGTGGAATCACATCCAAAATTCTGCGTAGCAAACTCCGATACCCGCCGAGCAGCGTCCGCCTTCCTACGTTCTGTCTGATTCCACCTGTCATACGCAGCGCTGATATCCGAAAATCGCTCTCGAAACCTTCCAGTTAGCTCCATAAATTCATGATATTTCTTTTGTGACCTGAGAAAAGCATCTTCAGCCTCTTCCCTGCCCTCTTCAGGCGGGAGTCTCCTTTTCTTCTCATCAAGAATCATCTTCTCACGGTCACGCTGGCTTAGTCTTTCCTGAAACCTCCCGAGTTCCATTTCATCAGCGGACGATATCGGCTCTCCTAATGATGCGTCAATCTCTTCCATGTCCGACTTGCACGTAGCTATGCAGGCCAAAAGTTCGCGCTCTTCCTTCCTGAGGCTTGAATGCGCTAAAGCCCACACAGGCTTAGCAGCAAACCACCCTACCCATCCGAGGACCGCGGCAAATGCTATGGGAATCCAAGCACCTGATCCGCTACCTGACGCTGCCGGAGCCACTCCCCAACGTGCTGCCAACACCAGCCCACTGCATGCCCACCCGGAAACTGCTAATACAAGCATGGCACCAATACGTGCCCAAACAGGGGGTAAAAGCTCCTTCTTAAGCTCCGAAGACTTGTGCCTGAGAAGTTCCATAGAACGCATAAGTTGAAGCTTCTTCCCAAGGATGCTTAAGGCATCTTGCGGAAGACACTCAAGATCTTCATATCTTTCGTTGTATTCCAGGCAACTTGCTTCAAATTCTCGGAACCTGGCTTCCACATCTTGAAGTCTCCGCCAAGCCTCACTCTTCTCCCGCTCCAGCCGGGTAAGGTTGGTCTCGTATGTAGAAAGCGCCATGCGCTCTTCGTCCTCAGCCTCATCTATCAAAGCCAGTTCCCCGTCAAGGATTTCTTCACATTCTGCCTGTTCCGCGAGATCTGCTTCGAACTTCTCCCACTCATCCATTAGGTCGGAAGCTATGCGCTGTCTGTTTCTTACTTCTGCTTGAGGGGTATTGCCCAGCTCTCCCCAGTTCCTGAGGGATGAGATGTCTTCTTCAAGCTGCTTCTTCTTGCTTTTGCGTTCATCGAGTTGCGACTCAATCCGTGAGATAGTCTCTCCCAGTGAAGAAAGCTCCTGCCTGAGAGCAATAAGGGCGTCCAAGTCTTTATCGACTGACCCCGGCGCGTTCTCAAATTCCGGGTAGCTCTCAAATTCCGGGTAGAGGGTTTTCAGCTCGTCAGATTCCTTGGTAATCTCTCTCTCACAAAACTCCGCATCTCCATAGGCCTTCCTGATACGATTCAGATCAAGCACAGCCCGGTCGTATTCGGATTTCAGCCTCCTCCACTCAGTAAGCGCATTTCGAATATCCCGTTTACTCTCCAATTCCGTGGCTTTCGCATCGAGTCCACCTTGGAGAAAGCTCAATCTCTCCCGCACAACTTCAAGGGAATCAGCGACCCCCCTCGCCTTCTCCGACCTCTCAGAGAGGTCATCAATTCTTGCCTCTATGACTTCCAAGTCCCCGTCCGTTCTCTGATCAACCCGGGTGAGCCCTCTTTCACGTGTAAACCTCGTCTGTTTTTTCAAGTCAAAAAGAAGCACTTCTTGCGCCTTGGCAAAAGTCACTCCCGTGCCGGATAAGAGCTCCTGCACGTCCTTATCTAATTCCTTTTGGCCTTGCCCGTCCTTCTTGGTGCTCTCAGGAAGGGGTTGAGTCACGCAGAAAGTCGCTTCAAAGAGTTCCCTTGACACAATCCCAAAAAGCTCCTTCAGCCATCTTACGTACTCCGCGTTTCCCTTTGTCGCCAGAGGATTATGTTCACCGCTTACAAGATTCTTCTGCTTCCCATTGTCAAATACGGAAAGAGCGATTTTGTGACTCTCAAAATCCCGCCAGATGTTATACACAACTCCGTCTGCCTCAAACTCAAGCTCCCCTTCAAACCGGGCCGGGCCATACCGGTTCTTAAAACGCGCCTGCCCGAACTGCCCCGGATCGCTCTTTCCGGGGAGCCCGAAGATTGTAGCTATCAAGCCTGCCACCAGTGATGACTTGCCCGCCTCATTCCTGGCAATCAGTGTGTTAACCCCGTGGGTCAGCCGGCAAGTGACTGTGTCTCGATACGGCCCGAACCCTGAGAGCCTAAGCTTCCTAAACAGGACAGTTGCCACTTGCCTCACCTCCCCTCAAATGCTGCTAAACCTTTCCGCAGAGCAAGCATGAGCACTTCCTTTTCCCGTTCGGAAGTTGAGTTTTCCAGCTTGTCCAACAGTCTTCTTGTAAAATACCCTCGGATTGTCGGCTCTCCGGCGAATCTTGCAATGTCGCTGGATTCTAAGAAACTGCTCTCATCTTCAATTTCCACCCAAAAGAAACGCTCCCCAAGGGACGCTTTCAACCGTTCCGGATCCACGCTGAAGGACGGGACGCCCGAAAGGACGATCTTTACCATAGCATCAGGGCCTGCTTGCCTTTTGCACTCAGATGCGATCTCCTGGAGATCTCCCTTCGTTGATATGTCTACCTCAAGGACGACATGTTCTCTGACAGGAATGCCCACATGCTCCAGGGTTACCCGAAAACCTGAACTGCCTTTAGGATCCCCTTCAGGCTCAAACTGAGCTATCGTCATGCGTCCGACGCCCGGGTCGCTGAATCCCTTAGAGTCTATCAGGCCCGGATAGACGGCAATTGCCTTTCCCACCCGCACCTCTTGGTATTTATGAATATGGCCCAATGCCAAGTAGTCATATCCTCTACCTTTCCCTGCTGCTGCCAGCCTTTCTGACTCAAGAGGCAGACTCCGGTCACCTACCCCACTCCAATCCAAAGAACCGTGGAATACGCCTATGTGCAAGCCCGGCTCATCCAGGCGAGGGAAATCGGTAAGCTGATTGACCTTAGTGAGGCCGCCTGTGTAAGCCAGAGAATAGACGAATACCGGAACGCCATTGACCTCATGACGACACACAAGCTCAGGCATGGGGTTTCGAACCAACACACCCGGCCATTTCTGCCCGTTGCCATGCTGCCTGTATACAGAGTTGTGATACGTAATCTCATCATGATTGCCTGGGACGGTAATTACAGGTATGCCTGCGTCTTCCACTTGTCTCAGCCTGCCCAGGACATATTCTGTCAAGGCGGGATCCGGTGTATGGGTCTCAAACAGATCTCCTGCAATAATCACAAGGTCTATGCCGTTTCCCGGATCCGTTGCCCAGTCAACCGCTGTCTTCAGTACAGAATCCCGCTCTTTTCGGCGGAGCCTGCCTTTATCCAAAGGGAAGTCACGATCTGGCGGAGACCAACCAAGATGCAGGTCTGCCAAGTGTAGACATCGAATCACGGATTGTCACTCCTTGCCTCCGGTAGGTGAAATTACATGCGTACGCTGCATATTTGCAAACCAACATTATTCTAACACTAATGGAAGACATAGGATAGTCACACCGTCTCTTGCCAGGCAAATCCCAGGAGGACTAATGCAGGATACATTGTTATGAGCGCTGCTGAGACTATCCCGGAATCATTGGCAATAAGGGATACTCCGCCTGCTACAAGGCATGCAGACAAGGCTGATGCGAAACCGGGACGTTGGGTGAGTATCTTCCGTGCAAGCCCCTGAGGACGAATCCCGATGAAAGCAAGGGCGCCGATAAACACTAAGAAGGCTTTTGTCCATATTGTATAGCGGATGAGCCTTAGGTTCATGGATGCTTTGCGCCTGACAGCGTCCACCAAAACTTGAATACCGCTTTCACGCACCCAAAGAAAAGTCTTTCCCCAATGGGACAGCGGCCCGCCTGATCGCGCAGCATCCATGGACGCTATTACAATGATAAGCAGAATCCCGAGACCGGCTGCGCCTGCAGCTTGAACCCATGTAAAGGACTTTCGATGAAATAGGGCATAAGCAACACCGAAACCTGCGATTGCAGCACATGTTCCACCAAGATTTGCGCCTATCTTAGGCGAGGCCAGGACAAGTAAGCCTAGTACGAAGATGAAGACAATGAGACATGCCAACCGCCTCTGACCTGCACGACTCTCAGCGCGTATGCTCACATAATCAAGCAGCAGTCCGCATCCTACAATCAGGGATCCGATTAGGACACCCATATACTCATTTCCAATGCCGTAGAACCTTGCGCCGCCAATAGCATCGTATCCCAAAACCGAGTATTTCATAAGGCCTGCCCCGGCTAGTGCATCCACGATTATTCCGGCACCGGTTATTAGGCACATAGCTGCGAACCGGCCTTCCAGGGTCCTGAACCCCGTTTTGACAACTGATGCGATTGCAGAGGCCAAGATGATTGTGAGCGCCCCCGGAGGGATCAGACTGATCACAGCAGTTGTCCGAGCATCGGATGTAGCAGTGACTGCTTTTGAAGAAAATACGCCGGACAGCCCACGCACGATAGACGAAGCGAACTGGGCAACAGAATTGGGCTCGAAAAACAGAAACGCGCATATATGAGACTGAGCAAAGGATGAGTTAGCCGTGGCACACTGCCCGGCAAAGGTTAGAAGCGGCATGGTTAGCCACACAAGAGGCACAGCCGCAAGAGCCAGCAGAATACTATTGATGACGCGGGTTGGCCCTGATCCGGCCAAAGCGGCCTTTCCGTCAGTTGCCGTCTTCCCTCCGGCTTCCATGCCTGTTCTCATCACAATGAGAACAGGGAGTCCTAACCCCACAATTATCAAAAGCGACACGTATGTCTTTAGATGAGGAGTGCGGATGCGGAAGACAAGCGCGGTCCGATGAAGCAGCTCCGTAACACTTTGGATGGGCCGGGGATCCGGGACGCTTGCCATGTTTGATCCCAGTATCCAAGGAGGAACGGCCACTCCCAGATTGCTCAAAACCGTTGCGGCGATGTCCGTATTGGTGACCAGGCCTCGTCTCCTGGTGGCTTGTGAGGTCGATATGCCTTTGGAAAATCCTTTCCCTGCTACCACTACCGGTGTGAGGAGGTGCCCTTCACCGGTGGCTTCCTGGCTTGGTGTCGGCACAACCACCATGAGGACTGAGTCCGTAAGGCTGACAGACTCAAGGATGGCTGCGATAAGGGCATCTGCTGCAGCCAGTGCCTCCCGCCTGGCAAGAGAGTACGCATCCGCCGTAATAGTCCCGGACAGCCAGAGCCTCTCCATCCGAGCTGTGTCCCCGGATTCAACTACGATAAAGTCCGCGGAGCCTATAGCATCCTTGACTCCCTGAGATAAGCGACTGATATCTGAGACGATACCCCCTGGAAAATCAGGTTTCTCCAAAGTCACGGAGCGTCCGACATCACCCATGTCCACAAAACCGTGTCTGTCCATGGCGATTGAGGCTGCATACCTGCAAGGTTTGTCCAAGGCATCTGAGTTCCCGAAGACCGCTGTCCTCTTCCCTGCCCCGCGCAAAGCCTCGCCAAGAGCGCCTGGGACAATTTCATAGGTCACATCCCTATTCACACTGATAATGGCAGAGATATAAGGATTCACAACACTTTCGGCAGAAGGAGCCGGTTCATTTGTGTTCCGCATGTAGACTTCAAATGCCTTTGCACCTTCAAGATGCTCAAGAGAATTGAAGGCAGAACCCGCCTCCGGCAGGCCTTGGGCCCGTGTCCCTGCGCCTATTGTGACGTAGGCATGCTCAGGCTGCTGGCTCTTGGCTGTCCGTCCGTTCATCAGCCCGATGGAACCTGTCTCCGTTAGCCTGGTGAGGCTTGGCATTATCTCATGATTGATGTCACCAATTGACAAGGAATCTATGACTACCATGACGACCGCAGTTGCAGGGGGGCCATCGCCCGTTCGATTCTGTGGATATGTAACGTCCCGAATAGCCAGGCTACCGGCGCCTAAGAAAATGATGAGGGCAATTAGCAAACCCCATGAAGGCGTTTTCAATCCCGGCAAACAAGGACCTCCTCGTACACCTCTTCAGTCTTTCTTACCATCTGCTCAATGGAGAAATTTTCCCGGACGTAAGCCTTTCCCTTGTCTGAGAGCATTCGGGACTCCTGCGGAAAGAGTAAAGCCTTTTGAATACATGTAGCCATAGCCTCAGGGTCACCGGGTGGCACAAGCCTGCCTCGATCCGAAATGATGACTCCTTCCGATCCCCCTGCGCTTGCTGAAACTACCTCTTCCACCCCTCCTGTCCTCGTAGCAACCACCGGCACGCCGGCTGCCATAGCCTCAATCAAGGCAAGAGGCATTCCTTCGGAGAAGCTGGATAGCACGAACACATCCAGGGCCTCATAGAAGGACTCCATATCGTCGATGAACCCTAGGAACCGCACTTGGTCGCCAAACCCGAGCCCGAGAGAAAAGGCTTCCAGCTCGAGTCTGGAAGGCCCGTCTCCTGCGATAAGCACTTGAGGCGCAAGTCCCACCTGCCAAAGGGACGCCACGGCCAGGAGGAACGTCTTCACTCCTTTATGCGGAATCAACCTGGACACAAGGCCTACGACGGGAATATCCACAGCGCAACCTATTGCTCGCTTTGCCCTTTCGCGCTCCCGATCCCCAAAATGGGCGGTCGGAGAGAATCGCTTGAGATCTATGCCATTTGGGATATAGCTGACTTTTTCCGGGCCGAGGTGGGGAATGGCTGAGTATTGTTCATAGATGTCTTTGGATACGGTGATGACGCGGTTTGTGAACCTGGCTAAGGTACGTTCAACATAAAGGCACATCTTCCCCTGAAACTTGGACAACTGAAATTGAGTGGGATCTGTGATGGAAGACATTGCCTGTGGCAGATGCGCATTTAGACGTGATAATACGGAATTATGCGCTGTATAGACCACCTTTGGCCCATTCATGGCAGCAACAGCCACACGTCCTATTGCTGCAGCCTTGAATCCGTGGAAGTGGCAGATGTCAGGCCGGACAGCCTTTATGAGATTTTTCAGCTTCAGACAGGCAACCACATCACCGGGCGCAGGCGTTCTGCCTGAAATCTCAAGCGGAATGCATTCTACGCCTTCCATCCCTGCCCATTGCCTGGGCTCCACATCCTTCGGCGCTGCGAGGAGAACTTCAAACCTATCCTTATCAAGGCCTTGGACAAGCCCCTGAACGTGCCTCTTCATACCCCCCGCAGCAGGACGCACGACTTCCAGAACGCGGATTCGTCGCAACAATGCAACACACCTCTGGAATATCTTGCGTTCCCCGGCGCTAAGATATGCCCGCCTCCTCAAAGGCTTCAAGAGCCCGTTCCATAATCCCATGCAAATAGGCGATCAACACACCATAGTTCACGATGGGGACACCTGCCTGCCTTACCCGGGCGATGCGCCGGAGCATCTCTCTCCTGGTTACCATACATCCACCGCAATGGACGACCAGATCGAAGTCCTCAAGATCAGAAGGAAATCCGGTTCCTGATGTCCATGAGAAATTCAAGTGGCCTCCGACATGCTTCTCCAGCCACCCCGGGATTTTCACGCGTCCGATATCATCCCCGACAGGATGGTGAGTGCATGCCTCAGCAATAAGGACTTTCGCGCCCGGCTTAAGATTGGAAACATGGCGAGCTCCTTCAGCAAGGGTAGCAAGGTCTCCCTTGTGTCTTGCGAAGATGATTGAAAAAGATGTCAGCCTGACATCAGAAGGCACCTGCTTTGACACGGCTCCGAACACTTGCGAATCTGTTATCACAAGGCTCGGGAGGGCTTTCAGCTCTTCAATGGACTTCCCGACAGCGTCTTCTTTGACCACCATGACACGGGCATTATTATCAAGGAGGTCCCGGATGGTCTGGGCCTGAGGCAAGATTAACCGTCCCTTGGGCGCCTCGATATCCAGGGGTGTCACGAGGATTACGATATCGCCGGGAGAGACGAGTTCACCGGTTAAGGACGGGCCTTCCCAGTCAGTAGGCGCACAAGCAATAATCCGTTCCTTAACTGCTTCTATGCCGTCTCCCGTTACTGAGCTCACCTTCGTGATCTCTGTGCCTAGCGTATCTTCCCACTCCCGGACAGGAGCGAAAGGCGCGAGATCGATCTTGTTCGCCACTACGACTACGGGCACTCCCCCGGTCTTCCCGCTCTTTCCGCAATTGCCTGCATTACTGGCATCTCTTATGGCGCTATTGTCCCTGGTATCCATTTCGCAGAGCCTCTCCATGACAGAGCGCTCAGGCGCCCCAATGCCGGAGGATGCGTCTATGACTAGAACTGCCAGGTCTACCTTTTCCAACACGCGCCAAGTCTTCCCTGCCCTGAGCAGGCCCAGCTCTCCTATGTCATCTATCCCTGCAGTATCTATTAATGTCACAGGCCCTATCGGAGGGATCTCCATAGCCTTATATACAGGGTCAGCAGTAGTCCCGGGGACATGGGAAACAAGAGCTATGTCCTGATTTGTCAGCGCATTTATCAGGCTTGATTTCCCGGCGTTCCGCCTTCCTAAGATCGCAATTTGAAGTCTGTTACTTCTAGGCGTCTTTTGCATTTAAGTCCTCCTCATCGTGGCTGCCTGTTATGCCATGACCGAAACTATTCGTATGGCCAAAAGTGCGTCCTCAGCTAAAAATAGAAGTCCCGCTCACCTTGCTCCAGCCTGGCAAGACGCTTTTCGGTCTCCTTTCGAACCTTCTCAGAGGGAATCATCTCAAGGTGTGCTTTGATAGCTTCCTCACCTGTTCTTCTTGTACTGTCAGACGCGTAGTCTAAGAGGTATTCCTTGAATGTCAGGATAGCGTTGGGCTGGCAGAGGTTCTGGATCTCTCCTGTCTTTGCGAACTCCATGAACCTGTCACCTGTACGGCCTTGCCTGTAGCACGCTGTGCAGTAACTCGGGATATATCCCGACTTCGCGAGGCCGGCTATGATCTCGTCCGGAGTCCTGTTATCATCAACAGCAAACTGGGGAACCTCATCCTCAAGATCCGCGCGATGTTCGTGGCGGTAAGCCCCAACACCTGTCTGTGAACCCGCACTGATTTGGGATACTCCCACCTTTATCACTTCATCCCTGAAACCCGGACGCTCTCTGGTAGAGAGGATAATCCCTGTATAAGGCACTGCCAGGCGCAAGATAGCAACTATCTTCTTGAAGTCTCCATCGGCCATGAGGTATGGGAAGGTTTCAAGCGTGACTCCCCGCGCAGGTCGAAGCCTGGGCACTGAAATCGTGTGCGGTCCTACGCCAAACCTCTCTTCAAGGTGAAGGGCATGATAGATAAGTCCTAGGACCTCGTACCGGTAGTCATAAAGCCCAAGAAGCGCCCCGATTCCCACGTCATCGATACCTGCTTCCATCGCCCTGTCCATAGCGCCGAGATGCCAATCGTAGCTGGATTTCGGTCCTTGCGGATGCATCAGTTTGTAGGTAGGCCTGTGGTAAGTCTCCTGGAAAAGGATGTACGTCCCGATGTTCGCAGCTTTGAGCCGTTTATAGTCTTGGACGGTCGTAGCTGCGATGTTAACATTCACCCGTCTTATACTGCCTCTATCCAGCTTTGTGTCATACACTGCTTGTATGACTTCCTCAACATACTCAATAGGACAATTCACCGGATCTTCACCGCACTCCAGCGCCAGCCTTTTGTGACCCATGGCTTCTAGTACCCGAACTTCTTCCATGACTTCCTCACGGGAAAGCTTCTGCCTGCGGAACTCGTTGTCTCGCCGGTAGCCGCAATACGCGCAGTTGTTTACACAGAAACTAGAGAAGTAAAGAGGCGCAAATAGGACGATACGCTTCCCGTATATCTTCTCCTTTACTTCGCGAGCAGCGTCGTATAATACTTCAAGATTGGGGTCACTTCTGACATTGAGGAGCTTCCCGACTTCGTCAGGAGATAAGCCTTTAGCTTCCTTCGCTTTATCAACTATGTCGCTGATGTCTCGGGAATCAGGTTCCTTCGTATCGCTTAGGATCTTCATAATGGTGGCGTCCGGAATGAAATCACACTTTTCTATCTGACTCTTCGGTATAGCCATTACACTTTCACCTCATCTTCTTGTAGTCGTCTCAATCAACTGTTGCCAGTGCCCACCTGTTCTTGTGTTATGTTTGCTGGAGGCAGTGGCATCCCTCATTGGAAGCTAGCCTCATCTCGTGCCGGAATCGGGCGCTTCTCCCTCGGTAAGGTGTCGCCCTTAGTTGCTGAAACTCCCCTCCCTACTGCCTTCAGCATTCCGGCGATCTCCCCGATACCGCCGTCCTCGGGATCTTTGAGGGACGCGCTGTCAGGATAGATCTCGTAGAGTTCTCTGTACTTCGCCGGGGTTATATTGGGCATTATCACGTTCCCACCACAGGACAAAGCCAGCTGTCTTCCGTCCTTCTGCAGGGTGGAGAGGGCGGTTGTGACAGGCAAATTGGCATGTGGCAGGGCGAGCCTGGCAACTGCCAGGGCTTTCAGAGTCATCGTAACGTCCCCTGCCGGATATGATGCCAAAGGTGTATCAGGATGCGGAATAAACGGCCCGATTCCTGCCATCTCGACATCCAGCTCCTTCAGGAGAGTAATGTCCCTGGCGATAGTAGCGATATCTTGGCCGGGCAGGCCTATAATGAACCCAGAGCCTACTTGAAACCCTAAGCCCTTGAGGTTTTGGAGACATTCTATTCTCGTCTCAAGGGACGCTCCCGGATGAAGTCGCCGGTAGAGTTCAGCGTCAGCGGTTTCGTGCTTTAACAGGAATCTGTCTGCCCCTGCTGCCTTCATAGTCGCATATTCGCTACGTGGCCTTTCACCAACGGACAAAGTCACAGCCACATCCCCGAAGGCCTTGATTCCCTCAACAATTCGGGCGATGTCTGACGCGCTGTAGTATGGATCCTCGCCTGACTGAAGGACAATTGTGCGATAGCCGCTCCGAATCCCGTTCTCCGAAGCAGCCAGAATCTCGTCCGGCGTCATCCTGTATCTCCGAAGTTTACGATTATCGCGCCTGAGGCCGCAATACATGCAGCTTCTGACGCAGTAGTTGGAGAACTCGATAATCCCTCGAATATGGACAGAATCCCCCACGAAGCCTTTGCGGGTTCGATCCGCGCAAGCAAACAACGATTCTGTCTCGTCTCCGGGGCACGCTTGTAGCAAGGGAATAATACAGGCAACATCCAGTCCTTCCACTCTCTTACGGTCGGTCCCAATCAGGGGAAACTCCACGCGTCCCGTCGCTGGTTCACTCACTTCAAGCTCTATGTCTCTGGCTTTTCTGTTCCTTGGATTCAATGTCAAAGGCCCACCTCCCATGCGCACAGGAGACGGGCCTTCATACATCCTCTAAAACAAAAGCTCGCCTCCCCTTGCGTTCAGGTCAACCCCTTCACTCAGGGACAGCTAGTGATATTTGCAATCCGGCCTGACCCTCAGGGTTTGGCAGGTATGGCTTATGCCTCAAGATGAGCTCTACGTCTATATAGAGGCTCTACCTTCGCCCTCAGGTCAGCGAATCCGGATCCTATGAACTTTATGATTCAACTTCATGGTGTGGCTGTTGTCTGCTGTGGTCGCCACACCAGTGTCATCTATATTCTATACGCGGCAACTGAAGAAAGCAACCTTTGCCGAGCGCCGGAACTGTTCAATCTTTCTCAGTAAGCAGCTTTGCTGTAACGCCTGCGGCGTATGCTACAGCCCGGCACAAGACAGCTTCATCAAAGTCAAACCGTGATTCGTGATGCCCGGCTGCCAGTTCAGTTCCGATAATAGCATAGGCTGCCTGCCCGCCATTCTCCTGTACCCTGGACATAAAATAGGCCATATCTTCACTGCCACCTAAGTCTTCCCGTGACACAAACTCGTCAAAAAGACCCAGCTCCTCGGCAATGCCCCGGGCCTGTTCCCCCAAGGCAGAATCACTATCGGCGCTGGCAGCGGAACCCATCTGTTTCAAAGAGATCTGCACATCATGCATCAGGGCAGCCCCCTTGATGATGCGCACAGCCTTCTGGTGCATATCATCATTGATCTTACTGCTTGCCCCACGGGTTTCCAATTTCAGGACGGCATTGGCCGGGATGACGTTGCGGCCTGTACCCCCTTGCATAATCCCTACATTAATCCTGGAGGCTCCCTGGCCGTGACGGGCTATGGCATGCAGGTTGAGCAATGCAGTTGCTGCCGCCAAGAGAGCATTTTTGCCGATTTCCGGTGCCAGCCCGGCGTGAGAAGGCTTTCCTGTGAAGTTGGCGTCCAGTTTGGTTGTAGCAAGAAAACCGCCGGCATCACAGGAGATCTGTCCAAGTCTCCTCAAGCTGGTCCCTAGATGAAGCCCCAACATATAATCTACATCATCAACGATACCCTTCACCATCATGGCTTTGGCCCCGCGCACTCCTTCTTCCGCCGGTTGAAAAATTAGCTTTACTTTTCCGGCCAAATCCTCTTTGAGCAGGGCTAAAATCTTGGCCACCGTAAGGCCAATAGCGATGTGCCCGTCATGGCCGCACCCATGCATGGCGCCTTTGTTTACTGAAGCAAAGCCTGCATTATAGGGTCGGTGGTTTTCGTCCTCCGCTTCGGCCAGATCATTGGCATCCATGTCAAAACGCAAAGCCACTGTGGGACCGGGCTTGCCAAAATCCATTACCCCCATGACCCCGGTCTTGCCCCCGGTCATCTTTTCTAGCCAAAGGGGATCCGCACCCTGTGCAACAGCCCTTTCTTCATGGCTTTTTAGTTCCGGAGCATCTGGAACTCCCATCATAGCTTCCTCATCAATGACCTCACAACCCGCAAAGACCTGATACCCGGATTCCGCCAGCCCTTTTGCAGCCATGGACGCAGTCCGATATTCTGTCCAGGCAGTCTCGGCGTATTTGTGAATGTCCCGCCTCATATTAATTGTATCTTCCTCATACCGTAAGGCCAGTTCTTTGATTCGAGCCAGCATAATATCTCTCCTCACTCTTCCCCGGCTAATTGATAAGGAAATGCCTTATTTCAATCCAATCGTTCCTACACCATCTTTTGTCGTAATTACCGTGCCAAATTCTACCGATAAGTTGGCAATATCACCTAAAATGCGTTCTCCGTTTTCTTTATCGGAGAATTGCGGACGACCGCGCCGCGATCTACCATACTCAAATCCCAGTGAAAGCGGTTTTAAGGTAATTTCAGCGATTTCCCCATCCGTTACTGCAAAAGAAACCAGCGCCGATTCAAATACCCTGCGATCAACAACCAGTCCTCTCGTTTCATTGGCGCTGCGGGCGTCCAGTCCGTCAGAAACCGTATTTTCCGCGCCCAAATCATAGAGATCATAAAACTCGGTCGGCTGTCGTTCTACCGAATCATTCTGGAAAATGAAATCGCCCAGGCTATAAAAAATCGGACGGTTTCTGTAAATTTCAATACCGCGCCAAATATGGGGACCATGACCAATATAAGCATGTGCACCACTATCAATGCACAACTTGGCAAAATCACGGGCAAAATCTGCCGGACGGTCTTTCTCGAGGCCTTTACGCTCATGTGTATGATGACTAACCAAGACAACATCTGCCTGCCGCACAGCTTCGCGTATAGACCGCACAATGCGTTGGGCATCTTTGGGATTCATCTTGGTTACCGTCCCAGGCTCCTCACCCGGTTCAAATCTGATACTGCCAACATAATAACCGCCTTCAACCGGCTTTGAAAATCCTTCTTTTTCATTTAGAATTCTGTTGGAATTTACCTCAGTCTGCTCGACTATTTCTCTTAATTTTTCAAAATCCTCCGGACGTACCTTGTTAATCGCCTGATATCGAAGAACATTCGCCCCCGGGCGACCGAGCACATCAGGTCTCTGCGCACCGGCCATGCCCCATTCCGATATTGTGGAAGTACAACCAATCAGTGCGACCCGGCCTTGCGGAGTGTCAAGATACCTTGGCTGAGAGGCTTCCGCCAGATTTATGCCGACACCGGCATGGATACATTTGTTTTCATCCAGGTGCTTCATGGTAGTCAAAATACCACCAATATTCCAATCAATCGTATGGTTATTTGCCCAAGACATCATATTAAAACCAAGCTGCTTAATATCCTGCAGGACTTCCGGACGTGCAACCGCCCATGTACCACCGCTTGTCGGTGCCGGATACACCTCAAAATCATGCAGTAAAATCTCAAAGTTTGTAAATCTAACATCATGCGCTTCTATATAGTTTTTTAATTGAGCAAAATGAGTATCTTGCGGTAACCGTTGGGTAATAAAGGAATCCCCTGCCGCCATAATGGAGATTTTTGACATATCAACTCATCTCCTATCTCAGAATTACCGCTCTTAGTTCCACCCTATCTTGGATTTTTTTGTGTCAAAAGGGGTAGACGTTCGCCTACACTATATTGAGATAAAGTTGTTCAAAAGAATTTGAGAGACGAGTGCAACTAAGGCTTCCGACGGCCGCAGATGGCCGGTGCCGCGGTGCCATGGGCGGCACGGAGCGGCCGTCGGTAAAACAACCTGCCTCACTCTTCGTCTGCTAATTGCAGAACCGCCTCTAAAAGGACCTCTGTTCCTCTGGCAATGTCCTCGAGGGGAGTATATTCAGCAATGTTATGGCTAATACCCTCTCGGCTAGGCACAAAAATCATGCCGGTCTGGGCCACTTCCGCCATATACATAGCATCATGTCCGGCTCCGCTGGGCATGAGCCGGTAGGGATACCCTAAGGCTTGCGCTGCCTTTTCAAGAGTATTGATGATCTTACCGGATAAGGTGACAGGAGCTTCATCCGCCAGAATCTCGTAGTCTACTTTGACCTCTCGTTTGCGGGCAACATCCTCTAATAGAGAGATGACCTTGCTTACGGCCAAGTCTTTGCTATTCTTATCGATATCCCGGATGTCAATGCCCAATTCTACCTGGCCGGGAATAACATTAAGCACCCCGGGGCTGGCGTTGGCATATCCCACAGTCCCCACTGTATGAGGTCCGGCTTCAACGGAAGCAATTCTTTCCACACCAAGAATAACTTCGCTGGCAGCCACCAGGGCATCCGCTCTTAAATCCATGGGAGTGGCGCCTGAATGATCAGCCCTGCCCGTAACACGAACTCTTATTCTGGTAGGCGCAGCAATGGATGTTACCACCCCCAGCGGCACACCAAGAGACTCCAGAACCCGTCCCTGCTCAATGTGTGTTTCGATAAAGGCGTACACGTCCCCCGGTTGAATCCTGACACTCTCTAGCCCTTCCGGATTCAGACCAAATAGTTTCATTGCTTCATAGAGGGACAGCCCCTCTTTATCTTTGTACATATGCAACTGTTCTCGGGAAAGGTGCCCTGTCATGGCTTTACTTCCCAGAGTACTTGCTCTGAAACGGCTGGACTCTTCTGCCGAGAAATTGATGATATCTATAGGCCGAAGCGTTTTAATACCCTGTTCATCCAGCACCCGGATCACTTCCAAAGCAGCCACTATACCCACCACACCATCAAAGCAACCTCCGGAAGGCACGCTATCCAGATGAGAACCAATCATGACCGGAGCCAAATTCCGTATCCCACTCCTCCTGGCTCTCATGTTGCCCATGGCATCCTGTGTTGTGTTCAACCCCTGTTGGGCCAGGGAATGCTGCAGGTATTGTCTGGCTTCCCGGTCTGCGCTTGTGAAAGCCAGGCGGCTGATGCCACCGCCTTCAAGCTTGCCAAAACGGGCGAGATTCTCCAGGTCATTTTGTATTCTCTCCGCCTTTACACGCATTCGTCTATCTCCTTACAAGTGGTTATAATAGGATAAAGATGGCAACTATTGCCGCAATAATCATCCCCGGCGCATTGCGTTTAGCAACTTCCAGGGGGTTTACTCCGGCCATGGTAGCTACGATGATAGCCGCCCCTGCCAGAGGTGACATGGTACGTCCCAGGGCTCCGCCTAGGGCTGCTATAGACCCCATATTAATGATTTCCAGACCAAACTGGGCGGCCTGCGGGGTCACAGCCTCATTAAAAGCAATAGCGGCCGCATCGCCGGATCCGGAAACAACACCCAGGAGGAAAGGTCCAAAGGTAGCCGCAATTTTCACAATCCCCGGGGCTCCAATCATAGCGTCGATAAAAGATTTGATAAGACCAATAGTCTCCAGCCCTTTGACAAACACAGCCGCCGCAATTATGATGCCCATGATATTGGCATAAGCATTGCCCATCCCGTCAAAGAAGGCTTTAGACACTTTCTCCATATATTGCTTATTCAACTTCGTATCTGTTAAAGACGCCAGCACCCCAAAGAGGGCACCAATCAGCATAGCCGCCGGGATAGAAACCTTAGCAAAGGCAGCAACTGTTTTTGTGGCGCCCAAAATGAGAATAAGTATTGGTATAACCGGGACAATAGCTTTTAGGTAATTAACCTTGACGGTGGTGATTTCCAGGTTCGCTGCAGATATCTCGGCACCGGAACCTCTGCCGTCTTCTTTCAGAATAAAGGCCAGGACGGCAAGGGAAAGTGCCCCAATGACAACTGACACCACATCTGCCGCATAATGCACGGCAATGACATCCATAACTTCAACTGACGCAATGTTCGCAATAAAAGGGTTATGAGAAAGGCCCGGGCTGATCATACTTCCAAATGTACCGGTAAGGACTGCCGCCGCAGCCATAGCAGGACTAATACCTGCTTCCATGAGAACAGGAATCAAGATAGCTCCCACGGCTGCCGCTGCCCCAGCCGCGCTGGGCAAGGCAGTATTGATGGCAAAAGTAGCCAGGGCTGCCCCGGGAATTAGGATAGGGCGAACTTTTATAAGCCCTTTGGAAAGAAAATTAACCAGGTGTTTATCACATTCCGTGACTTTCATGACAAAAGCAAAACCCATTACGGAGAGTATAGGCTGAATCAGACCTCCCGTGGTCATCCGGGAAGCAAAAGCCTCGAAGGCATTCATAGGGTTACCGCCGATAATACACAGTAAGAGTCCTGAAGCAAATAGAATCATTTTGGTTTCATACTGCTTAACTAAGGCAAACACAGTAGCCAGCAAGATAACAATGCCCAGAATAACCATTCTACCATCCTCCTATTTCTCTATAATCCTAGAGCCGGAAACACTTTCTCTTTGAAGCCCCCTTTCAAGATAATCTCTCCCGAAACAGTCGTCTCTTGTTTAGGCCACATTGTGTCAATTTCGACATTAAATGTATATATTCGTAAACTTTTCGAAAACTCCTGCAGGTCATGTCTGAGTATTTGATTTCTCTGCACAAACCCTAACGAAACACCCCAAAAACCGTTTTATGGACGCATTAACGCTGAACACCACAGACTGCCATTTGGCAGTGCGTAGTCAAAAAACAGGACGCAAACGTCCAAGAGGGCTAGTCTCGCCACTCCCTTGGCCACTCTGGCGAGACATCCGATTTCCTCCGTGAGGCTTCAATGTATGCCTTCATATCTTCCCTTGTGCCAATAGCGAGTATGGTAACGGTTTTTCCCGGTTCGTGGGCATCTTCTCCCGGTTCTTGCTTGGTAAGAGCGTACACTATCCTTGTGCCTAGTCCTTTTAGCTTTGCACATAGCAATGGTTTTAAGTTCCCGCTACCCTTTCGCTTGCCCAGACGATTACCGACGCCCCCCATGTCTCTAGGAAGCGGGTTTCGGCAAAGCTTGATGATGGCAGCCACTACTGCATTACCCTTGCCTCTATCGCTTTTCAGCATTGCTTCCAACTCATTCAAAGCCTTAGGATGAAAGATGGGAATGTACGCACCCTCTTCTACAGCGTGCTCAATAAGCTTCTCCCATGTCATTCAAATTCCACCTGGTCCACGAGTTCTCCTACTTCTGCTTCATCTACATCGAGTCTCTTCATAGCTTCCACAAAGCTCATCAGCTCATCTGAATCTCGGAGCCTCTCTTCGCTCACCTTGTAGACTAGTATGTCAAACAAGCGCTCCAAATGGTCCTTAGCTTTGACGAGCTCTTCCAGTTCCTTGACAGGGATAATAGCAGTGGTTATGCCTCTGCTGCTCTGAACAAAGTACCAGTTTCCGTGGTCAGCTTCCTCATGAGCCTTGACAGCTTCTCCGAGCCTACCGCGGTTATATTCTGTAGTATTGAACACCCTGCGAAGCGCAGAAAACAGTTCTTGATTCTCCATAGTTACCACCCTTGACATAGGCTATTCCTCCAATAGTAATATGCAGCAAAAGAAATTTCATGAATAGATTACCATAGAAAAACACGGAAATCAACGTGGCCACGGACGTTTAAGTGAACGTCATTATCGCGGTTATATTGAATTCTGCCAATCAGTTCTTGCGGGTTATGCCAGGTAGGCTTTGGTGACTGTATCGCCCTCTGTGAAGTCTCGCGCCGCGCCTGAAGCCACAACACGTCCTGAACGAAGGATATATACCCGGTCAGCTATAGTAAGCGCAGCTTGAGCGTTCTGTTCGACAAGGAGTACTGTCATCCCTCTCCGGTTGATGTCGGAAATTGCGTCCATGACTCTGTCAACCAGGACAGGCGCAAGTCCCATGGACGGCTCATCCATGAGGATGAGTTTAGGCCCTGCGATTAATGCCCGGGATATTGCCAACATCTGCTGCTCCCCTCCGGACAGCGTACCTGCAAGTTGGTTGCGCCTTTCAGCAAGTCGCGGAAACAGCTCCAGTGCCATGTCAATGCCTTCCGCAGCCAATCGACGGTCTCTTACCACATACCCTCCGAGCTCCAGGTTCTCCAACACTGTAAGCTGAGGGAAAATCCTTCTGCCTTCAGGCACGATTCCAATTCCCGCCCTTGCAATTTCAGAAGTAGGCATACCGTCTATCCTGGCGCCCATGAACAGGATCTCGCCTGAGGTTGGCGGAACCCTCCCAAGGATGGTCTTCAGCATCGTCGTCTTACCTGATGCATTGCTCCCTAAGAAAACCACAAGTTCGCCTGGATTTATCTCGGCATCTATACCTTGGAGCACCTTTACCGAACCGTATGATGAATGGACGCCTCTAAGTTCAAGGATCGGCTCAGCAGTCGGGTGCAGTCTCTCACGGTCAGCCATGCGTTCACTAACGACAACCGGAGACGCGTCACATGCATATGAGTGTTCATCAGGTAAACCCGGACGCTCAATGCGCATGCCTGCAACCTCCTCGGCATCTGCCCCGGCGTCCCCCTGCCCGTCCCTGGCGAGTTCATCTGTGCTATCTCCCACGGCCTCCTTGGCGGCATCCTGCCCTCCCCCGGTCCCGAGATATGCATGGATCACTTCAGGGTTTGCCACCACTTCCCGAGGAGTCCCGTCTGCGATCTTCTCACCGTGATCCAGGACGATCACCCTGTCACACGCTCCTGCAATCACGTCCATCCTGTGCTCTATAACAAGGACTGTATATCCATGCTCTCTGAGAACACAGATCCCGCGGACAACTTCTTCCGCCTCGTCAGGTGTCATCCCGGCTGTCGGCTCATCCAGGAGCAGGATCCGAGGGGCCAAAGCCAGTCCCCTTGCAAGTTCCACTCTGCGCCTTTCAGGATAAGAGAGATCCCTGGCAGGTTCAGCTTCACGAGACGCCAAATCCTTGCCGAAGAACTCCAAGGCTTCCCGCGCTTGTTCTACGCCGGCAGCATGGCGCTTCCGGTATTCCTTCGTGCCCAGCACCGCGCTGTACACATCTCCCTTAAGCCTCAGGTGGCAGCCGACAAGGACGTTTTCCAGAACGCTTTGGTTCTCGAAAAGCCTGATATTCTGGAATGTCCTAACAACACCCAACTCAGCGATTTTATGAGGTGGCATATGGGTAATATCATTACCTAGGACTACAATCCGGCCTGACGTGGGATTCACCACTCCGGTAAGGAGATTAAACAACGTAGTCTTCCCCGCCCCGTTGGGACCAATGATGCCTACCACCTCACCAGGCTTAACGCTGAAGTTTATCTCAGACAAGGCTGTTAATCCATCGAAGGAACATGTGACATCCTTAATCTCAATTGCCTGCCGAGTCCCGGTCGCCTGCCGAGTCCCGGCGGTTTTCCGCGTCCCAGATGACGCATAGCCTAAGCCCACATCGCCACAGGCATAGCCTCCGGCTGAGCGGTGCCCAGGTCTACCTACGCCCGGACTTCTCAACATGCTTTTGACAGACGAGGCAATTCCAGCTGCGCTTTGCGGAATAAGCCCTTGGGGCCTGTATATCGCAAGAAGCACCAGCGCAACCCCGTATATCAACATCCGGTAAATACTATAGGCGCGCAGCATTTCAGGAATGATGATCAAAGCCAGGACACCCAGCATAATACCGGAAAGGCTCCTTAGCCCGCCCAGCACCACCATACAATAGACAGTGATAGTCTCCTGCATTGTGAAGTTCTGAGGGAAAATCGCCCTCTGCCAGGATGCAAACAAAGCACCGGCAAGCCCCGCAAGCGCGGCTCCCCACACAAACGCAGCCACTCGGTACCTGGCCACATCAACACCCATGCATGATGCAGCCACGGGATCCTCCCGGATAGCTGACCAGGCACGCCCGACACTTGAGCGCACGACTCGACTTACGATCACGACTGCAGCCACTGCAACTATCCATATGAAAGCATAGGACATCTCAAGGGAATCGAAGCTTACCCCAAGGATTCTAGGTGCGTCAATGGCTACTATCCCGTTAGGCCCGTTTGTGATGTTGATTGGACGATCCAGGTTATTCAGTAGGATACGGATAATCTGCCCGAAGCCTAATGTCACCATTGCCAGGTAATCGCCTTTTAAGTGAAGCGTGGGGATGCTCACCAGGAGTGCAGCCAAGGCTGATGCAGATACTCCGCAAGCTGCTGCAGGCAAGAAAGGCAAATGCAGTCCGAATTGAGGCGATGCAAGTAAAGCATATGTGTACGCCCCAATCCCATAGAACGCAGCATATCCAAGATCAAGCAGTCCTGCCTCACCCGCTACAATATTCAAGCCAAGGGCAAGTATAAGATACAACGCAACCGACCCGCCGAGTCTCATGTAGTAGAAGTTCCCTGTGATGAGGGGGAGAAATGCTAAGACAGCATATCCTGCATATATCATCCACGGCCGGACTGGAAATCTCTTGCTACGATTCATGGCTCCCTTCCCTCCCCCGCCTATACTTTCTCGTCTACAGGTTTCCCCAAGATTCCTTGGGGCCTCAATATCAGCACTGCAATAAGCACCGAAAAGACAATGACGTCCTTATATACCGGCGCCAAAAACAGAACCCCGAGGCTTTCTGCAAGTCCGAGGACAAGTCCGCCTGCCATTGCGCCGCGGATATTCCCGATGCCTCCCAGCACCGCAGCGGTAAAAGCCTTCATACCTGCAGAAAAGCCTATCATGAAGTCCACCTGTGTATAGTAAAGTCCTATCATGACACCTGCAATCCCTGCCAGGCCTGAACCGATGATGAAAGCAACAGATATGACCCTTTGAGTCCTGATCCCCATGTATTCTGCAGCTTCCCTGTCCTGGCTCGTAGCTCGCATGGCCTTTCCCAGCATTGTATGGGTTACCGCGTAGTCCATAGCCAGCATAAGCGCAATTGACACGCAGATTATGATAAGCCGTGTCGCGGATATGGTAGCCCCGAGCGCGCTAATTGCCCAGTCAGACGAAATGACAAGTTCAGTCTGATAAGCTTTCGCGCGCCCTTGTGTCAAAAGCATAGCCACGTTCTGCAGGATTATAGACGTGCCAAGGGCTGAGATAAGGGTCGTGAGCCTTGATCCCTTTTGAAGCGGACGGTAGGCAAACCGTTCAATTGTGCCTCCCAACGCTGAGGTGACAATCACTGCACCACACACCATGGAAACCAGCGCTAACCCGGATCTTGCCAGCGTAGTCTCTCCCCTGACGAATAACTGGAGGACTCCCCATCCTATCAAGGACCCGACCATGAAAACATCACCATGGGCGAAGTTGAGCATCCTCAAAATCCCGTAGACCATGGAGTACCCCAGCGCCAGAAGGGCATAGATACTGCCTAATGTAAGACCGTTTATTACCTGCTGGGGAAGCTGAGCCAAAATCTGTTCCATTTACTAAACCTCCGCAGGGTACTCTTTGACCTCTCGGAAATCGCCGTTTTCTACCTGATATACATAGATACTGGCTCCTAATACGTCGCCTTTCTCGTCAAAACCTATAGGGAAGCCCATTATGCCTTTGTAGTCACGTATGCTATGGACTGCATCCAGTGCCTTGGCCTTAGTAAGGCCTGCCGGGTCGTCTCCCGCAGCTACTCTTAAGGCTTCAATCAGGATCTTCGTAGCCTCGTAGCTCTGCCCGGAGAATACGCTCATTGCGCCGTATTTGCCTTCGAACTTCTTGATAAATTCGCGTGCAGCAGGAACTTCAGCGATATCCTTTCCGATTGCAGTAACATACATTCCTTCAGCTGCCCCTCCGGCGCCGGCGACAAGTTGATCCTTCTCTTTCATGCAGTCTCCCCCCATGAACCTGGCTGATAAGCCCAGGCCTATTGCCTGTTTCATAAGGCCTGCAGCTTGAGCCGGGTTTGAGAGTCCAAGGTAAATCAAGTCCGGTTGCGTGGCTTTCACCCGAGTAAGGATAGGTGAGAAGTCTCGGTCTTCAAGGGTAATCTGTCCTCGAGTCACTTTGACCCCTAGTGGGCCTAAGGCAGCTGCCACCTGGTCAGCCAGTCCCTGTCCGTAGGTGCCTTTGTCGTCGATGATGTAGACGTTCTTTGCCTTGACCTCTTCTGCAATGAACCTGGCAGCAGCAGGGCCTTGGGCATCGTCCCTAGGGCATATCCTGTGCATGACACGGTATCCCCGTTCGCTAAGGTCAGGGTTCGTGGCAGACTGGCTGATTATCACAAGACCTGCCCGATCATATGCAGGGAGCGCAGCGCTGACAGTTGCACTGTTCATAGGGCCTACGACGCCGAGGACGTTCTTGTCCATGGCAAACTTCTCTGCTACCAATACCCCCTTAGACGGGTCTCCCATATCGTCTCCGATTGCAACTTCAATCTTCCGTCCCTTGATTCCACCTTCGGCATTTGCCTCTTCTACCGCCATCTGAATAGCGTTTAGAGCATCCAACCCTATCTTGGACAAATCCCCTGTAAACGGTCCTGCAGCGCCGATCTTGACAGGCGGAAGCTCTTTGCTGTACGCAAAACCCGTCCCGATACATAGAATAAGAGTTACCATAGATAGGAACTTGACCAGATTCCGCGTCCTCCTAAACCGAAGCTGAAACTGTCTCTTCATCTCTTCTCTGCCTCCTCGCTTCTTTGTAGCTTTTGATGTCGTCCCCGCTCTCAATGTGAACGAGGTTTTCTCCGCTGAACCTCACTAGGCCGGACACTACTTTAGAAAAGGGCACAAAAAAACCCGTCCTACTGTGAGGACGGGTACTTACCGCGGTGCCACCCCAATTAGTCCGGATGAGTTCCCCATAGTATGGGAATACTCGCCTGACTCTCTCTCCGGGTACGGGAGGGTTAATCTCCTTATACCCTGCCTCTATATCGGGAGGAACCCGGTAGACCCTACTTGACTCAAAGTTCTTTCCGGCCCACTGCTCCCAGGCCCATTCAGTCGTGCTTCCCAGCGCCAGGCTTACACTGTCCCTGACTCGCTTTGCCAGTAGTGATACGCTTACTAGCCCCAATCATCGCAAGTGATTATTCCAATTGCCCCGATACTATCACGTCGGGGTACCGGTTGTCAACAAGAATCTGCGGCAATGTCGTCGCCGGCAATCGAACAGAACAAGTATTCTTTCAGTTCATCTCAAGAATGATTTATGCGTTAGTCCTCGGAAAGATCATCTCCGAGCGGTAGTCTGTTTTCATGTCAATCCTTGAATTCAGGGGAACTCCCATTTAAGGATGAGCATTCACTATCAAGTAGAACCTAAAGCCTCAGTCTTTAGCATATGGTCAGGCGTGAAAAAAAGGTTTGTGGCGAGATATACCACCATCATGGATGTTATGGCAACCGCAGCTGCAATCATATACACGACCATAAGCTGATACTTCACAGCATCTACAGGAAACGCCCCGGCAATAATCTGCCCTGCCATCATCCCAGGCAGATGGACGATACCCACTACCATGAGCGAGGAGATTGACGGAAGCATAGCAGATTTCAGCGCATCCCTAATCATAGGCATTATTGCCTGCCTGGATGTAGCCCCGAGGGCCAGCGCAGCCTCGACTTCCGGCTTTCTATGAGTGATATCAGATCTCAGACGGTTGAGAGCAAGGGCAGCGCCTGTCATACTATTACCCAGGATTGAGCCTGCAAGAGGGATGAGGTACCGAGGTGAGTACCAAGGCCTGACGCGAAGTATGATTCCTATCACAACAGCAGTCGTAAGGGCTGACCCTACAAAAATGGATATGCCTAACGTAGTAAACATGCCCTTGAGCTTTGCCGACTGTCTGGCTACAGCATTCTTAATCGCCGCAGCAAGCATGATAATAAGCATTATCACTACATAATACCACCGCGCCGAAACAAACAAGAGTTGAAGCACATACCCGATAGCGGTTAACTGCACAAACGCCCTTACCGCCCCTACCGCAAGATCCCTCTCGAGCCCTAAGCTATATCTGCAGGAGACTACCATGGCGGATACGATAAACAGCACCGCTATCCCAAGAGATGCGTATGACAAGCTTATGTACTCCATCTATTTCAACTCCCCTGCAAGAAACTTGCGGCCGAGTTCAGTTTGAGGCCCTCGAAAGAATGCCTCAATATCGCTTTCTTCCACAACTTTCCCATCTACAATAAGGAGAAACCTGTCTCCTACAAGCCTGGAATGCTCAAGACTGTGGCTTACGAAGAGCACTGTTATCCCATACCTCGACCTTATATCACAGACAAGCTCCAAAATGGATTTCGCAGTGGCAGGATCCAAAGCGGATGTAGGCTCATCCATAAGAAGAACCTCAGGCTCATTCATGAGAGTCCGCGCAATGGCTACCCTCTGCTGCTGGCCGACAGAGAGCTCACCTGCCTGCCTCCCTGGACTAAGGTCAGGCAAATCCACCATATCCAGCATCTCTCTTACCTTGTCGTGGAGGGAAGACGGCTCCACCCCTCGAAGTTCCGGTCCATATGTGAGATTCTCTTGGATAGTTAGCGGGAACAGGCTCGGGAGCTGAAACACCATCCCTACCTTGCGTCTTAGCCTAACAGGGTCTATCGTGGAAATATCCACTCCATCTAAGAGCACTCTCCCGGAAGTTGCGCTTTCAAGTCTATTGGCTAGTCTTAGCATGGTAGACTTGCCTGCGCCGGATGGGCCGCCGATTGCAAGTATAGTTCCTTCTTCTACAGCAACTGATACGTCATCCAAAACGCTACGCATTTCACCGTCAATTGATCGGGTTTTCGTAACGTTCAAGAACTCGATCTTAGCCAAGCCTTCGCACCTCCACGCCTTCGGCAAGAATAAATCCGGTACCCCCAATACTACTCTCATAGGTTATCCGCGTCAAACTGAGTTGAGCTGGGTACCACCACTTCTGCCGGTATGCAGTTGCGATAAGGGGCGGATGAAGATCGCGTAAGAAGCAGAGGGAGGATAGGCGCAGGCCTCATGAGAGGCCTGCCGCCTCTTTGACTCCGAGGTATGCCTGTTGCACCCTGGGATCGCGCCTAAGCTCCAAAGACTCACCGCTGAGCGCGATCCGTCCGGTCTCAAGCACATAGGCTCTCTCAGCCACTCTCAGCGCAATGCGGGCATTCTGTTCAACAAGGAGAATAGTCACTCCCTGCCTGTTGATTTCACAGATTGTCCGAAATATCTCCTGAACCAGTTTAGGAGCAAGTCCTAAGGACGGTTCGTCAAGGAGAAGCACTCTGGGGTCTGACATCAGTCCTCGCCCAATCGCCAGCATCTGCTGCTCACCGCCGGAGAGCGTGCCCGCCAGTTGCCTCTGTCGTTCCTCGAGTCGAGGAAACAACTGATAGACGCGTTCTCGACCTAACTGGACACGGCCGGAATCATTGCGGTATTTATAGGCGCCGAGATTCAAATTCTCTTCCACAGTCAATGTCCCGAAGACTCTTCGTCCTTCAGGGACATGGCAGATACCCAGCTCAACAATCTTATGGGCAGGCATCGCCTGGAGCTCGTGCTCACCGAATCTGATAACCCCTGACTGCAGCCTGAGAAGGCCTGATATGGCCCGCAGCGTAGTGGTTTTTCCCGCCCCGTTGGCGCCGAGAAGAGTCACGATCTCGCCGTCGTTTACTACAAGGTCAATTCCTTTGACTGCCTTGACATTTCCGTAAGCTATATGCACATCACCAAGCTCAAGCAGACTCATGTACGCCCCTCCCCCTCCCACTCCTCACCGGCGCTTGCTTTAGAGTAGAAGTCATCATCGTCGTCAGTCCCAAGATAAGCTTCAATCACCCGCGCATCATGCTGCACATCATAAGGTGTGCCTTCGCTTATCTTCCGGCCGTTATCCATAACCGCCACCCAATCTGAAATCCCCATTACTACCTGCATATCGTGTTCAATAAGGAAAATCGTGATCCCGGAGTCTCTAATCCCTTGGATCAGCTCCATAAGGTCAGCTGACTCCTTCTCATTGAGTCCGCCTGCAGGTTCATCGAGGACAAGCAGATGAGGCTGGGTAGCCAATGCCCGGGCTATCTCCAGGCGCCGCCTATACCCGTATGGGAGGTTCCTGGCCAGTTCGTCTCTGAAATCCCACATGTCCACAAGCTTCAAGCAACGCTCAGCCTCGCCCCTTACCTCAGCTTCTTCACGTCTTTGAGCAGAGGTTCCCAAGACTGAGCTTATTATCCCTGAGCAGGTGCGACAATGCTGTCCGGACAATACATTCTCAAAACAAGTCAGGTTTTCAAAGAGCCTGAGGGTTTGAAATGTGCGGGCGATCCCCGCTTTCGCCACCTGGTGTGGCTGCCTGCCTATTAACTCCCGGCCGTCGAATTCTATACTGCCTGCCTCCGGGCGATAAATACCGGTTATCAGATTGAAGACGGTTGTCTTCCCTGCCCCGTTAGGACCGATGAGGCTGGTGATGCTGCCTGAAGCCACATCCAGATCAAACACATCAACCGCTTTCAGCCCACCGAAGTTCTTGGTTAGCTTGTTGAGTTTGAGCAGGACTTGTTCTTCCGCTCTCATTCGCCCTCCCCCTCTCTAAGGATTGTCGTCCAGCGTCTGCTGGGCCACAGGCCTTGCGGACGGAAGATCATCATGAGCACCAAAGCAAGGCCGAAGAAGAGCATACGGAACTGGGCGAAATTCCTGAGGAGTTCAGGCAAAACCATCATCCCGGCTGAACCCAAGATGACTCCGGGAATGGATCCCATCCCGCCAAGAATAACTATACAGAAGAGAATCACTGATTCCATGAAAGTGAAACTCTCAGGAGATATCACTACAAGCTTCGCGGCAAAAACAGTCCCAGTCGCTCCTGCAATAGCAGCCCCGAGAGTGAAGGCTATGAGTTTTGCCCAGCGAGTGTCAATTCCCATGGCCTGGGCAGCGATCTCATCCTCGCGGACGTAATTCCAGCAACGGCCTATCCGTGATCTCTGAATGCGGATCAGGACAAACACGGTTATTGCGACAAAGGCCCAAACCAAGTAGTAGAAATCCATAGGACGCTCTATCGCATGACCGAATATGCGAAACTGATCCAGCATAATAATGCCGTTGGGACCGCCTGTCAGTCCCAATGGGTTATTGAGCAGAGTAATTCGAATTATCTCATTGAGTCCTATTGTGACTATAAGCAGATAATCCCCGCGAAGATGGATGATGGGTTTGGCAAGTATGTATCCTGCAACACCTGCTGCAAGACCGCTTAGCGGGAGCAACAGCCAAAGCGACACTCCGAATCGCTCACTTAGGATAGCTGTCGTATAAGCACCGATAGCGAAGAATGCAGAGTGCCCCATGTTAAAGAGCCCGACTTCACCGACGATAATATTCAGACTCAAGCCCAAGAGCACGTAAATCCCCCAGAATACAGCCACATCTATCCAGTAGTTACCTGCAACATGCGGAAAGATAATCCCGATACCGATAATCACAGGGAGCCCCCATTTTGAAAGATAACTCCCAACCAAGGGAAGAGGCGTCCCCAACCTACTTGCAGAGTTTGCTCGTTCGACTCTTCCAGCCATTCTCATACCCCCTCCCTCTTAAACCTTTTCCGCGATGCGTTCCCCGAGAAGCCCTGTGGGGCGGAACATGAGTAGCAATATGAGAATGAGGAACACAAACACGTCCTTCCAAGCGGAGGAGATATAACCTGCGCCAAGCATTTCCAGAATACCCAGGAGAAGTCCTCCGACCATGGCCCCTGGAATATTCCCGATTCCACCCATAATAGCAGCAGTAAATGCCTTGAGCCCGTAAGTCCACCCTACAGTAAAGTGGATTTGCCTGTAATACAGCCCCAGCAATACACCGGCTGCAGCACCCAAAGCAGGCCCGATTAGAAAAATCAGACGGATTATCTGATCAACGTCTATCCCCATAAGTCTGGCAGTATCGTGATCAATGGCAGTTGCCCTAATCGCTGCACCTACCGTTGTGCGCTGGACAAAAAGGTATAAAGCGACCATAAGGCCGAAGGAGACAGCCAGGATCAGCACCTGCATGAAGTTTATGTAGATGCCTCCTACCTGCCAGGTTATACTGGGAACAGACCACGGAGGGTACGCTCGGTAGCGCGGGCCCCAGATTAGCATTACCGCGTTTTGCAGAAAGATCGATACACCGATGGCAGATACGACTGCAGTAAGCCGGCTTGATCTTCTCAAAGGGCGATATGCTGCACGTTCTACTATGACCCCGAGAAGAGCCACACCTGCCATGGACAACACCACGACAACAATGAGAGCTGCCCACAGCGGAATAGCTCCTCCAAGCAGCGCGCTACTAACCAGCGTGAATCCTAGGTACGATCCAATCATGAAGAAATCCCCGTGTGCAAAGTTAATCATCCTCATGACACCGTAAACCATGGTATATCCGAGAGCTACGAGAGAATAGACTGCGCCGACTGTAAGTCCGTTGACAAGCTGTTCTATGAATAATGCCATACTCTCCGCGTGGGGGCTTAGCCGTACGCAGCACCCAGGCAGTACCTAGGCAGCACGGCCGCAAGCCCCCACGCAGGCACCTCCAATCTCAACCAAGTTATCTGGTTGTGCCTGTTACCCAGCCTGGGACACACTCTCACCGAGGCATGAGACAGTTACATCCGATAGTCATCCGCTCGATAGGACATCGCTTCCTAATACAGGACGAATCTCCGTTGAATCACTGACGAACCTTAAGGTTCATATGGTTGGAACTTTCCGTCTGCAGTCACTTCGTACGCCAGGTATATGGCGCCTGCTCTGTCTCCAACCTCATCAAACCCTATAGGCCCAGTAATCCCCGGTAGGCCTTCCATCTTGTCTCGAATGTAATCAGCAAGCACTTTGGAATCAGTGGACCCTGTCGCGTCAATAGCTGCAGCGATTGTCTTGAGGGCGTCAGCTGCATAGACAGGCCATGGACTGCTCGGTGGGGCATTATGGCGAAGAATGTATTCATCTAGAAATGCTTTGGATTCAGGGTACTTAAGGTCTGTGGGCATTGGCTCCTGAGTCATGAGAGCGCCTTTTGCCACATCTTTACCTGCAATCTCAACGAATTCATCGTTTATCGCTGCATTACCGCCTACGAATATGGCTTGGCTGCCCAGGTCTCTCATTTGCCTGATAATGAGGCCTGCCTCCGGATAATATCCGGTGAAATAGAGAACATCCGGATTTGCCCTGTGCATCCTGGTGAGTATCGGGGTGAAATCACGCTCACCCGGGGTAACGACATCATAGAACACTATCTTGGCTTTGTTCGCTTTCTCCAGCGAAGCACGGGCAGCTTCTGCAAGTCCCTTGCCGAACGTCGTGTTGTCATGGAGAATCGCGACATTTCCGACTTTCAAAGTTTCGTTTACAAACTGGGCAAAGAAAGCACCTTGACGATCATCCCTGAAGCAAGTGCGGAAAAAGTACTTCCACCCGTGTTCAGTAAGCTGAACTGCAGTTGCGCCGTAAGCGATGTTGAGTATGCCTTGTCTCTCATAAATCGTAGCAGCAGGTTCAGTCACTGATGACCCGTATGTTCCGATTACAGCAACTACCTTCTCACTAATCATACGCTGTGCCACAAGAGCGCTCTGTTTAGGACTACACTGGTCATCACCAACAACTATCTCAATCTTCCTACCTCCGAGAACTCCGCCTTTCCCATTGATTTCGCCTGCGACAATCTGTACGCAGTTCCTGGCCATTTCTCCTTCATATGCCCACTGACCTGTGACAGGAGCCTGAAGACCGATTTTGATCGGAGCAGTCTCGCCTGCCCCCAAAACAGTCGTTCCCAACCCCAACACGAGAATCAGTGCAAAGGAGACCAGAGCCAAACACGACCGACAACCTCTCACTTCTCATACACCTCCTGCCGATCTTTTCGCTAAAGGTCAACCTCTCTGACCTTCATAGCGATAGGCTTGGAAGAATAGTTCGGCAATTCACACGCTTATCCTTCCAAGAAAGCAAAAAAAGGAATTACGCTCACCTATTCCAGAAAATCACCTATAAATTTCTCATGTGAAAGATAGACTCGAAAGTCATGGAAGAGGTTCCTAACTCCAGCGTAACCCTTACTCTTACACAGGAAGCCAAACTAGGCAGGACAGATTCATATGCAGAGGATTCTGAAGGCTCAGGTGGTTTCGGGGCGTCACTTCCCTGAGCAGGCTTCAGGTAGTCAAACTTGCAGGATGCCACTGACACTCGGCTGCTTGTTATGTCTTTCCCGTTTCTTGTGAGCGCGCCGGGACTGTCAGAATCCGGCGGGATGAATTGATAGTCAACATCTGCAGCATGCTTGTATATGTACCCGTTGAGCCTGGTCTCAGACGATGTGTCATACAGTCTAGTTAAACCGCGGATATCCTGGCCAATTACTTCGAGCATATGGGTTCCGGCGGAAGACAGGCCGGATCTCGCGTCAATAGTCCGGTACATGCTGAGAGCAGCAGACATAACACCAAAGGATACACCTAATATCAGCGGAATAACCATGATTACAATAAGCACTTCCACCAAGGTGAACCCTTCGTTGCCAATACGCGTAAGAAGATTCTTGTGACTGCCTTGTTTGCCTATCTTCATGAAATCACCATCATCCGGTATTACTCAAAGGTGAAAATTGATGTCTCCAGGTGACACTTGCTCTTAGCCTCCGCAACATCCGGATTAACATCATAAACCCAGACATCCACATGCCACAGGCGGCAGGAGAGGTCCTGGTCATCGGGGACTGTCACATCGACAGCACGTTCTATCCAATACTCCTTGCCCTCTTTTTCCACCTTGGTAATCTGGGGATCGCTCCCTTCAAGCGATTCTAGATCACCGGGGTCAAGATTCTTGGTTTCTTCAATAACATCACCTGCCAGAGCAAGTGCAGAAAGGTTTACTTCCTGCTTCGCTTCAGAAACGAGCAGTGATGTGATACCCGGTAGCAACACAAGAAAGGCTAACGCTAGAATGACAAGGGTAATAAGGACTTCTACATAGCTAAAACCCCCGTCTGACATGAGGCAAAGTCTCTTTCGCGCCATCTCTCCCTGGCTTCCTTTCTCTACTCTCTCGAATAGGACCAAGTTCCTGCTAACAACGCTAATTCTCCTCCCGCCCCGGTAAACCAAGGAGGAGAGTTCTGGGCAATGCTATCATCGTATGCAACATGGACATTTCCCACAAGTAAAGTTCTAGCCGGGCTAACGATGCTACCGGTAATTTGAACCCTGGGCGCGCTGTTGCCATAAAGATCGTCACCGAATGCAATTACCCCTGCGTTATGGCGAATTTGCTCCAGCTTGTTATCACAAAGCTCAGGCCTGCGATCTTCAAGGATCTCATTGATTAACGGTCCGGGTTTGTTGCTCAGCTGCTTATTAGCGAGAGCATAAACCGGCCCTGTAACATCGATCCGCTTCTCGGAACCGTTAAGGATGATCCAGCCATCCGACAGAATGGCCGGCCATTGTTTATCCTCGTTACTGCAGACATCCACTCCCCCGTCAACCAAGAGACATGCGTCCTGAGTGAACACGCCTTCATGAACCTTGGTTACACCCGGTGATGGAGTTTCCGGCCCGGCAATTCTCAAGATCGTAGACCGATTGCCGTGGATTAGTCCCTTAATGTACACAGACCCATATATGTTGGTTGAAACCTCGCTGTCTCCGATAGAGAACCAATCACCTAATCTCTCAGTGACACAGTGTGTCTCTATCAACACGGAACCGCGTATATCTCCGTAGATACGCTCTACACCCAGGGCAGAACTGAAAGTCTTAGAGTTCTTTGAAATCACATTACCACCGATTAAGCCACCGGGCTTCGATGCCAGGCTGGATACGTAAGAGTTCTCAAGATACACATCACCTAAGGTATGGCAGACGATACGGGTTCCTTTCCCGCTGCCTTTCTCGCCTCGGATATTACCAGCGAACACGTGCCCTGACACGGAAATATCTATTTCCCCGATTTCACAATCGTCAAGGTATAAGTCTCCGTCAATACTACCTGTCAACTTACCTATCTTGCTCCCCTCGTAATATGCCGGCCCTGTAGCGGGAAGCTCCACTGTCGCACCTGGTTGATTCACCTGCACTGCCTCAAGTCCAGGCGGACTCCACTGCGCCGGGGCACCTGAAATCAAGCTAGGCCTGTATCCCTCTGTTCCTTCTTCCCAAATAGGCAGAGGCGCGAATTTCCCGTCTTGCATCCAAATATGCGATGATTCTCCTGTCTCCGGTGTCCACTGTGAGCCGGCGTCATTAACAGCATACCCATTCTTAGTCAGTTCTTTTATGACATTTTTGTGGTGCATAGTTGAATACACCACATGTCTCCAAGCGTCAGATGCTTGTCCGAGCAGGAGAGATACTTTGACCGGACGTTCCCTTGTGCTTGCTTCAGACACCAAGCGATATGTGCTGTTCTCGGAATCTGTCTCAGCTATTCTAGCCACATACGGCATTCCGTTAGCTTCACCCGTCACCGTGAGGGCCAGCAATTCTGGAGTATTCATACCCTCTTGGGAGGCCAAAGTCATTTGATAAAGCCAATGGTTAAGGCCTGCCTCAGCCGCATATAAACCTCTCGTCCTTTCTCCTGACCATACAGCGGTTTGAGTGGCTCGAGCAACCAATGCCGCTGAAGCTACAACCGCCATTGTTATAAGAACAACGATAAAGAGGACGGAGAGAAGAGCCATTCCCTTCTCCGTGCACTTGCCACCAGCCATCTTGAACCCCCCTTGGAAACCGCCCCAGATCAAGATAAACACTAAATGAATATTCTTCCTGATTTGCAGGTACCTTTCTACATGTCTCAAGCCTTTCCTGCAAGAGCATACATGACGCGACATGATATTGCAAAAGTTCTGACCGGTTGTTTTCTTGAGTTGAATCACGTTTTTTCCGAGGCTTTGCTGATAGCATATTGACTTCATCTCTGCATATATGTACTATATGTGTAGTTAGTATAGCATTATTGCATATAGCACTCGATCATAAGAAAGCAACCTGAATGAGGAGGCTCACCATGGACGGACACGATGCACGCAAACCCAATGCACCATGTGTTCAAGGTAGGATGGCAAAATTCATGGAACCCTGTCTCCTATTGCTGCTTCGCGGACAGAGATCTCATGGGTACGAACTCATGGAAAGGCTAGGCGACTTGGGTTTTGAAGGGACTTCCAGTGATATGGCGACTCTCTACAGGACTCTGCGCCAATTGGAAGATGACGGAATGGTATTGTCAGAATGGGAAGAAGGTTCGCAGGGTCCCAAGAAGAGAGTATATGAACTTACAGAGGACGGCCTCATTCTCCTTGAGAACTGGGCTCTGGTAATCAAGGAAAACAGGGACAGACTTGCTAGATTCCTTGTAAAATATGAACAGTAAAATACGTACGCCCTTAATCCAGGGCACGTTGACCCTGTTGGCTCAGATTCAACTTCGCCAAAGTCAGCTAAATAACGAAAGAGAATGGAGGAATAGCGAAATGAGTGGAAGAAGCCCTAACGCAAATAGCAGAAATCGTAGTATCCGGATACTTAGTCAAGTATTGTTCTTGCTCGTATTTATCGCCTTAATCAAGATGAAGCGCCCTATGAATTGGATGATTGTTTTCCTTGGGTCCGCAATTTTAAGCGCCCTGTTTGCCAGGTTTTACTGTGGCTGGATTTGCCCGATAAACAGCGTAATGCAGGTCGGTGAATGGATCGGCAAGAAATTGAAGATCCAAAGAGACGACATCCCTTCCGGCCTCCGTTCCGGCAAATTCGCCTATGTAATGCTACTCCTCACCTTTATGCTTGCCTTCCTTAACATGACAGGTAGGCTTAAGCTACCGTTTCTACTTGTCATGATAGGCTTAGGATTCCTTATGACTCTTAGATATCCGCAAGCAGCTTGGCACAAATACCTGTGCCCCTACGGGGTTATCCTCCGCCTTCCCGGGAGGTTCGCAAAACTGAAAATGAAAGTAGATAACACATGCTCAGGCTGTGGATTGTGCAGAAAAGCATGCCCTGCTGAGGCAGTGGAAATCGAGAATCGTAAAGCAGAAATCGACCCGGCCTTATGTCTCGTGTGCCATGAATGCAGCGTCGTGTGTCCAAAGGATGCGATAGCTTACGGGCTGACGAAACCCGATAAGTCAATATCCCAGAGCATTGCTGAAGGACAAAGGGAATCCTTGTAGTATTGGTATGATTGACTGCATTTCACAGTCTATTAATGTTCCATTCAGGGAGGCTGCATCATGATAGAGGCTTTTGAGGAGATCTATGAGGAGAGAGTAGAAAAGCTTCAGAGCCTTATGGCATCTGATAATATCGGAGGATTTCTATTCACTGCATCGCCGAACCTACTGTATATGACCGGATTTTCAGAAGGGCAAATGCCCAGATTCTTGAGTTTGCTAGTCCCTACATGCCATGAACCTGTGTTTTTGGTTCCTGCGTTATATGAAGAGCAAATCCGTGAGAATACCTGGATCAAGATGATTCAGCCTTGGACTGACGGTGAAGATCCCTTCGCCAAAATGCAGTCCATTTTCAGTGGCAAGGGCCTTGACTCCTCGACAATAGCTGTTGATGATACTCTGTGGAGTTTCTTCCTGCTGAACCTCAAGGAGCAATTGCCAAAAGTCCGGTTCATCTCAGGCGGAAAGTATATGAAACCTTTGCGCAGGATAAAGTCTCCATACGAGAAGGAGCTCATGATGAGAATCGGAGCAATGACTGACGATGTCATGGAAAAAACCATCGCCTTCCTGAAACCGGGTCTTTCTGAGTTGGATATTGTGGATTTCATCGAGAGCGAACTACGCAAGCTGGGCGCAAGCCCGTCCACTGCTCAACCTATAGTAGGATCCGGACAATACAGCGCCCAGCCTCACTATAGACCACAGACAGAGAAAGTAATCCAGCAAGGGGACGCCGTGGTTTTGGACTTCGGAGGAACCTTGAAGCACTACCATTCAGATATGACACGCACAGTGTTTATAGGCGAACCCGATAAGGAATTTCAGAAGATTTATAATGCAGTTCGAGAAGCCCATGATGCTGCCATGGCTTTTGCAAAACCGGGAGTTAAGTGTGAAGACGTTGATAGTGTGGCAAGGCGCGTAATCTCTGACTACGGTTACGGCGAGTATTTTATTCACAGAACCGGTCACGGCATCGGCCTTGAGGTGCATGAAGAGCCGTATATTGTCCAAGGGAATACTGCGATTCTCGAACCGGGAATGGCCTTTAGTATAGAACCTGGGATATATATACCCGGCCGCTACGGAGTCCGGATTGAAGATTGTGGCATTGTTTGCGACAACGGCATTGAACCCTTCACTGAATTTCCCGCTGAGTTGACAGTAAGTTAGTAGATGTGAAGGAAAATCATAGATTGTATTGAATAATTGGGGACAACCGTGTTAACATTAGATTTCAGTATCAACATCTGATACTGACAAGATGACAAGTCAATTTGGGAGGAGGCGGTACCACCCAAGCATTAGTACTTGACCGAAATAAGAGTGCAACTAGAGACAATCAGTGTCCGGATCAGTATGTAACCTGACCCGGGTCGTTCAATACTTCATCAGTAGGGAGGAGAAAGAAGATGAAGAGACTCTCTCTTTGCCTTGTGGCAGCAGTCCTCCTAATAGGACTGTTCGCTGCGGAAGGTATGGCAAAGGACGCATACAAGATAGGTGTCATGACAGGTACAGTCTCGCAATCAGAGGACGAATACCGAGCTGCCGAGATGTTGAGAAGTAAGTACGGCGAAATGATAAAGCACGTTACCTATCCTGACAATTTCATGCAGGAACAGGAAACAACTATAGCCCAAATCCTTGGATTGGCGTCGGATAAGGACGTAAAGGCTATTGTAATATGCCACGCCGTGCCTGGTGCTGTGGCCGCAGCACGAAAAGTCCGCGAAATCAGGCCGGACATAATTTTCGTGTTCGGGGCACCCCAGGAAGATCCCGCAATTGTTAATGTCACCGCTGACTTGTCGTTCATGCCGGACGACGAGGCCAGAGGTGTCACAATCCCCAGGCTTGCAAAAGAACTTGGCGCCAAGAAGTTCCTATTCTATTCATTCCCCAGGCACATGTCTATAGAGCTCCTGGCAAAACAGAGGGATGCCACAAAGGCAGAATGCGCGAAACTGGGAATGGAGTTTATCTTCGTAGCTGCGCCGGACCCAATGGGTGAAGGCGGAATCCCCGCTTCTCAGCAGTTCATTCTGGAAGACGTGCCGAGACAAGTAGAGAGACACGGTAAGGATGTGGCATTCTACAGCACGAACTGTGCCATGCAGGAGCCACTTATCAACGCGGTTCTTGATGCAGGCGCTATCTTCCCCGAACAGTGTTGTCCCAGCCCGACACATGGCTATCCGGGTGCGATAGGCCTTGAAATAACTGATGAAATTCAAGGCAATATGCCGGGAATTCTAGGGGAAATCAACAGAATCGTCGTGTCCAGGGGAGGCGCAGGAAGGTTCGCCACATGGCCTGTGCCTATTATGTGGCTTATTCTTGAGTCCGGCGTAGAGATTGCACGGGACGTGATAGAAGGAAAGATAGACCTTGCAGACATGAACGCCGTTAAGGCAAAAATGTCGTCTATCGCCGGCGTAGACGTAAACATGAAGAAATACTACGAGGATAAAGGCAACTTCTACCTGGTTACATGCGGATCAGTTGTCTTTGGACGTGACACCTTCTAGTGAGATAGGATCAAGAAATCCCCGAATGAACGCAGGCACCGGACAAATCCGGTGCCTGCTTCTTTAGTCTGCGACCGCCACCCGGATCTCCCTGACATCGATAACCTTCACCTTCAGGAGGAGGACTATTTTCTGCACGAGAGTCCCAGTCTCAGGGTTAAGCTCAACGATGGTTTGCTCAATATCCGATTCATCCTGGAAACCCATCCCCTCACGAACAGGATCCCCTGGCCTCACAGGAGGCACTTCTACAAGATCACTGAAGGAAAGCTCCTCTCCCAGGTGCCGAACGAGATCTTCCTCCACTACGAAGAAGATCTGCTTACCCACGACGCCTTGCACAATCGCTTTGCCATCCTTTATCAGCCAGTTGATCTTCTTGAACTCCGCGGTTACGTTCGCTATCTTGATGGCATCAAGGGTCTTTTCTTCACTAATGAACTTCTGCCTCTCAGCTTCCCCGATGACAACTCTTGTTTTGATCAAAACGCCGCTGGGATCTTCCTTAACAGTAATCTGTTGGGTCTGGAAGACCTGAGCAGTAAAGGTTAGCAGGAACTTAGTCACCAAGAGACCTATAATCCTCGAAAACTCTATTCCGATATTCTGGGCAGCAATACTGCAGGTAGGCGTTATGTGGCCGGACATTTGATGCAAGCCTGGGAAATTCACAAAATCGGACACAGCGACCCTTTCTTCCACTGTCCCGGTTTCTCCGTCCTCGGTCTCAAAGCCAATCAACTTCACCATCGTCCCCTGAATGATGACGTTGTCCCCTTCCACAAGACACCGGACATCTTCAAACCTGGTCCTCACGATCTTGATTCCCGCAGCGTCGGGAAGGACTGTCTCTTCTCGGAAGTACTTATGAGTTTCCGCTGACCCTACTTTAACGTTAGCCTTGATGAGTATTCCATCGGGATCCTGCTCCACAGATAGCTGGACAGATCTGGTTACGACAACATCCAGTAGAATTACCACCTTCTGTGTAAGAATCCCGGTAGATTCATCCAGAGCAAATGCTACATTTTCTACCTTCGAGTGGTCTTGCACTTCGTCGCCGGTCGCCACCGGGGTGCCAGGATCCACAAGTTCGATATCAACAAGCTCACTAAGGGAACCTGCGCCTTCTGCAAAGTGGTGTTTAAGCCCATCGGATCCCACGAAGAATATCTGCTTTCCCACGCTCCCCTGCACGATTACCCCTCTCGTGACGACCACGGCTCGGGTAACATCCAGCGTTGCTGATATCTCGGCAACTTTCACAGCCCCTGGAAGGCTGACTTGTCTTTCCAGCAAGACTTCTTTCCTACCACGGCCAATGATCCTACTGGCCAGTATTTCAACGTTTGCATCAGACAACGTCCTTCCCCCCTTCTCGTCAAATCCGGCATCCTTCAAAGACCGGGAGGCTCTACCTGATTAAGCCCGGCGGATAACAGTAACCTGCACGCTGACTACGGCAACGATTTTCTGAAGAAGGACTGAGGTCTCCGGATCGAATTCAAAAAACATGCTCTCAGCACTGACTTGAGTGAGAGATTGCATTCCAGGTCGAGCTGGATCATTAGGATCATTCGGCACAATCTCAACTAATACACTAAAAGGCACTTTCTCCGTTATTTCCTGTGACTCAAATTCCCTGTCCAGAAAGCTAATCTCCTTTTCCAGGGTCCCTTGGACAATGGCTTTGCCTTCAATCACCCTCCCGATATTTGGATCTTCGTCAATTGGTTCCACTGTGATATGTGTTACTTCGAAGGCATCCAGAGTAACTTCGCGTTCCAATAGAACTCTGGTCTCACCTGTGCCGATTTCTACCTTAACTTCCTTCGGTAAGCTGGAGGCTGTCGGATTAGCCGCCTTCACCTGGGGCTGGGCACTTCCTTCTGCCCCTAGCTTGGTAGGGGTAGCGATAACCTTCTGAGGTGGGGGATCTCCGGTGACGCCCCCGGCAATTACATCAATCAGGATGGCTATTTTCTGGGCCAAAACATGACTCTCCGGATGGAATTTCACAACAACGTCTTCCAGAACGGATCTGTTCTGAAAAGGACCGGAAACAGGCTGTGACGGGTTAACAGGAACGACATCGACGGTATCTCCGAAGGAAAGGGTCTCACTGAGGTGGCTCTTGACTCCGGCAGTATTAACAAAGAAGACTTGCTTCTCAATTGTTCCTTCAACGACCGCAGCGTTTCCCACCCGTATCACCTGCGTGACACGAAAGTTTACCACCACCTCAGAAACCTTGATTGCATCGCTGACGGTCTTAGTTTCTTCGATTAGAACCGGCTTCCTACCCTCGCCTGTGATGTCCCCTTCTTCTATGACACGCGCATTAGCGGCAACAGCCATGATCTTATCCCTTCCTCTGAAGGTTGATGGTAACCTATAACAATGATATGAGCGGCATCAGAAGAAGTGCCTGTCAATAATGTGAAAACCTTGCAGCATTACTTCAGGCACAATGTATCCGTTTTCACGGAGAAGAGTAGTTCTAAGACTAGTTCTCTTGACCTGGTTGGCTCTTTTGAGGGGCCGCATGACCTTGTGAGGAACCACAATAAATGAATGGTGCGAGAGGAGGGAGTCGAACCCTCACGGGGGTTGCCCACTAGATCCTAAGTCCTACTTTTTACCTTTAATCCTGTTTCATTGAGTTTAATATAGTGTATTCTAGCTGGCATTTTATCTTATTCATCTACTAGAAATTTCCTGCTCATTCAGTCTAATTAGGTATAGTTTCGTCCC
>DUVA01000110.1 GCA_012841305.1 Bacillota bacterium | reverse complement strand
CTCAGCAATATCAAGTCTCAGCGTGGCTCCTGGAATTCTCTATGCTGAAAGGGACTATATCCGCTACAAGGACCAAGTGTATGGTGATGCCCCAATCATCCCTAACGACCCTGAATTCAACAAGATGTGGGGCCTGCACAACCAAAACTGCCAGTTTAAGGATCCCAGGATGGCAGGAGATCCTGTTGATGACGCTGACATCGATGCCCCGGAAGCCTGGGGCATATACACAGGATCTGAAGAGACACTCGTGGCCATCATTGACACAGGTTGTTATATCCACCATCCGGACCTTGCTCCGAACATCTGGGTTAACCCGGATGAGATCCCCGGAAACGGTATTGATGATGACGGAAACGGCTACATCGACGATATCTGGGGGTGGGACTGGTTCAATGGCGACAACTCTGTATGGGATCCAGGTGAACGTGATATGTATGGGTACCTCAATGACGAGCACGGCACCCATACGTCCGGCACCATCGGCGCTCTCACAAACAACGCCATGGGCGTTGCAGGCATCAACTGGAACATCAAGATCATGGTTCTCAAGTTCCTCGGCCCCGAAGGAGGCTACACCTCCGACGCCATTCTGGCTTTCAACTACGCGGCCAACAAGGGCGCGAAGGTGATAAGCTGCAGCTGGGGCGGGGGTGGATACAACCAGGCCCTAAAGGACGCCATTGAAGCAACGCACGCCATCGTATCGTGCGCTGCCGGAAACAGTGGCGACAACACAGACATCTACCCGCACTATCCGTCCAGCTACGACAGCGCTAACATCATTTCTGTAGCTGCGATGATGCAGAACGATACTCCTTGTAACTACCCTGGCTGGTGGAGCACGTGCTACGGTCCGACCAGTGTCGACCTGTATGCACCTGGCGGATACATCCTCTCCACTATTCCGCCGGATCCGCCGCCGCCACAGCCTGGGGAGGCATACGACTTCTTCTACGGAACATCCATGGCAACACCTCACGTATCTGGCTCGGCAGCTCTCATCCATTCGCTCCGGCCAAGCGTCGCTCTTTATCCGGGCGCGCCGGGATGGGTCCCGGGCGAGCCGACAGTGAAGGACGTACTCCTTAGCACTGTCGACGTGAAGCCCGCTTACCAGGGTAAAGTCGTGAGCAACGGTAGGTTAAACCTCGGCGCGGCGATCCTCGAATTGGGCGGGCCGGTGATAACGTCCATCAATGCCCAGCCCAGGTTCGGCCCACCGCCGCTGGAGGTTACGTTCACCGCGTCTGCCATGTCGCCAGACGGCGAGATCGTAGACAAGTGGTGGGACTTCGGCGACGGCCGTGAGCCCGTACACGAGTTTAATGCTGTCCATACCTACGATGAAGAGGACGATTACACTGCCACGTTCCACGTAGTTGATAACGAAGGCCTGGAAGCAACCGCATCTCTCATAATCAAGGTCTTCTTCCCGCCCGTAATAGGCGTGGATCCAGACGAAATCCACGTCGACCTGTGGTGGGGCGAAGGGGAGACTCGCGAAGTCACTGTCAGCAACACGGGCCTTGGTGAGCTCGAGTACAGCGTAAATGTCAGGCTAGTCGGAAAGCTGGATGCATCAGGCGAGGCCAGGCTCGGCCAGGGCGGGCCTGATGAGTATGGGTACTTCTGGCTCGACACCGATCAGCCCGGCATGATTCCTCCCGAATGGCAGGACATAAGGTCAATAGGAACCCAAGTGTCTCTGGGAGACGATAACGGCGCTGTAGCCGACCTGCCATTTGAGTTCCCGTTCTACGGTGAGAATAAATCGCAGATAGGTATATGTTCCAACGGGTACCTGACTTTCGGAAGCAGCCTCGGTGTGTGGACTAACGCCAACATCCCGAGCACCATGAATCCCAACGACCTGCTCGCAGTATTCTGGGATGACCTCACCCTGAGCTCGAGCGGAACTTGTCACTACTATGGCGACGACGAAGCCTTTATAGTCCAGTACACCGACGTGCCCAAGCTGGGCAGTGGTGGCCCATACACGTTCCAGGTATGGCTTTCGCCCCAAGGCGTAATCATGTACCAGTACCTGACTATGGCAGGGACGCGCCTTAACGAAGCCACGATCGGAATAGAGAACGCCACGGGCACAGTAGGGCTGCAAGTGGCATACAACGAGAACTATGTCCATGATAACATGGCGATCATGTTCCTGCCGGGGTGGATCATCTCAAGCTCCACCGGAGGAACTATTGATCCCGGAGAAACGGACACATTCGACCTGATGTTCTTCGCTGACCATTTGCCGAAAGGCACCTGGAAGGCTGTAGTCGAGATTGAAAGCAATGACCCGGCGAACCCTAGAATCGATGTGGACACTTTCATGTTCGTAAGGTCGCGTATCAACCCGACGATTCGGTCTGCCACTGCCAACCCGTGGGCTGGAAGCGCCCCGCTGGAAGTCCACTTCTCAGTGGATGCTTATGACCAAGACGGAATGGTCGTCGACGCTATTTGGGACTTCGGCGACGGCAGCCCAACCGTGAACGGGACGTTCAACCCTGTCCACACCTACGTGGTAGAGGGCAACTACACCGCCACAGTGACGGTTGTCGACGACGACGGGTTCGAGACCTCGGCAGATATAGCCGTAGTCGTAGCTGATCTGCCTGAGGCGACTGTAGATCCTGCTTCATTCAATCGAGTGATTCGAGCACACCGAGAACTCACAGATACACTGACTGTGGCCAACACGGGACTTGTGACACTCGAGTTTGAGGCAACAGCCTATACCGCTGGGATCCCCTCTGAAACCAGCGAATTCCATCCGTTCGGCGCAGGCGGCCCCGACGATTTCGGATACATGTGGCGTGATTCAGACGAGCTGGGCGGACCTGCGTTCGACTGGGTTGAAATTAGTACGATTGGTGCGAAAGTACCTGTTTCAGGCGATGACTCCAGGGTAGTTGCGCTACCGTTTGACTTCCCGTTCTACGGAGACATCAAGACAGAGATCCGGATCTGCTCCGACGGTTATCTGACATTTGGCACAAAGGGGAATGCATACACCAACGTAGCGATCCCCAATCCGGCTGAGCCAAATGACATGATGGCTGTCTATTGGGACGACCTCAACCCGCCGCAGGCACCGGCAGACGGTGGTGTTTTCTACTACTACGATGCAGTCAACAATCGCTTCGTAGTAGAATGGTGCAAGTTGCCCAGGTACTACAACAACGGCCAGTACACGTTCCAGGCCATCCTGTATGCTGATGGCGGAATTGTGTATCAGTACCTCAACATGCAGTTTGCCAGTGCTACCTATGAAAGGGACGGCACCATCGGCGTCGAAAACGCCACAGGCACTGATGGACTTGAGGTGCTCTACAACACAGCAGGTTATATGCACAACAACTTGGCGATTAGGATCAAGCCTATTAGCTGGATGTCGGTTACGCCCACCGAAGGCGAGCTGGCACCCGGCGAGAGCACGGATCTTGACGTCACATTTAACCTGGCGCTAATCCGTGGGGGAACATTGGACGGCGCAATTGTACTCGACACCAACGATATACGAGAACCTAGGACGATAGTCCCTATCCACATCCAGGTGATCCCGAACAGCCCGCCTGTAATTACAGCGTGCGCTGTCAATCCTCAGCAAGGGCCTCCGGGAACATCATTCCAGTTCGTCGCAGCAGCATATGATCCCGACGGTTCAATAGCAGACAAGTACTGGTCGTTCGGCGATGGATCGCCCGATGTCCATAGCTTCGTGGCGGATCACATCTACGCAACTGCAGGCGTGTATACAGCAACCTTCACAGCGGTAGATAATGATGGCTACGAAGTCACCGCCACAGTGAAAGTGACTGTCGCCGAAGCGGCCTCAGCAAGCTGGACCCCGGGACAGTTCGACTTCACAGTTGGCGGAGGCCAAACGGCAACGGGAATACTGACTCTCTCCAATTCAGGGCCTGGAACTCTCCTCTTTGGGATCGGAGAGTTCCCAAGCCTGGTCCAGATGCCGGAGAGACTGGTGCTTCCTGAGGATATCAAGGACACTGAGGCCAAGACGGCGTTCGGGCTGTACGCATCAATCCCGCACCCCGAGAGGTCGGAATGGCTTCCCGAAGCCGTGGGTTCTGTGGTAACGAGCTGGCCATGCCCGAGCCCTATCTCCTTAGGTTGGGGTGTGGGCGTACTGCTCGACACAGGCAACCTGGTGATAGCTGATCCCGATCCCACACCCACAGTAGACCACGTCGTCACACCTGAGGGGGCTCACACAGGAACGAGCTGGGCCGCCGATTTCGGCGGATCCTGGGCAGGCGACATGGCCTTCGATGGATCCTACATCTGGCAGGTGAACGTCGGCGGCGACAATGCCATCTACAAACTGGATCCTGCCAACGGCACAGTGCTAGGATGGATATCCGGGTCCGGCTGGACAGGCGTCTCCCAGCGCGGCTTGGCCTACAACGCCAATGACGATACGTTCTACATCGGTGGATGGAACGATGACATAATCTACAAGATCAAGGGCGAATCATGGGATGCACCTGGCCAGATCCTCGAGCAGTGGTCCATGACGGCGGGAATCGCCGGCCTTGCATACCACCCGGTCGCCGATATACTCGTAGTAACCGCAAACTCATCGCCTGACATGATCTACTTCATCGATCCTGGAAGTCATGCTATTATCGCGCAGTTCACGCATCCATACAACGGTGACTACGCAGGCGCGGGATGCGAGTTCGGCCCCGATGGAAACCTCTGGGTCGCATCTCAAGACAACAACACCATGTATTTGGTGGAGACCGGGCTCGGACCGATCGGCTCCGGCGATTGGCTGAGCTGGCAACCTGCAGAAGGCAGCGTGCCGGCAGGAGGTTCGGTGCCGATCACGGTCACAGCCAAAAGTGAGAAACTCAACCCTGGACTGTACGAAGGCAATGTAGTGCTAACAACAAATGACATCAATAACCCGCTCGTCGTTGTGCCGGTGACTCTGCAAGTTGCACAACCTCCCGTGATAACGGAAGCTCGCGCTGAACCTACATTTGGCGAACCTCCCCTGGAGGTTACGTTACACGCAGCATTCGTTGCACCTGAAATTCCTGTCGTAAGCTACGGCTGGAACTTCGGTGACGGAACATCCTCCACAGAACTGGACGTAGTCCACACTTACACATCACCTGGCAACTACACGGCTATATTCACAGTAGTCGACCAGCTCGGTGCGACTGCAGAGGCAAGCTTCGACATTGTGGTGAAACATTTGCCCCACGCAACGGTGGATCCCACACTGATCGAAATCACCTTGCCTCCCAAGGGCGAAGCGATCGAGGCTGTCACAGTCGGAAACGTGGATGGCAATGCGCCTCTCACCTTCAGCATAAAGGTGAAGGGTGGCAGCGCTCCTTACGTAGCCATGCCTGAGCGCATCGGTACAGTGATCGATCCCGGCGCGGCCACCGCAGAAGGCCTGTACCTGCCATTCGATCCAACCATAGTTGAAAAGATCGCTGCCAACATCCACCCCGGCGGCGTGGGCGACATAGTCAAATCGTGGCCGGCGCCGAGTGCAGTGGAGATTGCCTGGGGCCTTGGATTCGACGCTTCAAACGTATGGCTTGCCGATCCGCTGCCCAAGAAGGACTACATCATTACACCTGAAGGCGTTTTCACAGGCACGGTCTTTAACATGCCGTGGGCAGGGTCATGGCCCGGCGACATGGCATATGACTCTAATCGAAACCTGATGTGGCAGGTAAACGTCGGCGGCGACAACGGAATCTACGGTCTCAACCCCGCGACAGGAGAGGTCGTGACCAACATAACCTCTGGCGGCGCATGGACTTACACCTCCCAGCGCGGCCTGGGGTACGACGCCGACACCGACACCTTCTACATCGGCGGATGGAACGAGGATATCATCTACCACATCATGGGGCCGAGCTGGGCTACTCCTGGCGCGGTAATCGCGGCATACTCCTTCCCTGTGAGCGTTGCAGGACTGGAATATCACCCCGATGGCGTGCTGTGGGTATCCACCAACTCCGCTCCTGACATGCTCTACGGGATCGACATGGAATCTCTAGCCGTGATCCATCAGTTCCAGCACCCGTACCACGGAGACTACTCCGGCGCGGGTCTGGCGCTCAACGATGACGGCAACCTCTGGGTCGCATCCCAAACAGACAACTACGTCTACCTGATCGACACCGAGATGCCGCTAAGCACCGGCATAGTCGTCCAACCTACAAGCGGGACTGTGCCCACAGGGCAAACCGCAGACCTCACTGTGACGATCAAAGCCGCCGAGCTCGGCAAACCCGGTCAGGACGTGCGCAAGTACCTCGAGATCCTGACGAACGACCCGATCAGCCCAGCGCTCTTTGTGGATCTCGTCGTCCACATCGAGGCAGGGCCTGGCATAGTCGAAGCCACCGCCACCCCTGAAATCGGCCAACCTCCGCTCACAGTGGTCTTCGCTGCCACGGTTGAGCCGGGCGCCAAGCCGATAACTGATATGTGGTGGGAGTTCGGAGATGGAAGCGAACCGATCCATGAAGCAGAGGCAACACATGTCTACACTGATCTTGGAGTATACAAAGCGATCTTCCACGCAGTAGACGAGAACGAAGTTGAGGCAACTGCCGAGCTGACAGTGACAGTCAAGTGGCTGCCTGTGTTGGGGGTTGAACCTGAGGAGTTCGATGAGGCCATCCAAGTCGGAGAGGAAGAGCAGGCCGTCTTGACAGTGAGCAACACCGGCGTTGCGCCGATGGATTTCCAGATCGCAGTCTCTCCCAGCTTCGCCGAAAGCCCTGAGTGGAAAGCGTACGCTGCTTCAGAGCCGATAAAGGGCGACTACGCTTCGGAACCCAGGGGCTATGCAGGAGCTGGCGCCGGCGGCCCTGATGAATATGGCTACGTCTGGATCGACAGCAATAACCCCGGTGGACCTGCCTTCGATTGGGTGGAAATCAGCGGACTCGGAACACGCGTATACTTGGGCGATGACGACGGCGTGATGGTTCCCCTGCCCTTCACCTTCCCGTTCTACGGCGGGATGAAGACGAGAATCGGTATTAGCGCCAACGGCTACCTCAGCTTCGATGCCGATTCTATCGACTACTACTGGACGAACGCGCCAATTCCCACGTCGGCAAAGCCCAATGACATGCTCGCAGTCTTCTGGGATGACCTCAACCCAGGCGGCGGCGGAGAAGTCTACTACTACAATGACGCCGACAATGAACGCTTCATCGTGGAGTACAAGAACATACCCAGATGGGGCGCGTCGGCAAGCTACACGTTCCAAGTGATCTTAAAGCCCAATGGAACGATAATCTACCAGTATCTCAACATAGTGGGGGCCGTTGATTCAGCCACGGTTGGAATCGAGGATTCCGCAGGAACCGATGGCCTCCAGGTAGTCTACAACGCCTCTTACATCGAAAATGAACTTGCAATAGGTTTCGCGCCGATTGGTTCGATCCTCAGAATCAATCCGACATCAGGATACCTTGTGCCCGGAGGACATCAGGACGTTGTGCTCACCTTCGGACATCCTGACGCACCATACGGCACATACTCGCTCTACCTGTACGTGTCTGCCAATGACCCGTATAGACCGTTTGCAACCATCCCCGTAACGCTGAAGCTCAACGCAGCCCCTGTCGTCGAAATCACGGCGCCTAGGAGCGGAGACGAGCTACACGGGATGGCCGACATCACGTGGACGGCAACGGATCCTGATGATGATACAGATGACCTCCTGATCGACCTTGCCTGGACCCGCGACGGCAGCGAGTGGCATGAACTTGGAACCGGACTTGCCAATACCGGCTCCTTCGAATGGAACACCATCGAAGTGGGCGAAGCAGGCGAGACCTTCCAGCTGCGAGCAAGAGCCACTGACCCTGAAGGTGCGCACCACGAGTTCACAACAGGTGAATTCACCATCATCAATCTCGCCCCCGCCGCCGCGTTCAGCTTCACCCCGTCCCCCGCCACAAGGCGAGACGTTGTGAAGTGCGTCGACGAGTCGACTGACGACGGATGGATAGTGGCCTGGCACTGGGAGTTCGGAGACGGCGCAGAGAGCGACGAAGAGAACCCGGAGCATCAGTACACTGAGAAGGGCGAGTTTACAATCGCGCTCACCGTCACCGACAATGGTGGACTCACAGGAACCGTGGAGAAGAGCATCCAGGTGGTGAACGCAGCGCCAATCGCGGCATTCAGCTTCACTCCGGAGTCTCCTGATGTAGACGAAGTCGTGAAATTCACCAACGAGTCCACCGATGATGGCGAGATAGTTGCATGCTTCTGGGAGTACGGCGACGGCGCCACAAGCGCTGCGTGGGCATCTGAACACCGGTATAGCTCCGCAGGCATATTCACAGTCAAGCTCACAGTCATAGACGACGACTATGCAGCCGATTTCGTAGAGCATGATATAGAAGTCATAGTCCGTAACCTCCCACCGGAAGTTGAGATCATCAAGCCTGTAGCGGGCCAGGTCCTAGCAGGCGCAGAAGCCATCCGGTGGCAGGCTGTCGATCCTGATAACAACGCAGATGAACTCAAGATTACGCTTGAGTGCAGACTTGCAACAAGTGAGGATTGGCAGACCATTGCATCTGACCTTGCGAACACAGGCGAGTTCGTCTGGGTTACCTCCCAGCTCGAGCGCGGGGGCTTGTATGTAGTGAGAATCACTGCAGTTGACCCGGATGGAGCACGCGGAGAGGCCATAAGCAATGTGTTCACAGTAATCGTACTGGCTCAAGCTGTGGTAGCTGCTCCAAATCCCACTTCTGACTCGGTCACATTCTACTACGACATTGCAACAGACGGGACGCTCTATGTCTACGACATCGTAGGGCGCCTCGTACACACAGAAGAGCTCTCAGCAGCAGTACATTCGCACGACTGGAACCTCTATTCAGGAGGCAAGCCGGTTGCCAATGGAATCTACCTCTACTTCGTAGTAGCGGGCAACGAGAAATCTGAAGTCGGACGGCTTGTGGTGAACAGGTAGACCCGGTGCAGGGCTATTCCAAGGAAACATTCTTCCATACACTCTCTTGACCTTAAGGAGGGACGAAAAATGCGAATCAGGAAATCAGTGCTTGTGCTCGCGCTAATCTTTGCCCTGCTTCCCGTGTCATCGGCCTTCGCGGCGAGTGATCTTACGGGCACAGCAGCGATGATGAACATCGGAATAGGGGCACGGGCGCTTGGAATGGGAGGCGCTCATATAGCAGTGGCAGATGACGCCTCTGTCATATACTACAATCCGGCCGGCCTGGCCCTAGTCGATGGCATTAACGTTACATCACTATACACAAGCCAGTACGGGGCAGCAGGTTATCTTGCCTTGGGAGTCACCGGGCGGAATATCGGAGGAGCGATCCTGAGGCTGAACGCATCAGGAATAGAAGAAACCGACGAATTCGGCAATAAAATCGGCACGTTCGGCGTAGTCGAAACCACAGTCATGGCAGGTTACGGCAGAACTATCATCCCTGACCTCAGCCTAGGCGGAGCCATCAAGTACTACCGGCAAACCTTGCCCAAGAACTCAGGTACTGGCCTCACCGCTGACATTGGGTTGCTATATGAAGTGGCAAGGAGCAAGGTGATTATCGGCGCGGTAGGAAGAAACCTTCTGGGCAGCGTCACATACTCCAGTGGCCAAAAAGACGCCTTCGATCGCGCATTTGGATTCGGAGTCTCGTTTGAGCCAATGGACAATCTCCTTATTGCAGGAGATGCAGTGATCGAAAACGGTTTCACCGGTAGAGTCGGCGCGGAGTACCGGTTCCGTCAGATGGCAGTTCGAGCAGGAGGCTCTTTTGGTGAAGGGCAAATGTGCCTCACTATGGGAGCGGGATTTGCAGTGACCAATTTCAACGTTGACTACGCCTACCAGCATCACAATACTTTGCCGGACAGCCATAGGCTCTCATTGAGCATGAAGTTCTAAGACATGAAGCCCGCAGCGCCTGATCCTGTGACGCTGCGGGCTTTCATAATTCAACCCCGTGTCCGTACGTCCTTGCGCGCTCACCGAATGCAAAAAGGGAGCAGCGGTTAAGGGGCGCTAAGGAGCACACAGTCGCCTGGAAATCTTCCTCGCCTGCCTTGCCAGGAGGACCTCGTCCACATTCACCAGTTTTCCGCCTGAGACAACAACCTTACCCGCAACGATAGTGAAAGACACAGGCCTCTGGCATCCAAGTACGGCTAAGGCAGCCGCAGGATCGAATTCCGCGCCAACCCAGTCGAACTTCGAGGCGTCGATGATGAACATATCCGCAGGGTGGTCTACTGCTATCCTCCCCAGCTCAGGCCAGCCGATTATCGCGGTGCCTCCTACAGTTGCTACGTGAAGAATATCCTCCGGCCCGGGTGCAGAGTGTCCAATCTCCAGCCTGTGCAACAAATAGCCGGCTCTGATTTCGGAAATCATGTTTGAACAGTCGTTACTGGCGCTTCCGTCCACGCCCAGTCCGACTGGGACTCCGAGTTCAAGAAAAGCCTCCAGTCTCGCTCGCCCTGACGCAAGCTTCATGTTAGATGTAGGGCAATGCGCAATTCCGGTGGACGTCTCGGCAAGCCGGTTCAGCTCGTCATCACTGAAATGCACTCCGTGGGCAAACCATACATCAGGCCCTAACCAGCCCAGACTCTCCATGTAGGCAAGCGGCCTCATTCCTGTCCTCTCCAGACAATACGACTCTTCATCAAGGGTTTCCGCCAGGTGTGTATGGAGCTTAACTCCCTTACTGCGCGCAATGGCTGTAGTCTCGCGCATAAGGTCATCTGATACGGAAAATGGCGAACAAGGTGCAAGCGCGATACGGCGCATAGCGGTGGCAGATGGGTCATGATACTCATCTATGAGACGAACGCTGTCTTGCAAGATATCGTCGATGTCTTCAACCAGATCGTCAGGCGGTAGTCCGCCGTCCTTTTGTCCCCGAGACATGCTCCCTCTGCAAGCAAGCATCCTGATGCCGAGTTCCCCTGCAGCCTGAAGCTGAGTATCTATCAGCCTGTAACCTGCTCCTTTTGGAAATACGTAATGATGGTCACAACAAGTGGTACAACCCGACTTCAAGAGTTCACCAAGGCCTACCAGCGCACCGTAGTATACGACTTCTTCGTCTATACCTTTCCATACCTCATAAAGAGCCTTAAGCCAATCGAATAGTTCGAGGTGCTGGATTCTCCCGATATTCCGGGTCATAGCTTGGTACAGGTGATGATGCGTATTGACCAATCCCGGGTACACAATCATGCCTTCCGCATCTATGACGTTGTCTGCAAGAATCCGTTGCTTTGCCCTGTCTAGATGGGAATCGGACTCGTCGGACTGGGATATGCATTTGACAACTCCGTCATCGCACAGGATATCAACGCCATACAGGATCTCTCGGGTTTCGTTCATCGTAACGACAGCTCCGGCATTCTGAATCAGAAGAGAAGACACAAGGCAACCCTCCAATACTATAAAAAGAGTCAACCCCCGGCAAAGCAAACCACAAGTCAGTTTCTTTTACGTGGGTTGACTGCAACCACAGATCCTTTTTGAATGGGATCGACCACGGATCTCTTCTTGACTGTTCGATATTCGATCACGTCGTGCGAAATAATCATTCGAAGACCGAAATGATCCGGCAAAAACCTTGTCTGTGCTCCAATTTCGAACACGATCCCGCCTCGAGGTGATCGAATATCGAACACCTTATCGCATAAACGCGCCTCACAAGGCGGCGACTGATAGAAAATCGTACACTCAATTCAAAAACGTGTTAGAAAACCGGACACGGTTTCCAAAAGCGTGTTCGAAAACCGAACACTCAGGCGTCAAAAGACTCTCGCCCCGCCTAAAAACTCGCAAAAACCTCAAAACGTGTTCGAAAACCGGACACGCATATCGGAGACCGTGATTGAAAATCGAACACTGACACGGTAATTGCCAGAAATACCTCGGAACATGATCGAAAATAGTACACGCTCCCCGGATCGCCCGGGGGTGTAAAGCATTCTGCGACCCGCCAGGGGGTGTAGACGATTCTGCGACCGCTCGAAAGTATAAATGATTTCGAGACCCCTGAGGAGTGTAAATAGTTAATGTCTCCAAAGCAGTGACACTGCAAACCTCTATATTGAGTCCGGACTCCACAATATCGGTTGGCGCTCCCCAAAGTCATAGTCATCCACGCGAAGGATCCGGGCAACCCTCGCCTGAACCAGCGCATCCTCCTCAGTCAACCCCCTGGACTCAAACGCTCTCACAACCCGAGCCCAGGGATGGTCAGTCGTGCCCTTAGTGATGCCCTTGCTGCCGCCACTGATACCACCCTCGGTGCCTCCCTTGATGCCGCTACCAACGCCATCCCTGATGCAATCCTTGGTGCCATCCTTATTGACTCCCTTTAGGACAGTCCTGGCTCTTACCACTCCAATCCCGGGACACCCCGCATACCCGTCTGTGGAATCCCCTGTCAGCACCTGAAAATAGAACCAGTAATCAGCTTCCCACGGCTCAATGTCCTTGATTCGCTCTTTCCGCCAGTTGTAGTGGAGCCCTGGTATTTGTTTCAGGTCCTTATCAATAGTAGCCATGACATAGCGTCCCGGGGATTCCGTAGCCATGATTCCCATTACGTCGTCTGCTTCAAGGCAATCCACTTCCCTGCAATCCCAAGCAGCCCAAGCGTGTTCAATAAGAGCATCCAACAGCACAGGTTTCGGCTTACCCCGTCGGCTTGACTTGTATGTGGGAAGTACCGAGTACCTGAAATTACTGCGTCCGGTGAAACACAAAAGCGCATCATCTGTTCCCGTCTGGCTTATCATCCGTTCCACTGCGGAATCGAACCCTGACATCGCCCACCCTGCACTATCTGTATCAAAATCGTCATATGTATTCCGACCCCGGCTTGCTTCGAACGCATATGCAAACTGACAAGCCAGAATGTCAGCATCAATAAGTAGATCCATATGTGTCTTTGTCCCCTTAGTTGTCCCTCATTCTTTTTCATCCGCGGTCAATGAGAGCATTGTAGTCCATGTTCTCATAACCCTCAGGTAATCTCAGGTAGTCTCAGGCAATACACATTATCAATGTCCAGCGCTACACAATCCCGCTGGAGGCCGAGGCCTCATCCAGCGCCTTCTCCAGAACCCCGGCCACGTACTCAACTTCTGCCTCAGTAATATGGTTATGGAAGGGAATTGCAATGCTGGTCCTGCCTGCGTGCTCTGTAACAGGGAACATCCCTTCCTTAAGGCCGAACTCAGTTCTGTAGAAAGGCTGCAGGTGGATAGGGGTGAAATATGGACGGCATCCGATTTGCGCTTCCCTAAATCGTTTCATGACATGGTCGCGCACGCCAGACTGGCGATCCGGAGTAGGCTCATCCACACCTACACGGATCACATACACGAACCAACTCATCCTTGTGACCTCAGAGGCTATGCAAGGAAGTCTGACGTCCGGAATCTCAGACAGACGTTTGTTGTACATGTCTGCCACCCGCTTGCGCTTGAGGATAAGTTCTTCTATCCTGGACATCTGCACTACGCCAAGAGCAGCGGAGAGCTCGTCCATGCGGTAGTTATATCCCAGGCGCTCATGGGACAGCCATACTCCCGCCTCTCCCCTGCCCTGGTTTCGCATGCTCTTACACAAGAAGGCTACACGGTCATCATCTGTGACAACCATCCCACCTTCGCCGGTAGTTATCTGCTTATTCGGATAGAACGCAAACACCGCTGCATCGGCAAATGCCGCGCTCCCGGTCTTGATCCCCTTGTATTCAGATCCGATGGATTCACATGAGTCCTCAATCACCACAAGGCCGTGGCGCCGGGCAATATCCCGGACAATATCGAGCTTTGCAGGTTGTCCAAAGGCGTCTACAGGAAGGATAGCCTTTGTCCTAGGAGTGATTGCATCTTCTATGAGTCTAGGATCGATGTTTGCTGTGTCAGGTTCAATATCCACAAACACAGGCTTTGCCCGCTCATAGACTATGCAGTTGCTTGATGCGATGAAACTGAACGGAGTCGTTATTACCTCGTCCCCGTCGCGGATACCAAACGCCCGTATTAGCAGATGGAGCCCGCTTGTCCCGCTATTGACTGCAATAGCATGCTTAACACCTACATAATCCGCGATTGCCTGCTCAAATTCGTTTAGCTTCGGCCCCAGCGCGAGGATGGGAGAGCGAATGACTTCGTTTACAATCTCGATTTCTTTATCAGCAATATCAGGCCTGGCCAGGTGAACTTGCATAGATTACTCCTCCCTACGATGCTACATTCATAGACTATTACCTGTTTCTCTCTCAGGTGGCCAGATCCTTCATGCTAGCCTTGAAATAGCAGTTTCAGTTCAGTCTCGGACATACCAACCGAGCGGACGATGAATTCTCTCCGGACCTCGCCCAAAATCACTATTGCAGTTTCCGAAGAATGATGTATAATGTCTTAGCATCGTCACTAAACTTTGAGTTTAGCTATACCGAACTTACCAACTTGAAGTTTACTGGATTTAAACTTGGAGTCCGGTCAGTGTGGTCTTCCTTATCAGCTTCCGGCAGACCGACGCTGAACTCCGAACACAAGCGACAGTGAGGTACGGAAAATGAAGATCGGGCGAAGAATCAAGAATCTGCGGTTGAAGAAAGGTTTGACCCAGGAAGAGCTAGGCGAGCGTACAGACCTGACTAAGGGTTACATCTCCCAGATTGAACGCGACCTGAGTTCGCCGTCAATTGAAACCTTCTTTGACATTCTTGAGGTCCTCGGTTGCACGCCTCGAGAGTTTTTTGATGATGAGGAACGCGAGCAAAAGGTCGTGTACGGGGAAGAGGACCGAACGGAATTTGTGGATGAAGAACGAGGCTACCGCGTCCAATGGCTTGTTCCTGAATCCAACGAAAATGAGATGGAGCCGATACTTCTCACTCTTGAAAAAGGTGGGAGTTTCAAGGAGTTCGAACCTTCCCTGGCTGATACTTGTGCCTATGTCCTAAAAGGCAGGATCAAAGTGTCACTCGGAGGACGGATTTACCATGCGAAAGCGGGAGAGACCATCTACTACCAGGCGTCAGAAGAACACCAGATCTCAAACGACGCTGACGGACCGGCGGAACTCCTTCTGGTAGCAACAGATTCTTACTTGTAACGTAATAGACGTGACGTAACCTTCAGCGCAAAACGCGACCCGTCGCGCCGGACATGACTTGTCAGGTATGCGGCAAGAAGTTGCATAACTCAAGAGCCCAACGAATGCCTGGCGGATCAAAATGAGGGGGGACAGAAATGCCTGAAGAGACAATTATCCGATTTGAAAACATCACAAAGCAATATGATAACGATCCTCCTGTGTTAACAGACGTCAGCTTTGAGCTGGAAAGAGGAAAGTTCTACACACTGCTGGGCCCTTCCGGCTGCGGCAAGACAACTATCATCCGATTGATTGCAGGCTTTGTCCAACCTACAACAGGCGCAATCTATTTTGACGAGCAAGAAATCAGCAACATCCCGCCGGACAAGCGCCGAGTAAATACCATATTCCAGGATTACGCGCTGTTTCCTCATTTGAATGTGTTCGAGAACGTCGCCTTCGGGCTGAGGGTAAAAAGGATGAAGCCTGACATGATTAAGGCAAAAGTCCGAGAAGCTCTCCGCTTCGTCAACCTGGAAGGCTTGGAGAACCGGGGGATTACCGGGATGTCCGGCGGTCAGCAGCAACGCGTGGCAGTTGCACGGGCTATTGTTAACGAGCCGGAAGTGCTTCTTCTGGACGAGCCGTTGTCAGCCCTTGATCTGAAACTACGCTCAGAGATGCAGTATGAACTTAGAGAGCTGCAGAAAAACCTGGGGATTACCTTCGTATTCGTCACTCATGATCAGGAAGAAGCCCTCGCCCTATCCGATGAGGTCTTTGTATTGAATAGCGGGGTAATTCAGCAACGCGGAACGCCTAATGACATATATGATGAGCCGGTCAACAAGTTTGTGGCTGACTTCATCGGAGAGTCAAATATCATCCCCGGAATAATGATCAATGACTATCTGGTAGAATTCGTAGGCAATCAGTTTGAATGCGTAGATCAAGGATTCTATCCTAACGAGCCTGCGGAAATCGTCATACGTCCGGAGGATTTAGAGATCACAGGAAAAGACCAAGGTAAGTTGCAGGTCCGTGTGGATTCCCAACTATTCCGCGGCGTACACTATGAAATCTGCTGCTATGACAAGGACGGAAACGAATGGCTTGTCCATTCCACCAGGAAGGTAACGGTAGGAGATGAAATCGGCCTTGACTTCGGCCCTGAAGACATTCATGTGATGCGACTAGGTGAAACTGAGGACGAATTCGACAGACGTTTGGAATCGTATGAAGAGGTGCGCCATGCGGGGTAGAACGAGGACACGTAACATTTATCTAATTCCGTATATGTTGTGGATCGTCCTGTTTGTCATTGCGCCGATTGTGCTAATCATCTACTACTCCATGTTTAACATCGACGGCGCGTGGAGCTTGGAGAATTACAAGAGGTTCTTCACGCCTGTCTACCTAAGCATGACTCTTAGGTCGTTTTGGTATGCCGGTTTGATCACAGGATTCTCGCTGCTTATCGCTTATCCAACCGCATACTTGCTCACAAAGACAGAGCATAAGCAGCTTTGGCTGTTGCTTATCATACTACCGTCCTGGATCAACCTCCTCCTCAAGATATATGCCTTTATCGGCATTTTAGGGTTCTACGGCCCGGTTAACTCTTTCTTGGATATCATCGGGGTTGGAACCAGGCAGATTCTGTTTACAGACTTCAGCTTCATATTTGTGGCTGTGTACATCTTCATCCCGTATATGATCCTCCCGATATTCAACGCGCTGGAGGAACTGAACCCGTCCCTTGTCGCTGCAGCCCGGGATTTGGGGGCATCATCATGGGCAACCTTCCGGAGAGTTGTCTTCCCCTTGACGTTCAACGGGGTGAAAGCGGGCTGTCGCGCTGTTTTCATTCCGGCGTTGTCCCTGTTCATGATTACACGCCTAATTGCAGGAAACCGCGTAATTACCCTGGGGACCGCCATTGAGCAGCACTTCCTGGTTACACAGGACTGGGGCATGGGTTCGACTATTGCCGTCTTCCTCATTATTGCCATGGGACTCACTATGATACTGACGGAAACCGGGAAGAAGGTGAACTAGCATGAAGAGAATGGGCAGACTGTCTTTAATATACCTTACTATTGTGTTCGTCATATTGTATGCGCCTATCTTCTACCTAATGTACTACTCTTTTAACAGCGCAGGTACTATGCATAACTTTGAAAGCTTCACTTTTGACTGGTACAGAGAAGTCTTTCAGGATACGAGGCTCTTCATTATCCTATTGAACACCCTCGTCATTGCACTTCTCTCTTCTGCCATATCCACGGCTATCGGTGTCCTAGGCGCGCTCGCCATCACCCGGGTGAAAACGAAGCGATTTCAGAATGCGCTTCTCACTCTGAATAATGTGATGATTGTCAGCCCTGACGTGATCATCGGCGCTTCTTTCCTGGTTCTCTTTGCGATGATCGGCATCAAACTGGGATTTGGCTCTGTTTTGATTTCTCACATCGCCTTCAGCGTCCCTATTGTTGTCCTTATGGTTCTTCCGAATCTGGAAGAGATGAGCCCGACTTTGATTGATGCTGCGCGGGATCTCGGGGCAAGTGGATGGGATGTGCTGACAAGAGTCGTGATTCCCTACATCTCGCCGGGAATCTTTGCAGGCTTCTTCATGGCCTTGACATATTCCCTGGACGACTTTGCAGTAACCTTCTTCGTGACAGGAGGCGGCTTCTCCACCTTGTCAGTGGAGATCTACTCCCTTGCGAGAAGGGGAATATCCCTGACCATCAATGCACTGTCCACCCTGATTTTCCTGGCTACCTTGATACTGGTCATCGGGTATTACTTCATAAGCAAGCAAGGGGCAAAACCCAAGGAAGCGGAGGTTAGGGAATGAAAAGAGTAATCGAGATGTTCGCCGTAGTAATCATAGCAGCGCTGGGACTGATGTACCTTACCTTCGTCCTTAATGCACAGCAGGGCTATTCCGGCGGAAATACCCTTTCCGTCTATAATTGGGGAGATTACATCGATCCTGACTTGATCAAGGAATTTGAACAAGAGACAGGGACAAAAATCATATATCAAACTTTCGATTCCAATGAGGCGATGCTGACGAAGATTGCACACGGAGGCACAACCTTCGATATTGCGATCCCGTCTGACTATGCAATAAACAAAATGAAGGAACAGGGATTGCTTATCCCTCTCGATCATT
>DUVA01000109.1 GCA_012841305.1 Bacillota bacterium | reverse complement strand
GGTATACCGTCCGAACGTAATCTTAGGATAGTTCACAAGCAGCTTACGCAACCTTGCCAGTTGGTCATTGGCAAGGGCGTTCATGGGATATAGAAGAAGAGCCCGCACCCCTGGGCCGAGTTCGCCTGCTTCATCCTCACGGAATAGGTGATTTAGGATGGGAATCAGAAATGCTTCTGTCTTACCGCTACCTGTCCCAGTCGCCACAACGACGTTTCGCCCCTTCTCAACCAGCTTCCTCACAGCGGCTTCCTGGTGTACATAGAGCGTTCTCGAATGGGGAAGGGACGGGGTATCAAGCTCGAGAAACCGCTTAGAAAGGACTCCTTCTCGTATCATCTCTTCAATGGATGAACCCGTGGCAAACGCGGGTGTGGCCTCAAGTATAGGTTCATTCACGAACCGTCCCGGCTCTTCCAATGTCTCTTCAAATTGCGCTTGAAGGACGGGGTCTTTAAATCTAAATGTGGTAGTCAGGTAGTTAAGGTAACTCCTTCGGATATCACGCGTCGCGTCAATAGGATTCATGCCCATTTATGTTTTCACTCCCTGGTAATGCTGATACTAACTCCTCTTCTAAAGACACGAGGAATCTTGTAAGTTCAGTCAAAGAGGCAGTATCGTTTCCTGTTATCAATACAGTGGGCAGAGCCCCGTGAATAGAGCTGGAGTATAGGGTCAGAGGATGGTTTCCGGCCAAAGTGTATGTCTTAACATCAGTGGACACGGCTGCCAAAGCCTCATCCACTATGAAGAGTGATGCCCGGACATCTTTCCTCTTGGGGAAAAAGCTCTTGCACTTAGGATAATGATATTTGCCCCACGTAGCTTCATCTTTCACAAACTTGTTGCATCCGGTGCAGTATACTCTCCCTGTTTTGAGCGCAATAAGTAAGGATTCTTTAGAAGCCGTCCAGCTTATTTTAGTCTGGTCTCTTTCTACGCCGATTACAATATTCACATCGACACTTCCGCTGCCTCCAAGCCATTCCCAAATAATCCTTGTGCTGTCCTCTTTTGAGAGATCCAGCTGGTCAAGAGAGCCTTCTTCATGCTGAATTCTTACGATTGGACTACTTTTTGTAAAAGGAAATCCGGGCGGCGAAGCCTGCCCCGGAGGTCTTAGTACCCCAGATGTATCCCCAGTCGAGAAGGCTTTGCGGAGTCGCTTCAGAAAAGGCCATTCCATAAGAAATGGGGACGCGGATTTCGGCGCGAACCACCACTCGACCTGACCAGGCTCAGGTAAAACCGCAAAAAGATGCGCTTTAGGATCAGTCTCCGCAATTATCCCTATCCAGCGGGCTGAGTCCTTAAGGCTGTTCCCATCCTTAATGTCACGTTGACGCCGGGCCTTGTGGGCCTGTGTCCAGGCTGACATACTCTCACGCTCAACTTCCACATGAACTGCAAACCGCCCGGCAGAGTCAATAATTCCATAGGCCTCCCAGGAGCAAGCCATGCCGCGCCTGATGCCAAAAAGCGTTACGAGAACCTTCG
>DUVA01000108.1 GCA_012841305.1 Bacillota bacterium | reverse complement strand
GCTCAGGCTGCTCTGGAAGCAGGACTGGTATTTCTTTCAGAGGATCGGCGAGGCGTTGGCTTATTGCTCGATGAATCCATTGAAGACAACATAGCCTTGGCAAGCATGATTAGCAAGAAGAAGTTTCTTAAGAGGATTGGTCCTTTGCCCATTGCGATTCTGGATAGGAAATCCATCAGGGAGCACGCCGGTGAGATGATCTCGTTGCTGGAAATCAGGTGTACAGGACCCAAGCAGAGTGTTTCCAGATTAAGCGGCGGTAACCAGCAGAAAGTGTGTGTGGCAAAAGCCATAACCATGCAGCCTCGGGTGCTCTTGGTTTCAGAACCTACCCGAGGTATAGACATTGGGGCGAAAGAACGGGTACTCGGCATGATAAAGAGACTCAACAGAGAAAATGGCATCACTGTTATCATGATAAGCTCTGAACTTCAAGAACTGAGATCCATGTGTGATCGAATAGCAATCATGTACAAGGGAAGAATCTCAGGGATTTTGGATCCTGATGCTCCTGACGCCGAATTTGGATTCTGTATGGCGGGGAAAGGAGGGGTTCCAAGTGACTGATGTTTACAAGCGATTCATCGACAAAGTCGGGCTCCCGAGGCTTACAATAATACTGTTCCTTGTGGCATTAATGATAGTCGCCACTGTTAACCGTTTGCCTACCCCGATGCTTCTTACCAACTCATTAGTTAGGATAGGAATGAACGGAGTTATGGTCCTCGCAATGGTCCCGAGCGTGCAATCGGGAGCAGGCCTGAACTTCGGTCTATCCATCGGTATCATTGCCGGGCTCATTGGCATGTTGGTCGTAATGGAATTCAACCTGGCAGGATTCTTAGGCCTTGTCGTTGCACTTTTGATCGCGTGTGTTTTGGGCGCTGCTGCAGGGTACGTATATGGACAGATCCTAAACAGAGTACGTGGTCAGGAAATGATGATCGGTACATATGCCGGATTCTCCATTGTTTCAGGAATGTGCATGTTTTGGCTTCTGGCGCCGTTTAGAAACCCAGAAATGATTTGGGTAGTCGGAGGCAAAGGGCTCCGTCTGACACTGGCTGTTGACGACTCTCTTGCCAAAATCCTCGATAATCTTTGGCGGTTCGAGATACTGGGTGTAGAAATCCCCGTCGGACTGTTACTGGCTTTTGCTTTAGCTTGCTTGCTTCTGGAGGTTTTCTTCAGATCGAGGTTTGGTGTATCAATGAAGGTTGCCGGCGCAAATCCGGCATTTGCTAAGTCATGCGGTGTTGATGTCGACAAGATGAGAGTGCTTGGTACAGTCTTGTCTACTGCCCTGGGAGCCATGGGCATGGTGATTTACTGCCAAAGTTTTGGATACGTTCAGCTTTACATGGCGCCCCTGATGATGTCTTTTCCGGCAGTTGCGGCTGTCTTGATCGGCGGCGCCAGCGCCAGGAAAGCGACTGTTTGGAACGCTGTCCTTGGCACAGTGCTGTTTCAGACACTCTTGACTATTTCATTGCCTGTGACTCGCAGCGTGATACAAGGGGATATTTCCGAAGTCGCCAAGACCATCATTTCCAACTGCATGATCCTTTACGCCTTGACCCGGAAGGAGGGTGATGGTTAATGAAGGAACGAATTCGGCAAAATGCCGTTCCGGCACTATTCTTCGGCATGTGTGTCTTAGGTATGCTCATAAGCGGACAGAACTCCAGGTATGTTGCTCAAGAACTGATTTCTCGGTTGGCCCGTAACTGGTTCCTAGTTTTGTCACTGATAATACCGGTCACAGCAGGGCTTGGATTAAACTTTGCCATAGTCCTCGGCGCTATGGCCGGGCAAATCGGGCTAATTATCGTGACCCACTATAAGTTGCCGGGGTTAGCAGGTTTAGCCGTTGCAGCGCTTTTGTCTGTGCCTATTGCCGTAGTCTTAGGCATATCTGCAGGTCACGTGTTGAACAAAGCGCGGGGCAGGGAAATGATAACCAGCATGATGCTGGGATTTGCCGTAAACGGTTTCTATCAATTGGTATTCTTGTTCATGGTAGGCACCGTATTTCCCGTGAAGAACCCTGAGATAATGTTGGATAACGGTGTCGGACTGCGCGGCACAATTGAGCTTAAGTACTGCAAGTATGCTCTTGATAACCTCATAAGGTTGAGGCTCTTTAGAATCGATGTTCCTGTGGCTCCCATTGCCATCGTGATCCTCTTATGCTTCGGCATACGGTGGCTCTACAAGACCAAACTCGGCCAGGAGCTCAGAGCGGTGGGTCAGGATATGGGCGTTGCATCTGTCTCAGGTATCAATGTAGACCGCACCAGGATCACGGCTATGGTCATGTCTACGGTTCTTGCAGCAATCGGACAGGTGATATTCCTTCAGAATATGGGCACTATCAATACCTTTAACAGTCACGAGCAGATTGGCACAGTGGCAATTGCGTCACTTTTGGTTGGGGGCGCAACAGTGTCCAGGGCAACGGTTGGGCAAGGGCTTATTGGGACGTTGCTGTTCCAGCTACTTTTCATCATATCTCCTGCAGCCGGCCAACGGCTTATGGGAAATGCTCAAATCGGCGAGTATTTTCGGGTATTCATAGGTTATGGGATTATCGGAGCTGCGCTTCTTATTCACGCTTGGGGGAGGACGACCTCGCCAAGAAGCGCCTCTCGTCCTGCAAGAGACAAGGCAGTTGCAGGCGCAGGAAGCGACTAATGTTTTACTGACTTCTCAGAACCAAGGAGGACTTTACATGACATCATTGGACAAAGTATTAAACTGGATTGATTCAACAAGGGACGAGAGCGTTGAGAAAATGGCGAAACTTATCAGCCAGCCCAGTGTCAGCTCGACCGGGGAAGGTGTAGAAGAGTGCGCTAAGATTCTTTGTGATATGTTAAAAGAGGTAGGTCTCGATGCTAAGATTATGCCTACTCCGGGTTTGCCTGCGGTATACGCAGAACGGATAGTGCCCGGGACTCCTACAGTCATGTTTTACGGACACTATGACGTGCAGCCTGTAGGTGATTTGAGTCTCTGGGACACTCCTCCTTTTGAACCTGATATCAGGAACGGTCGTATGTATGGGAGAGGTGTCGGAGACAACAAGGGGCAACTCCTTACGCATATTATCACTGTCGATGGCTTCATAAAGACCTGCGGAGAACTTCCGTGCAGTGTGAAGTTTCTGCTGGACGGTGAAGAAGAGAGCGGTAGCATAAACCTTGCAGCACTGGTTGAGGAGAATAAGGAGCTGCTGAAAGCTGATGTATGCTACTATTCTGATGGCCCTATTCACTATTCAGGCAGGCCACAGGTAGTTTTTGGGTGCAGGGGGATCATCGATGCGGAAATCGTATTAGAAGAAAACATCAGAGACTGTCACTCCGGTCACTATGGTGCTTTAATTCCAAATCCGGCATGGCGCTTGGTTCATTTGCTCAGCACCATGAAATCTCCTGATGGTAGAGTGCTAGTGGAAGGCTACTACGATAAGGTTAGAGGTATTACTCCGGCGGAAGAGGAAGTTGTGAAGGATATTCCCTTTGATGTTGAAGACTACTTCGAGGGTGTAAGGCATCCGGGCACTGGACCGGAATGGGATCCTATCGATGCCATGAAGGCCCATATGTTCCTGCCCACCATGACCATTGCGGGGTTAAGGAGCGGGCATATAGCTGAGGGTATGGCGACTATTGTTCCTCATAAGGCTATTTGCAAAATGGACATGCGTTTAGTTCCGGATCAAGATCCTGATGAGATATTCGACCTGGTAGAGAAGCATGTCAAGAAGCACTTACCGGAAGCCAAAGTCATTAAGCATGGAAAGATGTATCCTTCTCGCACAGATTTGGAATTGCCGGTTTCCAAGGCAATTGTCGATGCAGTAGCCCAAGCGTGGGGCACTGATCCGGTCGTGGTTCCGTTATCAGGTGCAAGCTGTCCTGAGTATGTATTCAGCAGCATACTTGGCATGCCCACAGTTTGTGTGCCTTATGCCAATCCTGACGAGAGCAATCATGGGCCTAACGAGAACTTCAGCCTTGACTTGTTTATCCAAGGAATCAAGACTTCTGCCTACGTTCTTGAGGCTGTCGCACGAGTCTATAAGTAATATGTTAGAGACAAAGAACTTGCCGGAAGCAACTGAGTACGGCAGGTCCGTGACTGATGCGTAATTGTGATCTGCTTGAGAGCGCCTTCAAAAAGGAGGCGCTCTTCGCCAGTCTTACCTAGCTATTCAGGATCTTAATCTCAGGTGTTAAATTTCAGCCAAATCTATTGAGTAAATATGCGCCTAAGACCGCGTTGAATCCAGTTGCGGCAAATACGCTGAAGCGCTCGACGATACCAAAATACCTGGGCGAAACCGTGTTTGTTCCAATTGCACCCACGAACATAGCGGCAAGCGCAATTGTCGCCCAGATTGCCAGAGATCTATATTGATTTTTTCGATATCCACCGGCCATAATCAAAATCAGCGAGACAATATACGCCGTAGAGACAGCTCAGTTGATTCCGAAGCTCTTTTGGAGGACTCTCGTCAAATGCTTTGAATAACGTCATGTCAGCATGGCACTATCTGTGGAGAGAATATGTGCCTACGCCATAGTGTTCTTAAGAAATGGCGGGAATCTGTTTGCCCTGAAAACGATCATGGGGCATCAGAAACTTGAGATGATCGAAAGATATGCCAGGTTTGTTGGGCAACACATAAAAAGCGAACACGAATTTGTGTCTGTTCTTATCTCTAAGTTAGAAATATGAAAGGCTGAAGAATTGTAATTGCATCTGCAACTGGGACAAGGATAAGTTGCTGGAACTTGCCGTGCGCTGATTCCAACTAGATGCGCTTGCCCACATAAAGAAGGTGTTCTGCCGCTCCATGAATGGTCGGGTCTTGAGCGCAGCGGTAGTTCAAGTCAACCCATGCCTCCCATGCCTCTCCCTGCAACAGATTGACCTTCTCGTCAATCAAGCTCACGAGTCCTTCTTGCGCCAAGAGAGTCTGAGTTTCAAAACCAGCCTCTTCCATAATATCTGCAGCTTTACTGGGGTGTACAGACCAGAAATCAGTGAACGGCGGATTTTCCCGTCCTTCGAAAGTATAGATCCCGT
>DUVA01000107.1 GCA_012841305.1 Bacillota bacterium | reverse complement strand
GGGCGACTACATCGCCGACATTTCAATTAAGTACGGGGGAATGAGGCCTGCCACTGCCAAGGTTCCGTTCAGTGTTGGGGAGAGCGGAACAGAGGTCGCCAAGATGGAGACGTCCGCTGTGATCGCACCTTTCTCAGTTGACCCTGATCTGCTTGACTTGAGCGGCATCGCAGGCGCCACTGTAGCGAAGCCACTGGTTATTGAAAATCGCTCTGACCAGGCAATCCGCGTTGAGGGTCGTGCCACAACACTTGCGTTTGACGATGAAGGTGAGCTCATAACGGAAGAAGTAGAATCTTCTACGCCAAGCTGCGCTGATTGGATCGAAGTGAAGCCTAATGTGGTTGAGATTAGGCCCAGGGCGCGTCAAGTAGTACGCATGATGCTCTCAATTCCCAAGGGAGAGTCAGGCGGTAAGTATGCAAACATCATATTCACTGCGACACCTGTTACGGAAGGTGAATCTACTACCCCTAGCGCTTCGGAATGGTCCGGCGAAAGCGGTACTATTGTGTTTTTCAAAGTAGGCAAGGAATTTGAAACCATGGGAGAGCTTACTCCTATCACTGTTGACGACGGAGGGCCATCAGTGGGCACTGTTTTCGGAACCGTCTTCAAGAACACCGGGACAATCCACGTCAAACCCAGAGCATCCATGGCATTGAAAAGAAGGGTCATGCCTGAGAGTATCCCTGGGATCGAATACGTTGGCCCGGGTTCGTTAGTTGACGTGAATGCATTGGATTTAGGTGAAGAAGCCAATGTTGTGCTGCCCGGTGGCATTCGTGCCTTTGACGTGGCTCTTTCCGGCGAATTAGAACCAGGAGACTACGTCGTTGAGTTTCTCGTGCATTACGGAGGCAAATCACCACTATATGTAATGCGGGAGTTCACAGTCGAGTAGGGCAAGGCCTGCCAAAGGCGGGACCTGCATAGTCACATGATTTCAAGGAGGGAACCACATGATTCGCAAGAGAAGGCTGCCGGCGGGATCCCCTAAAGCCCTTGTCCTGGTTGTTGCGATTATCGCAGCGACTTCAATTTTCCCCGCTGTGCTGTTGGCTGAAGAACCTCTGGTGACAAATATCTTCGACAGCGAAGACATAATAAATGTCTTTCGCGATATCTCTGCGCAGACAGGAGTAAACATCCTCGTAGAGCCGTCAGTGCAGGGTTGGGTGACGCTGGAACTATACGATGTGCCTCTTGAAAAAGCCTTGGAAATGATAGTCGCTCCCTTCGGCTATGCTTTCGTGAAGGTGGGTGACTACTACATGGTAGGTATGCCGGATGCGAAGAACCCTGCATTCCCGTTGTTTACCAGGACAGAAGTGGTGAGGCTCAAGTATGCGAAAGCGGAAAATGCCTCAAAGATGTTGTCCGACTTTTTCAAGCCGTATGTGAAAACCGGGCCAGAGGAAAACATCCTGGTCATAACCGGCCCTGAGAATGTAATTTCCCGGGTCATGGCTGACGTAGAGAAAATCGACAAGGCCCCTCCTCAAGTGCTCTTAGAAGCCCTTGTGGTGGAGGTATCGTCCGACACCGGAAAATCCCTCGGTGCAGATTGGCGATACGAGCACAAGTGGGGCGAACCCGACACAAGTGTCCCCGGGTCAGGTTTTGTCGATTTCATCTCAGGTATGTGGGGAATGAAGTACAGCGTAGCCGGTGGTCTTCAGGCGGTAATGGCATCCATGAAGACACTTATTGATTCGGGAAATGCAGAAATTCACGCCACACCGCGTGTCGCGACCCTTGACGGAGAATCTGCTGAGATCTTCCTTGGTAGAGATAGGTACTTTGCCATTTCTGCGACTACCTCTGAGGGCACGACAACTTCGACCAGACTCGAAACCATCAGAACCGGGATATCTCTTAAGTTTACCCCGCGGATATCCGAGACAGGCGAAATCATGGTGAAGATCGAACCTGAAGTAAGTGATGCAGTGGAAGGTTCAAGCGGCTTGCCTATTGTAAACAGACGCAAGGTAGCCACGACTGTTCGAGTGAGGGACGGAGAGACTATTGTCATAGGCGGACTCAACTTGAAGTCACAATATGAGTCTAAGACAAAGGTGCCGGTCCTTGGGGATCTGCCTATCCTGGGAATTTTCTTTAGCAGTACAAAGAACGTATCAACTGAGACAGAGGTTCTGATATTCATAACGCCCACGATAATCCCGTCCGAGTAGGAGAAAGGGGTGTGACCAGGTGCGCTTAAGACGAAACATCATTGTAGCCTGTATTACTATGGCGGTTCTGGTAGCTGCCGTAGGATTGCTTCATACAAGGGCATGTCACGCCGAAGATTTCATAGAGCCGTTCGGATATGCAGACGCGCGCCTCCTCGGGATGGGGTATTCGTATGTCGGGCTGTGGGGTGACCCGAATCCTCTCTACTCGAATCCTGCTTCTTTCGGCCTCACAAGAGGTGTGCTATCGCTTTCTTTTGGCACTAGTTTCGGAGGCAGCGCTGAGGATGGAACCTTCAAATTTGTGTCTGTCACTGACGAGGAACGTGATGCAGGGGCAGGGGGATTCGCCTGGGGGCAGTACAAGTGGTTCGAGGGAGATTGCGAGTTGACAAATAACACCTTCAACTACGTAGTAGGCCAAGCTTTCAAAGACTTAGGCTCCCTCGGGATTGGGCTTCGCTATGTGAGAGGTGCGGAGTACTCCGGATACGCCATGGTTTCCTCATGGCAGGGGTTTGCGACAGACGTCGGTGTTATGTTGCGTCACAAGGTGGTGACCCTGGGAGTGCTGGCACGGGATGTCACCACGACACAGCTCAAGTTCCTTGACGGGACAAGTGAAAAAGTCGCTCCCACATACTCCTTGGGCCTTAGCTTAAGGCCGGTGAAAGGGGCAGTTATCGCACTTGATGTCCATGAGCTGTCTGTGGGCGACGGCGTCACAAACGGGGCTATCTCCGGAGGATTTGAAGGTAAGATCACTCCCTACATTGCGCTCAGAGGAGGAATGATTCTCGAGGACGGATTCCAAGGAGGGATCACAGCTTACACCGGAGGGCTGGGGCTTTTATTCGGTGACTTCGAACTGGGATACGCGTGCCTTGTCAGTGATGAGCAAATCAAGAAGCAGTGCCTTAGCGTAATGAGGCGCTTCTAGTCTGATAAGCGAATTGAAGCCGGCAAGTTCGATGTTTACCAGGCTCTTGAGTTTGTACGGACTTGGAATTACGGATTTGATTCTGTAAGTCGCTTGGCAGTACCATCCCTGGGGATATCATACTTGTGCAATTTCTTGTAAAGCCCGGATCGTGAGATATTAAGTAGCCTTGCGGCTTTGGATCTGTTATTTCCAGTAGTCTTGAGGGCTGCGATTATCAGGTCGCGCTCATATTTGGCTAACGAATCATCGAGATCTTTGGCGCAGGCGGCATCGTTCTTGTCTGCGTTTTCTATTGCATGTTGCCAGATATGGGGTGGAATATGCTCAAGCCTGAGTTCATCTCCGTCTGTGAGATTCAAGGCGTGCTCCACCGCATTTTCCAGTTCGCGGAGGTTCCCGGGCCAAGGGTATCTTATGAACGCCTCTATAACTGCAGGGTGGACGCAGGTAACAGATGTGTTGCATACTTTGTTCAGAGACCTGAGGAACCATTCGATGAATTCAGGGATGTCTTCCCGTCTATCCCTAAGCGGCGGTATGTTTATGGAAATGACATTCAATCTGTAGTATAAGTCCTCGCGGAATTTGCCGGACTCCATCAATTTGGCCAGGTCCTTATTGGTGGCAGCTATCACTCTGACGTCTACCGGTATTTCATGTGTGTCACCCAGGCGTTCCACTACAAGCTCTTGGAGGACCCGAAGGACCTTGGCTTGCAGAGTCAAGGTCATATCTCCTATTTCGTCAAGGAAGACCGTACCTCCATTTGCAAGCTCAAACTTTCCGGGCTTGCCTTTTCTAGACGCGCCGGTAAACGCCCCGTCTACATATCCAAAGAACTCTGACTCAATCAGGGTTTCAGGGATCGCTGCGCAATTCACGGTGACAAACGGTCCACCTCTTCTACGGCTTGCCTGATGTATAGCCTTAGCAAATACTGATTTGCCTACACCGGTTTCGCCTATAATAAGAACTGTAGAATCACCGCGCGCTGCTCGCTTTGCCAGGTTGCAGGCTACTACAATCTCCGGGCTTGATCCGAGGATCACAGCAAAGGGATTGCTGCCCCCATTTTTCGATTGTTCTCCTTGCTTTGATAACATTATTGCCTGACATCCTTTCTCAAAGAGGGGCTGACCAACTCTTAAGAATCTCGGCCTCACAAGCCCCCGGCAAGGTGACGGATAATGACTCCCTTTTTGACTGCCAGTATCCATTTACCGAGCAAAATGACGACATACCTATTGAAAAGTCGAATTCCTTGTCAGATGGGAGATACCCGGCAGTCAGGTGTAGGCTTTCTATAGGAGCTTACACGTATCTACCGGGTATCCCTCTTAAGATTGTCGGAAGCGCTGTATTCCGGGACATCTCTTAAGTTAAGGTACACTGGCCCATGCCTACTTGTCCCAGGGACGTTCTTCCGTTGTATTATGCATATGGCTTGTCATCTGTCGGTTCCTTGGCGTCATGACTATGGAGGCCTTATTCCTGCCTGGACTTCTCTATTCTCCACCCAAGGAATGAATCCTTCCCTCAAATTTCAGAATTTTGGCGCCAAGACTACTAGTGTCAACTCTTTTCAGGATCTGGTTATGAAAAGACAGCCATACGGGCAATATGATTTGTAAATAATTGACACGAGAGAAGGCGAATGCTACAATTAAGTATAAATGGATAATATTGGATTCAGTTTTTCGGGAAGCAGTAAAGCTCATATCGCCTGCGACGTGGAGAAGAGAGGCAAAGATACAGAGAAAGAGCAATTGTGCCAGAAATTTAACTGTCTGTCATGGGGGGCTTATGTCGGTGAGAAAGAGGTTGCTGATTGTCTGGATGGCCTGGGTTTTTCTAATTAGCTTTGTGCTTCTCAGCCATACATTGCAGGTATTTGGGCATCCGTTTGGCGGCGCAGTATTAAGTGCTGTGTCATCGGAGAGGCCCGATCCCCCCACTGGCCGGACACAGGCGGAGACGATGTCACAGCAAAGCGACAGGTTAATGCCTGGAGCGGATGAGTTTCATATGCAAGCTGTTAAAGCCGGTTCATCTGAAACGAGCCCCCGGACGGAGACAGACTCTATGGTAAGCGTTGAAAGAAAGGTGAGGGACGCCCAATTGACAATACAGGCAACCGCCCTTTCCGAGAACATCATTGTAGAAGGTGATGAGTTTTGCGTGCCGCCAGGCGAGGCTGTCGCGTGGGAGGTTGAGCTATCCGTCTATAATATGAGGGCATCTACCGGTTGGAGGTATTGGGATGCATGCCTTGAGTTCGGGCCTGAGCTATCAGTTGAAGCCGTGGACGGTCCCGGGGCTATTGATCCTGTCCCTCAAGGAGGATCTCCCAGTGAACCTACGCTGACGATTAGGCGTGACGAGAATACTCGGAAGACCAAAGTTGTCTGGAGTTGGCATAGCTTAGAAGACAATATATCTTCGGATTTTCCCAAACGAGCCAAGGTGGCAATCCGGCTAAGAGTACGCTCGTCGCAGGAATCAGGGTACAGGCCGGGAAGCTACGTCTTTTGTGACAACGCTGCGATAACATACATGACAGGGGCTAAGCGTCCTAAGGAAACCACTTACGAGTTGGCGCCTATTGTTGTTAACGTAACGTCCTTGTAGAGGGTGCCCGTCATGGGCCGAAAAACACAAGACTGGGTGTACCGGCCTCCTGCAAGGATATGCTATGACAAGATACTAACGGTGAGAAGTCGTTCTACGAAATACAGGGTACCCGTGTCGGCGACTGTATCATGAAGAGAATGGAGTGACAGAAGTAAGGGAAAAAACCTGGTGATGAAGCCTTGACTCTTCCTGGCGTTTCAGCTATACTAACAATTGCCTAAGGTGATTTGCCTGTGTTTTTAGAGGCAACCGGGGCGAATAGCTCAGCGGGAGAGCACCTCCCTTACAAGGAGGGGGTCGGCAGTTCAAATCTGCCTTCGCCCACCAAATGAATATAAGCGATACGCATAAGTTTGAGCGGAGGCGTGGT
>DUVA01000011.1 GCA_012841305.1 Bacillota bacterium | reverse complement strand
ATGTTCTTGATTTCGGTGTTACCGAACCTGATGATTATGTCTCCTCCCTCCAGTCCGGCTTTTTCAGCAGGAGAGTCAGGGTATACATAAGCTACTACTGCCCCGTACTTCTCACGTAATTCGAAGTACTCAGCCAGTTCAGAGGTGAGATCCTGGAGTTGGACTCCTATCCAAGGGTACGTTAGTTTCTTTCCGCTTATCAAGTCGTCCATTACGCTTTTTGCCACATTCACAGGTACCGCAAATCCCAGTCCCTGAGCTTGTGCGATTATTGCGGTATTAATCCCTACGACTCTTCCGTCAATATTAATGAGAGGCCCGCCGCTATTGCCACGGTTAATTGCAGCATCGGTCTGGATGTATATACCGGCCTCTGAAGGATCGCCATCCAAGGATCGTGCGAGCCCGCTGATTATGCCGGCTGTCACTGTATGCTGCAGTCCGTACGGATTGCCGATGGCAATTGCGAAGTCTCCCGGGCGGATTGCATCTGAATCTCCCAGTTGCACTGCGGGGAGGTTTTTTGCCTCAATCTTGACTATCGCAAGGTCATTTATGGAGTCTCTGCCCATAATCTTGCCATTGAACTTCCTTCCGTCTGCCAGAGTCACGACAATTTCCTTTGCGCCTTCAACAACGTGATTGTTGGTAAGCACATATCCGTCGGACCTAACAATGAATCCACTGGCTATTGCGGGCACTTCCACCTCACGGGAGAGTTCCCGTTGCCTGATGCCAAAGAACTCATAGAACAAGTCTCCAAACGGCAGGGGCGAAACTTTCACTGTGCGTTTTGTGTCTATGTTGACTACTGCCTTGCCTACACGTTCAGCTATATCTGCAATACTGTTCTTTAGCATGTATCCGCTGGGTTTGGCTGCTACCTGGCCTGAAGGCGAAATCTGTATATCGACAGCAGAAGAAGCAGGCTCATGAGTTGCTGTGCCGGTTGCTGCAAATGTATGGCTATCTCCTGCAAAATGCAGAAATACCAGTCCTGTAATGAGTACACTCACTACCGCGACCAGAACGTATGAGACAAACGTTTTTCTCCAATTCGAATTATCAAGGCTCATAGATACCACTCCTCACATTCTATCTATCTCTCAAACCAAAAAAGCTGATAAAGAAACCTGGCAAAATACTGTGAAAGCGACTGCGGAGGCGGCTCTCCTGATATATGCGGAGCCACACTTACGGTTCGAGCCATCTCTGTCAACAGGGATTCGTCCACCTCGCCCACAAGAGTGAATTCGTATCCTTGCTCTTGCCACCTGAGCATCTTCGCGCCTGATGTGTCTGAGATGTTTATTACATTATCCTGTCCTTTGCTGTCTCTTGCGATTCCGGGCAAGACAAAGTAGGATATTGTGTTCAAGCCGTCAGTCAAGCGGATGTGCGCTGCAGGAAACGCTTCGTATATGCTGAGCAGGCCTCCCTCAATTACGTAACCGGGCGGTACAAATTCCGGCACAGGAATGGGGAAGTTCGCTTCCTTCTCCAGTTCAT
>DUVA01000106.1 GCA_012841305.1 Bacillota bacterium | reverse complement strand
CCTTTCCAACTTATTCTCCAAAATATGGAGTGACCTTTTGTCGTTGCTGGGGATTTTCCAAAAACCGTGTTCTATGTTCGGACACGGTTACCACATGCCGGTTCTGCAGAATGTGGTAATCCGGAATGTGGTAATGTGTGATGGAAAACCGGACACGTTGAGACTCGATTAATTCGACATATGCGAATATCCAACTGCCTCTTCCAATTGCCCCCTTGCAGTATTCATACTGGATTCACCACATGTTACGCAAGCTATAGCTTGCTGAATTCCCGGACAGGAAAACGCGCGGGGATAGGCATCCGAATGGCTGGGAAGATTCACGGGGATAGGCGTCCGAATGGCTGGGAAAACTACGCTCATAGGCAAGAGGTGGTTAGAATGCTGCAAGAAAGAAGACGTATTCTAAGAATGGCAAGAAGCGGCAGTAATAGGTTGGGTTCGGCAAGGAGTCGTGAGTATGATGCTTCCGATGATGATGTGATATGGAAAAACTACAGCGTAAGAACGGATCTAGCTCTGGAAGCGCAGACTCTTGTTTCGCAGAGGACCGGACAAGAGGTGCCTGGGGTCATGTCTGAGACAGACGAGACCCGTTATGCCACTATCACGAGGGTTCGGGTCATGACTCCCGAGGGAGAACGTATCCTGGGAAAGGCCAGGGGCAATTACACGACCATTGATTCCAAGTATCTTCGTTCCAGAAGCAAGGAGATTGACGAAGAGCTGGCCCAGATCTTTGCAAGAGAATTCTTAAGACTTGCGCCATTGGCGGAAAACGCCACTGTGCTTGTGGCAGGCCTGGGGAATTGGCAGGCCACACCTGATGCACTGGGGCCACGTACTATTGAATACTTAACAGTCACAAGGCACCTCCATAGCTTCGTTCCTCAAGAACTGAGAGGCGGTATGAGAGCTGTATGCGCAATATCCCCCGGGGTTTTGGGGCTTACAGGAATTGAGACAGGGGAAATAATCAGGGGTGTGGTAGGTAACGTCAGGCCTGACCTTGTAGTTGTAGTTGACGCTCTTGCATCTATGTCCACACAACGCTTGGGCTCGACGATACAGATGGGCGATACAGGCATCAGTCCCGGTTCGGGTGTTGGCAATAGGCGAATGGGAATAAACCGGGAGAGCTTGGGTGTGCCGGTAATAGCTATAGGTGTCCCTACAGTCGTCGCAGCAGAAACCATTGCCATGGACGCTATGGACTTCATGGAGAGACAAAGAGGAGGGGCAGGCGTGCCTCCTCAAGAGACACAGCAGGCAACGGCAAGGCGTAGTTATCTCAAACAAATGCTGTCTCCTTATTTTGGATCATTGGTGGTGACTCCGAAGGAAGTTGACGATTTGGTGGAAGACTTAGCCGAGATTCTTGCAGCAGGTCTTAATGCAGCTCTACATCCTTCAATAGACTGGGACAAGATATTGACTTACCTGTCGTAGTCTAAGTCTCTCGCCTGATTCATATAGATAGTTGTATAAACACCTATGTGAGGGCGAGGGATGTTTTGTGGTTAGGCTGAAGAGGCGCACGCCTTCGAATGCCAGATGGCTTGCGCTGCTATATATCGCTTGCCTTCTCGGAAGCCTGGGCATAGGTATGTTCCTGGCTGCACGCTGGAGCGACCCTGTTCCTTCCGGTGGTGTGCTACCGGTTCTGTCAGGGATATTGATTGAGGGCGAGACCAGGCTGCAAAGTCGGGTAGAGGAGATAATCCGCAATTTCTCTCCTCGACAGGTAATGGAGAAAGCCATTCCGGTATTCGGCGGTACCGGCGAAGGCCGGCAAGCTGCGAAGAGTATTATCGGAACCGGTGACGTAGGAACTCTCCTATTTGCTTTGTCTGACACAGATCTTGCTGATCCCAGAACCTTCTTTACAGTGGGCATTCCCTGTTTCTCATTACCAATTACGGGAAGAACTGCGACCGCTTCTATTTCGCCGGAACACGTGGAGATCTCGACTGATGAGTGGAAAGACGCAGGCCTAACATCTGAGTCCGAAGGCGTTTCAAGCAGACAAGCCAGGGATCTGATTACTCAGCTAGAGATACCGCGAGAGGAGAGGCCTTCTCAAAATGAGCCGGAACCTGACGAGAGAGTGAGTCCCCAAGAGGCGCGAGGAGGAGATCCCCTGGTAGCCATCTACCATTCTCACAGTTCCGAGGCGTACAGATTGACCTCAGGTGTTGATCATTTGTGGGGGAGTGAAGAAGGGGTCATACATGTTGGGGCCCAACTTGCCTCGACATTGCAGGAAAGGCATGGCGTACCGGTAATCCATTCAAAGAAGATCCATGACTATCCCCTTTGGCGAGAAGCGTACACAAAATCACAAAAGACCATCCTGGAGATTTTGGAGGCCAACAAGTCCGTCCAGATTGTTTTGGATATTCATAGAGATGCAGGCTTATCTGCATCAGCCAGCTTCCCCACTGTGGAAGTTAACAGTGTGCGGGCTGCTCGTGTACTCATTGTAGTGACATCTGATAGGTACGGCTTGCCCCACCCCAGATGGGAAGAGAATCTGACCTTTGCCTACCAGCTTAACGCAAAGCTTGATGAGGTATGTCCCGGCCTTTCACGGGGTGTCAGTGTTCGCAATGACGCCAGATGGAATCAGCACGTCCATCCAAGAGCTGTCATAGTTGAGATAGGTTCTGACAAGACTAAGAGACAGGAGGCGGAAGTAAGCGCAGTATACATCGCAGACGCAATTGCCCGTGTACTGCAAGACATAAGAACGTGAAAGAGATGAGCAAACTCACCTTTTCCAAAGGAGTCATAATCGTCATAGCTTTCTCCGCATTAGTGTTGTCATGCATTAACGTAGTAATACAGGGAGAGGGCGACCTTAGCGGCACAAGTAATAACCTACGTGCTATTTCCATAGCCGAGACAGGCGACTCAAAATTGAGAATTCGCGTATTTGACTCAGTCTACTACCTTCAGGTTCCTCCTGAGTTCTATGAAGCGTGGCGTGAGGCAGGCAACGCCGTATGTGATTTGGCTTGCGCCCTGGCAGCCTACGTGAGACGATCCATAGAGAATCTCAAGGATCACAGACTACCGTGAGAGGATTCAGACAGTCTTAAGGCGAAAATAGACTAAGACAATAAGGTGCGTAAGTGTGAAGGAGCAGGTATTCATGTACGCGGTGACTCATTTCTCCGTAGGTTTGATGTTAGGACAGGCAGTAGGCAATTCTTACGCCGCTTGCGCTTTAGGCCTGGCAAGTCATGTGGTACTAGATGCAATTCCCCATTCTGATTACAGCAAGATCATACACGGAGTATCAGATCTGGCCGCAGTTGCGGCTGTTTACTGTATCTCTATTAGGGCAGGAATGGGGGTATGTGCGCTGATTGGGGGATTGGCTGCGATTTTGCCTGACCTAGAGGTAGCCATAGTCCATTTACGTATGGCCCGAGATCAATTGTTGTGTAAGCCCAGGCTCTTTTTCCCCAGCCACAGCGGACTGGTTCGTCATGGCAGATTACCTCTGCCATGGGGTGTCGCAACTCAGATTGCTACAGTAGTTATGGTATGGGTTGCATTGCGAAGCGCTTTCATGTAAGTTGATGCAGTTACTGCGAAATGTGCCGTGGAATGCGCTTGACAAAGAGTAAAACAGGGTGATATGTTTTAGTCAGGCAGTTTAGCACTCAATGCATTTGAGTGCTAACGGAAGGTGATTAGATGTGTCTCCTTACTCCTTGATGGACGACAGGAAAAAGCGAATACTGCAGGCTGTCACCGATGACTATATTAGCACTGCTGAACCTGTAGGGTCTCGAACAATAGCCAGAAGGTATGATTTGGGAATCAGCCCTGCAACTATTAGAAATGAAATGGCGGATCTGGAAGAATCCGGGTATCTAGAGCAGCCGCACATATCGGCAGGTAGAATTCCTTCCCAGAAAGGATACCGCTTTTATGTAGACTTCATCATGCAAACAAAAGGCGTGTCCGATGAGGAGAGATTGCGTATTCGTCGTAGGCTTGAGGAGCGAAAGAGGGAGCTGGATCTGGTAACTGAAGAGACTGCCAGGATATTAGCGCAATTGTCAAACTATGCCGCTTTTGTGCTGTCTCCGGTTTCCAGGGCTGCGGTACTGAAAAGACTCGAACTTGTACAGGTTGATCCCCAGTTGGTCCTCGTTATTCTTGTGGTGGATCCGGGTTTTGTCAGGACTCACCTGGTTATGACAGAGCGCCAACTTAAGCCTGAGCAACTTGCTTACATCAACTCGTACTTAAACAGCAGGCTCCGTGATATTCCTCTCTCAAAGATCGGGGTGTCGCTTCTCAAAGAGATTGCAGCGGAATTGAAGGAATACAGCAATGTCCTTGAAGCGACTCTAGAGGCTGTTGTTCAACTTCTTGAGCATAGGCAGGAAGAAGCGGTAGTCACTGACGGCCAAATCAATATCCTGGAGCAGCCTGAATTTAGGGAAGTGGAAAGCGCGAAGCGAGTTTTCGACTTGCTTGCTGAAGATGACACTGTCTCAGGCTTGCTTGTAGACACCATGAATGCAGGAAGCATAAGAGTGGTGATCGGCAGGGAAAGCCCTCATCCGAATATGGATATTTGTAGTGTGGTGAGTGCTCCCTATGTAGTTGACGGTGTGCCTATCGGTGCTATCGGGGTGCTCGGCCCCACTCGCATGCATTATGCAAGAGTCGTGGCAATAGTGGAGCTGGTTGCATGCCATCTCGGAGAGATCTTGAGTAAGATGCTTGTAATGTAGCCGGTAAACCTTGTGGTTTTTGCCTTTTCCAAGGAATGTGCTACGTTATGAGCTGCTTTCAGGTGCTGCCAAAAGGATATTTGTGGTTTCGGTGGGGTTAAGATCGCTTAGCCCCACACAACTGTTGACAAAAGATTGGCAAATAAGATCATGGAGCTCTTGCCGGTAGCAAAGCAAGGCTCCAAAAAACGCGAGCCTGACTCTATAGGCGGTGTGAAGATGCCAAAGAGAGATTACTACGACGTCCTAGGGGTGGACCGCAATGCAAGCCAGGACGACATCAAAAAGGCCTTCCGTAAGCTTGCCAGGAAGTACCACCCTGACATGAATAGAGACGATCCGTCTGCGGAAGAGAAATTTAAGGATATTAACGAAGCGTATGAGGTCCTTTCTGATCCTGATAAACGCAGTCAGTACGATCGGTTGGGCCATACTGCGCAGGGTTCTGCATGGGGATCCGGAGGTTCAGAAGCCTACGATTTTGGCGGGTTTGGGCCCTTTGGGTCGTTTGACAGTATATTTGACGTGTTCTTCGGTGGTGGATTCGGAGACCCTCGCGCTGCGAGAACAGGCCCGGAGAGAGGGCGCGATATTCGCTATGACCTTGAGATGACTTTGGAGGAAGCTGCCGCAGGGCTTGAGCGGGAAATTCCAATTAGACGGTTAGAGACTTGTGATACATGCAACGGAACCGGGGCAAAACCCGGCACAAAACCTACGACATGCCCTGTGTGTGGTGGCACAGGCCGGATTTCCGGGACTCGTTCAACTATCTTCGGGACCGGTACTGTCAGTACCACATGTTCCAAATGCTTAGGAAAAGGCACTGTGATAACTGATCCGTGCGGAAGCTGCCAGGGACGTGGCAGGATTCCGAAGACAAGAAAGATCAAGGTCAAGATTCCTCCCGGCGTAGATTCGGGTATTCGCATGAGAGTTGAGGGCGAAGGGGAAGCAGGGGTTCGAGGAGGCCCTCCGGGAGATGTCTACGTTTACATCACGGTTAAGCCACACCCTGTCTTCACACGTCGTGGAAATGATCTCCTATGTGAGGAGCCTATTTCTATTTACCAGGCTACCCTTGGCGATGAGATTGAAGTTGCGTCGATAGACGGTAAATCATCTCTTCGCATTCCTGAAGGAACGCAGACAGGCACGTCCTTTCGTTTGAGAGGGAAAGGTATGCCGGATGTGCGTGGAAGGGGACGGGGGGATCAGTACGTAAGAGTAAAAGTCATAATACCTACAAGACTCAGTGAAAAGGAGAAAGAACTCTTCATGGAGCTTGCGAAAACGCATGGAGAAGACAGGTCTGCCTCAAAGTCCGAATCCAAGAATCTTTTTGAGAAGATAAAGGACGCATGGGAGAAGCGAGCGTGATTTCAGAATGCCCAGGTTCTTCATATCAGGCAATGTACAGCCAGGCGAAGTAGCTGCAATTACAGGTAAGGACGCCAGGCACATCACGCGTATCCTGAGGATGGGGCCGGGCGACACTTTAGATGTAGTTGACAGTTCCGGGAAAGAGTACTCAGCTCGGATAAGAACCGGGTCAGTGCATCGAATTACTCTGGATGTGGTTAGTGAAGACAGTGGCATGTCCCGGGAGCCTGCCGTATTTATCACAATCTTGCAAGGTCTTCCAAAAGGAGACAAAATGGACAAAGTGGTGCGGAGGAATACGGAGATCGGAGTCAGCCGCTTTGCTCCTGTCATCACTGAAAGGAGTATTCCCAGGCCTGATGAGGCTGCGCTTGCCAAGCGTGTAAACAGGTGGAGACGTATTGCGGAAGAAGCTTCGAAGCAGTCCGGACGACAACGGGTGCCTGATGTACTTGATATAGTAAGCTTCGAAGACGCAATACAATTTGCTGCCGAGGAGAAAATGCGCTGCCTGGACCGGGGAAGAGAGTGCCTTATCCTTTTTCCGTGGGAACTTGAGACATCAAGGGGTATTCGGGACATCTTAAGAGAAGGCAGCGGATTTTCAGAAGTCATATGTTTTATCGGCCCTGAGGGTGGTTTTTCCCATGATGAGGCGGAGAATGCAGCAGGGAACGGGGCTCGATTATGTAGTCTGGGTCCTAGAATACTGCGCACTGAAACATGCGCATTAGTGCTGAGTTCAATTATCCTTTATGAAGCCGGGGAGATGGGTTGATTTGCCAAAGGCGGGTAAGCGGTGCGCCTTCTATACTCTCGGATGCAAGGTTAACCAATATGACACCGAGAGCTTAATGGAGCTCTTTCGAAGACGAGGATATCAAGTAGTTGACTTTGATTCTGAAGCAGATGTCTACTGCATAAATACGTGTACCGTCACTCATGTGGCAGACAAGAAATCAAGGCAGGCAGCAAGACGCGGGAAACGGCGGAACCCTGATGCCATAGTGGTTGTAACAGGCTGTTACTCCCAGGTTGCCCCTGAAAAAGTCTCAGCTATTCGTGGAGTTGACGTGGTTGTCGGAACTCAAGGGCGAGCCGATATAGTGGATCTGGTTGAATTGGCAATGACGAAGAGAGCGGAACTGCCGCTGGTTGCCGTGGGAGACATTATGTCTCAGACTGAGTTCGAAGAGGTGCCCATATCATGCCCTACAAAGAGGATACGGGGGTTTGTCAAGATCCAGGAGGGATGCGACGAGTTCTGCGCCTACTGCAGAGTGCCTTTTGCCCGCGGCCCGTCCAGGAGCCGTAACCCTGAGCACATATTGGAAGAGGTTAAGCGATTAGCAGACTCGGGTATTCGTGAGATAGTCCTCACCGGGATACATGTGGGGGCTTACGGCAGAGATTTGGAAAGAGCGAATGACCAGGCAACCTCGGGCCTTCCTTGGCTCCTGGAGAAGATCCATGGCATCCCGACAATCGGGCGTATTCGCTTAAGCTCTATTGAGCCGGTTGATATTGATGAAAGTCTCATAGAGAAGGTTCAAGGACTCCCGAAAGTGGCGAGGCATTTTCACATTCCGCTTCAGAGCGGCGATGATGAAGTGCTAGAGAGAATGGGTAGGCGTTATCAGACCCGGGACTATCTCCGGATCGTGGAGAGAATCAGGGACATGATTCCTGATGTGGCAGTCACCACAGATATAATGGTAGGTTTTCCAGGGGAGACTGAAGAAAATTTTCGTAAGTCTTATGAGTTTGCAAGGAGTTTGAAGTTCTCCAGAATGCATGTGTTTAAGTTCTCCGGGAGGCCGGGGACCCGCGCATTCAATATGAAGAATCAGGTGGATTCCAAAACCCGTCACTTTCGCAGCGAGAAGATGATGCAGCTTGCGCAAGACCTGGAATCAGAGTTCTCAAGGTCGCTGGTGGGAAAGGACGAGGAGGTACTGGTAGAGGAGTACAAGTCGCGAAGAAAGTTGGTTGCCGGAATAGGGAGCAGGTATACTCGTATAGAGATGCCAGGAGGAGAAGATCTTCTGGGTACGCTTGTCCCGGTAAGAGTTGTAGGAACTCTTGGTGCTGTCGTTATTGCAGAAAGACTTTTGCAGCATGGAGAAGGATTTGAACCGCAGGACGAGAAGTAATCCAGAAGAGGTGGGCGACTTGACTGACTGTTTGTTCTGTAGAATCATTAGGAAAGAGTTACCATCGGACATTGTGTATGAGGACGATGATGTACTGGCGTTCCGCGATATTAAGCCAGAGGCTCCGGTTCATGTTCTCATTATCCCCAAGCGCCATATAGCATCTCTCGCTAATTTGACTGACGAAGATACGGACGTAATGGGCCATGCCATGTTTGTCGCATCAAGACTTGCCCGTGACCTAGGGATAAGTGAAGGGTACAGGGTTGTCACCAAT
>DUVA01000105.1 GCA_012841305.1 Bacillota bacterium | reverse complement strand
AACTAGATTTTCGGAGAGCCCACCACCGAAAGTTACAATCGGGGCTTGACGGCCTCGTTCATATCAGCCAATCAAGCGGATCTGAGGGCTTCCAAACGATCGACTGGCTCTCCTGGAGAGCCAGTCAGGGGGATCTGAGGGGTTCCAGACGATCGACTGGCTCTCCTGGAGAGCCAGTCCGAAGACGGTATGCCTTGGTAGTTGCTCCCTCTGAGTATTTACGCCGGTTCAGCACATGATGCACTCTTTGGCTTGCAGAATTCCTGACGGCAGTCTATGGTTTTCCGGAAGCTTTACAAACGAGTCTAAGTATGTAAGAATTTAGTTGACTTGGTTACGATTGGATATCCCGGTTAGGATTGGTGGCATCCATGCAAGATAATAGCGTCGCTGCGTGAAAGGTCGGTGGCTCGGATGTTAAGGGTCGAGGCCCACTCTCGGTTACACTTGGGACAGCTGGACCTAAACGGTTCCCTGGGGCGTATGTACGGAGGTATCGGGGTGGCTCTTGAAAGCCCTAAGATTGTCATATTGGCTGAGGACGACGATGAATTGAACGTCTTCGGCCACGATAGCAGAAGAGTCAGGGATATTGCCGGTGACTTCCTTGCAAAGGCCGGGATAAGAGGCGGAGCCAAGCTACAGGTAAAGGAAACGATTCCCGTTCATGTTGGCCTTGGATCATCTGTGCAACTGAGGTTGGCAGTTGGGACAATCCTCGCAAGCCTCCACAATGTTGACTGTGAAATTGAAGATATCGCGCGCATAATACTACGAGGATTTCGCACTGACGCATGTTTGGGGCTTTTCGAGTACGGAGGCCTTGTGGTAGCCAGCGGAATACCCAAGGAATTCGACAGGCCGGGCGCAGACTTCGTAACGCCTCCCGTTATATTTCAGCACTCCTTTCCGGATAATTGGTACTTCATCGTTGTTACACCTGAAACAGCCACCGAATTTCGGGCGAAGCGAGATCACATATCTTTGGAAGTCTTACCGCCTATACCTCCTGAAGATGTAGGACTCATCTGTCGACTCCTTACCATGCAACTCCTTCCGGCGCTCTTGGAAGAAAATATTGACTCTTTTGGGCAAGCATTGACAGAGATTCAATGGACTATCGGCAAGCAATTCGCGTCTATCCAAGGGGGACTATATAGTCATCCATCTGCAGAAGGAATCCTCCGCCAACTACTGAATTCAGGCGCTACCGGAACAGGGCAAAGCTCGTGGGGGCCGACTGTCTACGGGATAGTTGAAGGAAAACAGGCAGCTTGGAACAGTGAAGCAATGCTACACAAATACCTGGAAGAGTCTGGTGTGCGGGCTCAAGTTCGCTGTCTCAGGGCATGCAATCACGGAGTCTGCCTTGAGAAATCAGAAAGGGAAGACTGACGGATATGGATGAGCTTTCACAACAGGATACGGTAAGGGCGGCAGTGGCCGCCTCATGGGAGCGATGCCGTAAGAACGGCATGGACTCAAACCAGAAGCCTGCTCCAGTGCGGCTCACAGGCAAAGAGTTGGAGAGCGGGCTGAAATCCTCGCTCTCAATGGCGCGGGTTGCACGCCCCTTTATGGATAGGATTGCTTCTTTTGTGTCTTCTGGCTGGCCTGTGTTTCTAGGCGATTCCAAGGGTTGCGTGGTTTCGGCAACAGGGGAGTCCGGACAATCGCCTATTTCCACAGCAACTCTTGAAATAGGCACATTATGGAGCGAACAACACCAAGGCACGAACGCCATCAGCCTTGTGATTGATGAGAAAAAGCCATGTCAGGTTATAGGCCATGAACACTATTTGAAAGCATATCATCATCTGGCGGGTGCTGCTGCACCTATCTTCAGCCCTGAGCGGATCTTTCTCGGGATTCTGGGAATCGTTGGTCCCAAGGATGCCTTTCACGTGCATACCCTAGGGATGGTTGTGGCCTCTGCAGCAGCAATCGAAAACCAGCTTGAGTTAGAGCGTACAACAGAACAGCTTTACTCTGTCGTTCAAGCTATGTCAGACGGACTGATTGCCATAGACACTGACGGTATTATCACTCATATGAATCATGTGGCAGGGAGGATCTTCGGACTAAAACCAATGGCTTGCATCGGTCAACGAGCAGACGAGATATTTCGGGACTCACTCCCTTTACTTCAAGTCATCAAGACCGCGAGAGAAGGTTTCAGTGACCGGGAACTTGCTGTAACGCTTAATAATCGCAGGGTGCATGTGACTCTTACCAGCAGGCCGATTTGCTCTCAACAAGGCCAGGTCTTTGGAATTGTCTTGACATGCAGAGAAATGAAGTCAGTTCAGCGTCTTGTCACACGGATGGTAGGAGCGCAGGCCAGGTTCACGTTTTCCGACCTTATCGGGGAAGATCCGACGTTTCTGGAGAGAATTGAGATGTCTCGCCGTGTTGCCAGGTCAGACTCTACAGTGCTTTTGGTAGGTGAAAGCGGGACAGGAAAGGAGCTTTTCGCTCAGGCTACTCATAACGCCAGCCCGCGCAGGAACGGTCCGTTTGTCGCTGTAAACAGCGCAGCCTTGCCCAGAGACTTAGTGGAAAGTGAACTCTTTGGATATGAAGAAGGCGCTTTCACAGGCGCCAGGAGGGGAGGACGGCCGGGTAAGTTTGAACTTGCCAGTGGCGGCACGTTGTTTTTGGACGAGATAGGCGACATTCCCTTAGAGACTCAGAGTAGTCTCTTAAGGGTATTACAAGATAAGCAGGTTGTCAGGGTTGGCGGACATACGCCGATTCCTGTCCAAATCCGGGTAATAGCTGCGACGAACAAGGATATCTTGCGTCTTGTTGAGGAAGGCCATTTCAGGCTGGATCTTTACTATCGTCTCAGTGTCGTTAATGTGGCCATACCTCCTCTTCGTGACCGGGGTGAAGATGTCTTGATTCTGGCTCGGCACTTCCTGCAACGGTTCGCCGGACAACGTGGCGTTGACTCGATAGGAATGACCCCTGATGTTGAAACCGCACTGATGGGGTACAGTTGGCCGGGTAATGTGAGAGAACTGGAAAACGTTATTGAGCAGGCTAATCACTTATTGGAAGGAAGCACTCTGGAGCTTCGACATCTTCCGAGTAGAATCTCAGGGCCATCGGAGCAAAAAGCCGTAGGCTCTCTTTTCCCGATGAACATGTATTCTCCGGACGGACACATACGGAGCCTCGAGGAAGTTGAGCGAAATGCAATTTTGAATGCCTTGGCGTTGTCTGAGGGCAACGTGAGTTCTGCTGCCAAGCGGCTTGGAGTAGGGAGGACGACTCTATATAGGAAACTGGACAAGTATGATATTGACCTTGTATCCTTGCGCGAAGCGACCTCTTAGACGAATGAAATGACACGATATATGTCACTGCTACGAGACATGTATCACTACGATACATGCCCCATTATGGGACATGCTATCAACAGGCTTTCGTATTTCCAACTTAATCCCTGCTTTGCATAGGAAAGCGTCTTGCTTGTCAATAACCGAAAATGTGTCATATCGGAACAATATCCTCTGTTCATATACTCTGTATTCTCTTTCATTTTCATCCAAAACTGTCAAGAAACCACTCTATCTGGCATTTGTCGGCATAATGTTTGCACGGGCCATCAGGCATGAAACTTGCATCTGCTTGATATAAAGCAGGAATATTGGGAGGCAATTCCACGTGAACCTTCTTATGTTTGGGTTTTGCACTCGAGGTTTCACTGAATGTGCAGCCTTAAGTTATAATGCCGGATATTCGGTGCTTGCCTTGGATTACTTCGGTGACATGGATCAGGGAAGATGGGGCAAGAGTTACTCACTTAGCCGAGACTTTAAAGTCTCAGGTTTCAATGCTGAGGGGCTTATCGAAACCCTGTGCAAGATGGAAGAAAACGGGGTCAATTATGAGGCTGTGGTCTACACTTCGGGTATAGAAAACCAACCGGAAGTCATAAGACATGTGGCAAACCGTAAAAGACTTCTGGGAAATCCCGCCCCTGTGGTCGAGGCGGCCAGGGATTTCAAGAGAGTGCACCACCTACTGCAAAAGGCGGGAGTAAGTTGCCCGAGGACTCTCTACCATTGGAGAAGTCCACCTCCGCCCGGGGAGTGGTTATGTAAGCCGCTTGATTCCGGAGGGGGCAGCAAGATAATCCGGGCTTCTCATGATGAGCCTGTGCCTGCTAATTACATGTTACAGGAGTTTTGCCAAGGGCGACCTGCATCCGTAGCTTTTGTCGCCAATGGAACAGATGCCAGGATTCTCGGATTGAGTGAACAGCTTTGCGGACTGGAGCAATTCGGAGCTAAGCCCTTTCTTTACCGCGGGAATATTGCACCTTTAGACTTTTCCTCTGAAAGCAGTTCCGGTGCTGCAAGAGAGCAAACACTCCAAAAGGTGAGGAAGATGGTTTCCATAATCACGAAGGAATGCGGTCTGGTGGGCGTAAACGGTATAGACTTTCTCCTCACAGATGAATTGGATGTATTATTTCTCGAGGTAAATCCACGTTATTCTTCCTCAATGGAGCTCTATCGCAAGGTATACGGACTTGACATTTTCAGACTGCATGTAGAATCCTTCGAAGGTAGATTGCCCGAGCGCCATCTGCTTCGTGAGGAAAATCCAAGGTATTCAGGGCCGTACTGGGGTAAGGCAATTGTTTACGCCCCGTGGGATTTGGTGACGAAGGACACAAGAACCTGGTTTACCAAAGGAATTCGTGATATTCCCTATCCTAACGAGGAGATTCCGGCCGGGGCGCCTATATGTACGGTATTTGCTGAGGGTGAGTCGGGAAGTCGGTGTCTTGACGCCCTTGAAGAGAAGCAAGACTGGGTGCTTCGTCATGTCTCTCCTGTGGTGTAGTGTTGGTTCAACTCTAACTTGTTTCACGGGATTTGATGAGAGGGGTGAAATACCGGGGCTTATTCAAAGATGCCAAGGTTTGCCACGTAGGACAATAGGAGTCTGTTAAACCATTACAAGGAGTGATCTCATGATTATCAATGGCGTACCGATTAAGGACACGTATGCAGAGGCTTTTGATTTTTTCGGGACACGGGTGATTGTCACAGCTGATACCCTCGACTGGGCGATGGCGGCTGCGAGAGAAGCAGTAGGAATGGGCACTTCGATTATAGGTTGTGGGGGAGAAGCAGGTATTGAAGGAGAGGCTAAGGATACTCCCGACGGGAGACCGGGAGTATCCATCCTGATTTTTGCCCTGGATAAGGAGAAGCTCCACGACCAACTCTTTGGGCGTGTAGGGATGTGCGTGTTGACTTGCGCTACTACATCTGCGTTCAACGGCCTTAAGAGTGACGACAAGGTTGAAACAGGCGAAATGCTACGTTACTTCGGAGACGGGTACGAGTACAGCGAGAAGCAGAATGGAGTTACCTACTGGAACGTGCCTATGATGGACGGAGAATTCACTATTGAAGGCGCCTATGGGGTAGCCGACGGGATAGGCGGAGGAAACTTCATCATAATGGGTAAGGACAAGAAGGCATGTCTCAACGCTGCTGAAAAAGCTGTGGAGGCCGCACGAAAGGTGCCCGGCGTGCTACTTCCATTTCCTCGCGGGGTAGTCCGTTCCGGCAGTAAGGTCGGTGGCGCGAATTATGACTTCCTACCTGCTTCAACCAATCACAGGCTCTGCCCGACTATTCGTGACAAGGTAGAGGACACAGAGGTTCCGTCAGGTGTCACGTGTGTGTATGAGATTGTCATAAACGGCTTGGATATGGAGTCAGTAAAAGAAGCTATGAAACTCGGGATAAAAGCAGCGTGTATCCCTGGAATTGCAGAGATTACTGCAGGCAATTACGAAGGCAAACTCGGGAACCATCATATTCACTTACATGACATCCTCAAGTAGGAGCTAACGTAGTCACAGGCGCTCTGGGCCATGCCCATAAAAGGGCACCGTCTCGAGCGCCTCCTGCTTCCTACTACAGACTGCTCTTTGGAATTACGTGGGAGGTGGCCTTTATCAAGGAAGTCCATGCCATTCTTATCACCGGTCGGACTTTAAGACAAGGGATAGGCGTTGCAGAAGGTAAGGATTCTGACGTGTACAGGGAAGAGACAAGCCAAGTTGAGTTAAGCGCCGGAACCATGGCTAGACTTGGCCTTAAACATGGGGATCGTGTTGAGATATCTACAGGCTCAGGTGTGGAAACATTCCTATGCCGTCCGGGCGATCTCCCGGATGACGTCGTTTTTGTGCCTTACGGCCTTCCGGCAAACAGACTAACACTTAACACAACCGAAGGAAGCGGTATGCCTGGCTTCAAGGGCATTCCCTGTAGAATCAGGGGGGTCATAGATGAAGACATTTGAGAATATTGTCTGTTCCTTCTGTGGCTCTCTCTGCGACGATATTGTACTAGAGGTGGAAGACAACGCCATCTCCAAGGTGAGAGGCGGTTGCGCCATATCCCGGAGGAGATTCCTAGGCCCAATAGACAGGGAAGTTCCTCGTATTGACGGGCAAGAGGCAGGATTCGACGAGGCTTTGGACATAGCTGTGGAGATATTGGCAAAAGCCAGGCATCCGCTGATATACGGATTATCCAGCACAAGTAGTGAGGCTCAGGCTGCTGCCGTGAAGCTAGGAGAGACTCTGGGGGCAAGCGTTGATTCAACGTCTTCAGTGTGTCACGGTCCTGGCACAGTTGCGAAGCAACTTGTAGGTTTGCCCACATGCACACTGGGTGAGGTCAAGAATAGGGCGGATGTAGTGGTTTTCTGGGGCTGTAACCCTGTTGAAGCCCATCCCAGGCACTTCAGTCGTTATTCAGTTCAGGCGAAGGGGCTTCACATAGAAGAAGGTAGGCGTAATCGTAAGGTAATTGTCGCAGATGTCAGGAGGACTGCTACGGCAAGAACTGCAGACATTTTCTTGCAGGTTGCACCGAACGAGGACTTTCAAGTCCTGACAGCGCTGAGAGCTGTCATAGGCGGGGCCGAACTTGAGGGAGAAGCCTTCGGGGGGATAAGCCGGGACGAGATTCGAACTACCTGTAATATTCTGCAAAACGCTGAGTATGGAGGGTTCTTCTTCGGAATGGGGCTTACCATGACTCAAGGAACCCACTACAATGTGCGGCAAGCCCTATCCCTTGTGCGTGACTTAAACGAAAAGACTGCTTTTGCCGTCATTCCTATGCGGGGCCACGGGAACGTGGCAGGGGCTGAGACAGTCCTGGCGTGGCAGACCGGGTACCCGTTCGGTATCAACTTCAGCCGCGGGTATCCGCGGTATAACCCGGGCGAGTTCACTGTGACGGATCTCCTTAGCCGCAGGGAAGTCGATGCTGCGCTAATTGTTGCGTCGGATCCTGGAGCAACCTTGCCTGCCCGTGCTGCGAGCTTTTTGAGTGAAATCCCGACAATAGTCATAGACCCAAATTACTCGGCTACAGCGAAACTCGCTCGCGTGTTTCTGCCTTCCGCGCCTGTAGGCGTCGCGGCTTCCGGAACCGGTTACCGGATGGACCAGGTGCCCTTACCTTTAAGGAAAGTGATAGATTCCAAGTACCCAAGTGATCACGACATCTTGCTTGCCATTGACAAGGGGGTGACGGAATGCTCTGCGTCAAAGGAGGTTCTATCTATGATCCTTTGAACGGGAAAGCGGGGGCAGTAGGCGACATATACGTGTCAGACGGCAAAATCGTTCCTCCTGCGCCAGGAGCCCGTGTGATCGACGCAACAGGCCTTGTAGTGATGCCGGGCGGAGTTGATATTCATTCCCACATTGCAGGCCCTAAAGTCAATGTGGGCCGCGTGATTTGTCCTGAGCACAGTCGAAGTGAGCCTGTGGCGCGCACCTCAGTTACGAGGAGTGGCGTAGGTTCAGTTATTCCATCGACATTCGTGACTGGGTACCGATATGCGCGTATGGGTTACACGTATGTTACAGAAGCAGCGGCTCCCCCCCTTGAAGCCCGCCATGTCCATGAAGAGCTCTCCGATATCCCCATTGTCGATAAAGGCGCTTTGATCCTTATGGGTAATAACCATTTCGTCTTAAGCCTCATCAGGGAAGGGGACTTCGAGAGACTAAAGGACTATGCGGCATTTCTTATCAAGGCGTCAGGCGGATACGGTATCAAGGCAGTCAATCCCGGAGGAGGCGCAAACTGGAGAAAGCGGGGCAATGTCGGAAGCCTCGATGATGAAACCCGAGAGTACAGAGTCACTCCCCGCGAAATCATTGATGCGTTAATCGAGGTGAATGAGGCGTTGGGTCTGCCCCATGCCCTACATCTTCACTGCAATAACCTAGGACAGCCCACCAGTGGAGAGACGGCCTTGGAAACCATGGCCTTGGCCAAAGGCAGACGACTCCACATCACTCACATGCAGTTTAGCGCATACAAGCCTACGAAGGGCAGGCCTTTTGCGTCCTCTGCGAAGGCATTGGCTGAGTATGTCAACAGAAACCCTAATATCACCATGGATGTGGGTCAAGTCGTATTCGGTCCTGCAGTCACAATGACTGCAGACGCCCCTCTTCAGTACAGTTTACATACGCTTACGAAGGAGCGATGGGTGAACAAGGAAATCGAGATGGAAACCCAATCAGGCATTGTGCCCCTCACTTATCGCAAAAGGACTTATGTCGGTGCTATACAGTGGATTGCAGGGCTCGAGTTGTTCTTGATGATAGAGAACCCATGGCAGATTTCACTTACCACGGATCACCCCAACGGCGGGCCGTTTACTGCGTATCCATGGGTTATCAGGCTTCTCATGGATCGAAGCTATCGGGAAGAAGTAGCCGAGACAGTAAACAAACGAGCCCTTGGATCCAGCGAGCTTCCTAAACTTACAAGGGAATACACGTTGGAGGAGATTGCCATAATCACCCGGGCAGGGCCTGCGAGAACCCTGGGCCTGGCTAACAAGGGACATCTGGGGATTGGCGCTGATGCAGATATCGCCATTTACAGGCCAAACAGTGATTTTGAGGTGATGTTTCAAGCGGCTGCATATGTTCTGAAGGGCGGCGAGGTTGTCGTGAGAGAAGGAGAGGTAGTGTCTGAGACTTTCGGAAAGACCTATATTCCTGCTTTACCTGAGCGAAGGGATGTCACTCCATGGCTCAGTCCCGTGTTCAGCAAGTTCTATAGTGTAGCTTTTGAGAATTATGCAGTGGAAAAAGAGAAGTACATGCCTTGTGAGGTGGTCTGATGCCCACTGTATATCTGGAACAAAAAGAGTTGCCGGAAGTGCCTCTTGAGGCGGAAAGGATAACCCCGGCTGTCCTCCGGGGAAAATCTCGGGAAGAAATCCGGGGGTTGCCTCTCTTATATGGTAATGAGAAGGCTCAGATAGGAGATTTCTTTGACGCTCGAGTCAGCGGCTTCGGCTCGGATATCCACATCCATATTGAAGGTGACCTATCTAAAGTGAAGTATCTTGGCGATAACATGGATTCAGGCCTTCTTAGTGTTT
>DUVA01000104.1 GCA_012841305.1 Bacillota bacterium | reverse complement strand
TAATGTCCGGGATGCTGACGTAGCTCTGGACCATAGACTTCAACCGGTTGGGTCTTCCCATGAAGGACGTCCTTACGGAGAAATCAGATTATCCAAAGGCACTGTACATGGCAGAGTTGAATTCCAAGGCGAGTCACCCGGGACTTTCAAGTTTGACGGCATGCTTAATCTCACAGACGGTGTGACAGAGGTATCAGGTACAACTGAAATTGCCGAACTTCAAATCTCAGAAATGGGAGCTCGCGGAGACATTCTATTCCGCGGAGAATTACCGGGTAAGGCCGAATACGGCGCAAAGATTAGTCTTACGGGAGGAGCGGCCGGAATCCGCGGCGGGCTGCCATGGCTAAGACAGGCCGGGGGGCAGGTTTCCGGTAAAGTGGATGTTGTGGGAGATTCTGAAGGCGGGCTCATGTACAGCGGGGATCTAAGTGTCGTTCAAGTCATTATAGAAGCATCTGACGCGCCCGGCGGGATAAAGGATTTTTCCGGTGAAGGATCACTCGATGTCAGCTTCCGAGGTGGAGGAGACAACGCTCTGAAGTATGAAGGCACTGGACATATAGAGCGGGGTAATCTTACAGCTGTGGAAATCGCAGGAGGTATACGAAGACTCGAAGGTCCGGTTACAGGCACTGTGGGTTTCAAAGGCAAATACAAAGAAGAGCCGGCTGTCGACGGGGTCATATCTACTGCCGGGTGCGCCATAGAGGTAGGCGAGATTGAAGGGTTTATAAGATCTCTGACAGGTGACGCACAAGGAGAGATCCACTTCCTTGCCCATGGGGCAAAGCTTGCAGGTTACTCCGGGGAAGCCACGATAAGGAGAGGCGCATTTGTGGCAGATGAGGCAGTACCCGGTTTATTGGAAGCCCGAGGCCTGGCTGATGTTGACTTAAGGTTCTCATCTTCCGGTGACGGCCACCTCGCCTATGATGGAAAGGCAAAGATACATTCAGGCAGTATCAGTACAGAAAAGATCTATCCGGGGCTTCAGAACCTGGATGGGAACGTGACTTCTGAGTTTTCTTTCAGAAGCAGCGACGAAGGGGTTAGGTATGAGGGATTCGCAAATCTTGCATCCGGCAGGGTTATGCTTAAGGACGGGATTGAAGGGTTTGACTATTTGGACGGAGACATAACTGCGAATTTGAAATTCCAAGGTGTGGGGAGAGCTGTAGGGGCTTTCGAGGGAGATGCGGTTATCTCAGGGGGAACGCTCAAAGCAGGTCAAATACTAAAAGGAATTGAGTCCATTGAAGGCGCTGCCCGGCTTGAAGCAGCGTTTTCCGGAGGCGCAGGCATAGCTCCGGCTTATGACGGCACGCTCATAGTGAGTGACGCTTCGTTTAGTGCGTCCGATGTCCTAGACGGTGTCAAGAGCATAGTAGGTAAGGCCAAGAGCACGATTGAGTTTGCGAGTCAGTCGGAGGGCCCTTTTCTGTTCAAAGGCACAGCCGACATTTTAAATGTGTCTTTTGCAGCAGGTCAGGTTTATCCGGGGATCAAAGAGCTCAGCGGAAACGGTGTAGCTCAGTTGGTATTCGAGAGAGCCCGAGCAGGTGACGTATCTTACAGCGGGAAAGTTGTAGTGACGAAAGGGATCCTAAGTCTTGAGGCTATCAGCGCAAGACTTGATAATATTGCTGCTGAGGTGGATTTTGACCAGGAATCCTTGGATATAAGGGGAATGACGGGGAACTTCGGGAAGTCCGGGTTTGAAGCGCGGGGCCTTTTGCATTTCGGCCAAAAGCCTGAGATAGATATTAGGGTGAAAAGCAATCATCTGGCCTTCGAAGAACTAGGAGAAATCACTGTGGCAGGCGCGCCTCTTAATGTATCAGGTGATGCCACGTTAGATGTCGGGTTTAAGGGATTCTACCCCGATTTGGATTTGAGCGGACAAGTATCATTGTCCGGAGTGGAGATAGAACATGCCAAGTTACAATCACCGGCTTCGAATGTTGAAGGCATAGTTAAGCTTCTCGGGAACGGCATAAGCTCAGACCGGCTGACAATGATTTTCAGCGACTCTCCTGTAGAGGTTAAAGGTTCGGTCACTGATCTTGCCAATCCTTATTTTGATATCAACGCATTCTTTGGTGATATCCAATTGAGTCGTGCCAAAGAAATGTTTGACCTGGACATCGCAGGTGATATACAAGGGCGGGGAAAAGTCTCTGTGAATCTTACCGGATCTCTTGACGAGCTTTGGACAGAGGGTGATTTCGAGTTATCAGATGTTTCCTTTGAAGTTTGGGGGAAATCACTTGAAGCCGGTGAGGCCAGAGGGAAGTTCCGCTATGGCAACAATGGGATAACTCTTTCTGATGCTGCAATTCTCACTATGGGTGGAGAGATTGGTGCTGACGGCGTTGTGCTCCTTAAGAAGGCAGAAGACGGGCCGGATGTGAATCCGTGGACATGGCTGTCCCTTGACATTAGAGGGATCTTGGCAAAAGAAGCAGCATCCTACTTCGCGTGGGAGGACATTGTAACCTCAGGGGTTTTAGATGCCAAGGTCGTGCTCGAAGCTGAAAAGGGCTTCTACAGTGTTCAAGGGTTATGCAGCATAGAGTCGGGCAATGTTAAGAGCTATTCATTTGACAATGCAAAAGCAGAGTTCAGAGCGGAAAACGGTAAAGTAATCATTGACGAACTGACCTCAGAAGGCCCCAACGGGCACCTGACTGCAAGGGGCGTGGTTCATGATAACGCTGATTTCGAAATACAGGTGGCTGCAAAGGGACTTAACCTTCAGAAGTTAGGGGAATCATTTGACTATCACGAGATTACAGGCACCGGAAATTTTGTAGGAACTGTCTCCGGCAAGGACAAGGCGCTTTCCATAGATGGACTCGCTGAACTTCTAAATCCTGTAATGTATGGGATTAGGCTGGACTCCGCAGCAGGCAGGGTCAGTTTTAAGGATAACACAATACGTCTCTCAAATATCTTGATGGCTTTGGGAGATGCAGCGGGCCAAATTGCAGGAGTAATAGAATTAGGCCGGGAATACCCTGGTCTCGATCTTTTAGCGACTATTACCGGGCTGCCCGTTGCAGACCTGGTATCTACTTTGGGAATGAGCGAAATTCCCCTAGGAGGGCAGCTTTCCGGGAAAGTGGCTGTCAGAGGGACGACAAAGAACCCGGAGGCTGAAGGAGAAGCCAGGCTTTCATCAGGCGAGATATCCGGTATTAAGCTGGACGATGCTACCACAGGTTTTACATATGCCGGAGATACCATGAACGTAGAGAACTTGAGTATTGGGATAGGCGCTATTAGAATTACCGCATCCGGGAATGTAACGCGTGATGGCAGACTTAATCTTGATGTCGATGCACAAGATTTCGATTTATCCAAACTCCCGGTAGAACTCGGAAATAATCCCATAAAGAGGGGGAGCGCCGGTTTTAGCGGAAGGATAACAGGCGAGGTTAACAAGGCGCAAGCTGAAGGGCGAATTGTGGCCACGAGTGTACAGGTCATGGATGCGATTCTGCCTGATGTAACGTGTGATCTGGAATTGGGTGACGGGGAGGTACGTGTGAGGCGGGCAGTAATCCATGACGGGACCGGCCAAGTCACAGTTGAAGGAAACATAAGCCTCGATAAGGGGAACCCTATGAACCTTACACTGACCGTTGACGAGCTGGACGCAAAGACTGCACTTGGGATTGCGCGCCCCGGAAAGAAAGACCCCATCGATGGCAGAATTAGTGGTAAAGTCGTTGCCAAGGGCGATCTGTCCCATCCTGCTCTTGAACTGCAACTTGATACACGTCACCTATCCGTAGGGGGGATTCCCCTTGAAAGCGCCTCACTTGATGCGGGAATCTTAGGAGATCGTGTTGACGTGAGGCTCTTACAGTTGTTCCAGGCAGGCGGTGGCTACTTCGAGGCTGACGGTAGTCTGGGGACAGGTGAGCCGATTTCTCTTACGGCTTCCGCAAGGCATTTTGATATCAGCGCCTTGTCTGCAGTATTAGGATGGAAGTACCCATTGACAGGTAATGCAGATCTTGCCGTGAAAGCCGAGGGGGAACTTCATGACCCGTCTGTGACCTTGTCCCTTCGAATTGCCAACGGCAGTGTGGACAGGATCGGCTTTGATTTGCTGGCTGCAAGAATGACGTTCAGTGAAGGCGTAATCATCATTGAAGACGGTGAGATACTTCAGGGACGTCACAGAGCCACTGTATATGGCAGGGCCCCTATCCCGAAGGAGAGTCTTGAGGCGATTGGGATAACGGCTTACGCATCCGGCGAAGAATTGGACGTGAACCTCACGATGACCAATGCAAAGCTTGAGCTTATCTCTGCATTTTACAAAGAAGTTGAGTGGGCGGAAGGTAACACTGACATCGATCTTCACGTTGCAGGGACAATTGCATCCCCTAGGCTGTACGGCTCTGCCGTGGTGAATGACGGGACGGTAAAGCTCTTCCCTATTACTGACGTGTTCAGAAATATCGACGGCCAAGTCAAGTTCGAAGGGACTCAGGCAAGAATTGAAAGGTTTTCGTGCCGGCTTGGCGACGGGAAAGTCAACGTATCCGGTGCTGTAGCGTTGCTGGAGCAGCAAGAGGGATTAGGCTTGGATTTGAAGCTCACAACCCAGGATGCGCTGGTAAATACAGGCATGTTTAGGAGTCTTGTCAATTCTGATATCAAGGTATATGGCCCTGTCAGTCATCCCCTAATCTCAGGCCGAATCAGGCTTGTAAAAGCGATAATGTCCCCGGACACATGGTCTTTTGAGGGGGGCGTTTCATTTGATGCGGATTTAGCCTTGACTATAGATACTGAAGGGGATCTACGTCTCAGAACCAAGATCATGGACATCCCAGCATCAGGATCTTTGAAGATTGGCGGCACTTTCAAGCAGCCACAATTGTCAGGTAGAATGGAAGCTCGGAGAGGTTGGTTTGCGTACTTCGGAAATGAGTTTACCGTACGGCAAGCCTCGGCTGAGTTTGCTGAGAAGCAAGGCATCATGCCCAGAATCGAAGTGGAAGCCGAAACCAGCTCAGGCCAGGCGAGAATATTCATCGGGCTTCGTGGGGTCTTGCCTGATGATTTGGCTTTGGAGTTATCGTCAAGCCCTCCTTTGACCCGTGACGAGATCCTGGCGTTGCTAAACTACCCCGGTGCAGTGACGAAGATACTTGGCGGGGATGTTGAAGGAGCGTTCAAAGAGGAAATAACCAAAATCTTTGAGCAGGAACTTCGTCTGCAGGTATCAGGAGGAATTGGGAGAGTATTTGAGGATCTTCTGGCTTTAGACGAGTTCAGGCTACAGAGAGGCACTTCTAATCAGCTGACTCTGAAAGTCGGCAAATATCTCATAGACAGCCTCTATCTCAGTTACGAGAAACCATTGGGTCCTGAATCATACGGACTTTTGAGATTTGATTATTTTTACCGTCCAGGTGTAATATTTACAGGGACTTTTGACGAAAAGGGAGAGAAGGTCTTTGGTATCGAAGCCAGGCTCAGGTTCTAGGTAGATCACCATAAGTAATAGCCGGTTCCAGAAAGTTTACGTACCGTGCGGGGCCACCCAAGACCTGGGAAAACCGGCGAAAACTAATGAACTCATACTTAGGCGTGACACTATTGTTTGCGTCAGAGATTGGTGGTAACCCACCTAGAGAAACTGGGACTGTTTGCTGGTACCATCAATATTTGGATGCGTAGATGGGAAGGATTTACGTGAGGTGGGTAGAAGAGGATACCCATGTTGTTCTCGAATTTTATCGGAACATGATTCAAATAGAACCGTTAGAACTATACGTAAGTGAATACATGCCTGTGTCGAATAAGGAGGGACAATTGTGAACCTATTATCCGGGCAAATCCAGTCAAGTGCCAAGAATATCCGCGCGCAATTCATTCCGGTAGCGCTGGTTGCAGCTATGATCTTAGCTTTCGCCGGTCTGCTTGCTCCCTGTGCTGTGGCGCAAGTGCCCACAGGTGAGAAAGTCATCTCAGTGGAAGTTGAGGGGCTTCAGAGTGTCTCCGAGGAAATGGTTATCGAAGCTGTTCAGGTGAGACCCGGAGATCTACTGACAGAGGAGGCAGTGAGATCAGACCTTGAGGCAATTAGTGAGACCGGGTTGTTTTTTGACGTGGCAGCAAGGTTTTATTCTCAGGTGGGAGGAATAAGGCTTGTATACGAGGTTGTAGAAAACCCGAAGATCACTTCTATCAACTTCAAGGGTAACGAGGCAGTCAGCCGGGACAAGCTTGATCTGTTGATGAGTGTACGGCCGGGGGAGATTCTCAACTTGAAGAAGCTCAACGGCGATCTGGAACGAATTCTCAAGTACTATTATAACGAAGGCTACTCTGCCAAGATCAAAGACGTAAACATCACGGAACAGGGAGATGTCACGATAGAACTCGTAGAGCTCCGTGTGGCAGATGTCAGGATTGAGGGGCACAAGAAGACTAAGGATTACGTGGTGCGAAGATATATCACGGTGAAGCCCGGTGAATTACTTGACGTCAACAAGCTCCGTGAGGACCAGCGAAAGCTCGTGAACCTCGGGATTTTTGAGAGTATTGACATAAAGTTGGACGTAGCTGACGATGACGACGCTTACATAGTCACCTATGTTTTGAAGGAAGCCAGGACAGGCAGTGCAGGGATAGGCGCAGGGTACAGCAGCGCTGAGAAGTTTATTGGGTATATCGAGGTCACTGAATCCAACTTCCTCGGCAGGCTTCAGACTGTAAACGTTAATTGGCAGTTTGGAAAGGGCCGCAGTTCTTACACTCTGGGTTTCTATGACCCGTGGATTGACGCGAAGCAGACTTCATTCGGTATTAACCTCTATAACCGCCATCAGACAGTGACAAGGAAGTGGGACGATGAAAAATTTCAATGGAAGGAAGGGACTCCTCCCGCTGAAATTAGATATAATGAGCTTAGGAGAGGCGGAAACATATCTATAGGAAGGCCGCTGAAGCAGGATTTGAGGCTGTCTTTATCCCTCAGGATTGACGGGACAAGTCTTATTCCCATGCCTCAAGAAGGCAAGACAGAAGCAGGGTGGGCATGGATACCAGGACAGAACCCCAGCGGTGATACAAGAAGCCTTACACTGTCGCTCACAGGTGATACAAGAGACCACTACATGAACCCGACTAAGGGGCTCTACTGGCGAGCTTCTGCAGAAACCGCAGGCGGACTCCTTGGCGGAAGCTACACATTTTCGAAGTTCCAAGGAGAATGCAGCGGGTATCGGGAAGTCAGGCCTGATCAGGTGCTTGCAATCAGGCTGTCAGGCGGGTTATCTACAGGAGAGCTTCCACTGCATGAGCAGTATCGTCTCGGCGGCGCTGAAACACTGCGCGGGTATGACTACGGTGAATATTACGGTGACAACATGCTGCTTGCCAACGCAGAATACAGGTTCCGGATATTCAAGGGTGTGCAGGGCGTGGTGTTCGTGGATACAGGTACCACATGGCTAAAGGAACAGCAGATCAATGCAGCAGGTCTTTCAACAGGTGCAGGTCTTGGAGTCAGAGTCGAGACTCCTATAGGGATGCTCCGGGTTGACTATGGGTTTGGTAAGCAAGGAGGCCAGGCCTACCTCAGTTTTGGCCAAATGTTCTAGGAAATCCTGAAAGAAGCTAATGCAGTAAAGATGAGACCCTGGAAAGTCCTTGCGGCTATATGATACCATTGATATAATTGGCGTATTATAAGGGACACGCTCCCTTCAGTTTCCAGTCGAAGTGTTAGTGTTGGTGAAAGGAAGTGCAGGAATGTCAAAATCCCAAACAAAGCTTCTGGGTTTACTGGTCGTCATTATTGCCGCTGTGGCAGTTGTTGTAAGCCTAATCGGAGATAAGAGTCTTAGAGCTGCAAACGGGGCAGGCCCGGTTGGATTCGTGTACTCGTCAAAGATAATTGCGGCAGTGGAAGGCTCGTCTGAGTATACAAAAGCACAGAAGGATTACGAAGGCTTTGCCCAGAAACTTCAGAAGGAATACGAGTCTCAAGCTGAAGGGCTTGACGACGAAAGCAAGCGGAAGAAACTTATGGAGCTCGAGATGAAATTGACCGAGAAGCAAATAGAGTTGAATAAACCTTTCCAGGACAAGATTCAAAAGACTATCGAAGAAGTTGCCAAGAGCGAAGGTTGCTCTATTGTTCTCAGCCAGCGAGTAGAGTTCGAGGCGCTTGTGCCTATCCGCGACAAGAGCGAAAGTATTGTCGGTACGCAATCTGTACCAATGTCCATACCGATTGTTGTCACCGGAGGTAGGGATCTTACTGATCCTGTTTTGAAGAAGCTCGGGGTGAAATAACAGGCAAGTCGCCCGGGCTAGTTTGAATGCCGAGCTTTGGCGGGATACTGATGAAGCGGTTAGCGTACGGTGTGACAATTGGACTTGTCGGAGTCCTGGCTGCCATGGCAGTCACGCTTCCGGCAACACAAGAGGTTTCACTACCCGGTGATACCTCTGTTCCTCATAGGACTCAGTACCTTATTGATTATCAAAACCAGCTTGAACCTATAAGGCCCCTCGTCATTAACAGAGGGGCCCCCACTCTCTCACTGCCTGCTTCAGCAGATTTCAAGATCCATGAGTTAGCCGACATTTCTTTATCTCATGAGGCAGCGCCTTTTTCGCAAGACATCATGTCCGAAGAAGCAAGCAATCAAGGTTCTCATGCAGGAACAGACTTGCTCAGCCTGGAACATTTAGACATTGTCCATAGTGATGTCGGTAGGACTAATGAGCATACACTTGTGGAGCATCAGTCGGGAACCCCGGCAACTGACATCGTGGAAGACAACAGGGTGGGTTATGTCTTACTGGATCAAGTAATGAAGAAGCATCCCTTGTGGATTGAATTAGTCCGTATTGAGCGAGAGATAGAGACATGTAAAAGTCGGTGGCGGAGTTGTGTGGACGCGTCAGGTCTCACTGAAGAAGACGTGTTGAAGTGCATAGATGCGGCAGGACAGGTTTTAGATGGGCAAGTTCTGATGGATCCTGACGAGGGTTTCAAGCTGGCTGAGTATTCCGGCGCATTAGAGTCCAGGCTCGCCTTGATGGAAACATCTCTCATAGAGGAAGCTGAAGCGCGCATAGAGGCCAAGCGAATGGAGCTTCAGGCGCGCTTGGAAGACAGGCTTTACGCAGAGCAGGCTCGTCTTAACAACGAATTTGACAAGTTTCGAGACAGGGTGGTCAAGGAAAGCTATCTTACTATCATAAACATACAAATGAAATTACAGATCCTGGAGTTGCCGGATGATGAGCGGAATGCTCTCGAAGAGGAGCTCAGGTGCCTCACAGATGAAGTCGAGGCAAAACTTGATGCTAAGCGGAGAGAACAAGATGATATTTACGTGCTGTATGAAGCCAGGGAAACTGCTAAGGATGAAGAGAACCTCGCACGCTATAGAGAAGAACAAGCTAATTGGGTAGATTCCCAACTTCAAGAGGAACGAGAAAGAGTGGCTAAGGAAGTTGAAGGCTTGTTCTCTGACACACTGCCTGTAAGTGCTAATGATCTTGAGATGAGGCAAGATAGGGTCTCCAGGCGAGGGTTAATTGAGCTTTCAACGAGGCGTGCCGAGATATCCCAGGAATTCAAGGCCAGAGAGGCTCAGTTCACCCAGGAGCTTGGCGAACTTAGTGCAAGTCGAGACGCGACAGAAGACTGTATCAAGAAGGATATACACAGCGCAGTGTCGGTCCTCAGGGATAGGATGGGTACTGATATAGAACTGGTTGAGGATGACTCCAAAGCCGGAGAAGCCAAGTCTTTCGCGATTGATATGACGTTTGATATCATCCGGATTATCCGAAATTACGAGTGAGAGAGTGTCAATATGGGTAAAGAGATAACGCTTGCGGAATTGGCGAAGCTCGTTGGGGGTGTTCCGGTAGGGAACGCCCGGTTTCGTATTATGGGGGTAGCGCCTGTGGAAAATGCAGGTGTGTATGATATCACCTTTGCAGAAAACCCTAAAATCCTTGATATTGCCGTTAAGGGTGATGCAGGCGCTGTTATAGCGAAACACGGAGACAGTCTTCAGGGAAAATCCGGTATACTCGTGGATAACCCAAGACTTGCTTTTGCAAGGACGCTCGAGGTATTTGCGCCTCATATCCCTTGTCCCCCTGAGGGGGTTCACAAAGAGAGCATTGTGCATGAAACCGCGGTAATAGGTAAGGGAGCTCGGATAGGTTCTAATGTAACGATTGAAGCCCGCGTGGTCTTGGGGGAAGGAGTGGTTTTGTATCCCGGTGTTTATGTAGGGGAGGACACGAAGATTGGCCAAGGAACCGTAATCTATCCTAATGTGGTAATACGAGAGCGAGTGTCTATTGGAAGGGGCGTTATTATCCACGGAGGAGTAATAATCGGATCTGACGGGTTCGGCTTTGTGACTTCTGAAAACAAGCATCATAAGATCCCCCAGACAGGGACTGTCATAATCGAGGACGATGTTGAGATCGGAGCAAACACGTGTATCGACAGAGGTACAATGGGTGCTACAATCATCGGCAAAGGCACAAAAATAGATAATCTGGTTCAGGTAGGACACAACGTTAGAATCGGGGAAAACTGCATTGTAGTGGCACAGACCGGGATAGGCGGATCCAGCGAGATCGGGGAAGGGTCAGTCATTGCAGGGCAGGTAGGTATAAGGGACCATGTTAAGATTGGACCTGGCAGTACTGTGGCAGGCTTGACACTGGTATCTACGAATCTGCCACCGGGTTCTTTTGTGTCAGGCAGGCCGGCTCGTCCCCACAAGGAACAGCTTAAGATGGAAGCTGCATCCCGAAAGCTGCCGGAGGTTTTGGAGAGATTACGCGAACTGGAAAGAAGGATTGCCGAGATAGAGCGCGGTATGTGAGATCAAATGCAGGAGCTTTTTGGATGAATGTGTAAGTAAATCATGTCGAGGTTAATGTAGGAAAACAAGGGTGTGTTGAAGAATAATCCTCCTGAGCGTTATTAAAGGAGGATTGTTTTATGGGAAGAAAGATCACCACATCAAGTCTGGCGACTATTGCAAGTATAATACTGGCACTGATTGTCAGTGTGTCTCAGTTGGCCTTTGCAGCCACATCTCAGTCGGGCAAGAGCGGGCTTTTGCTGGCGCCGTCCGCTGACACTCTGGGACAGGGTAGCTTCGCTATAGGGTATAGTCGACTGGGTCTTACTGATTGCGTGTACATAAGTGCAGGAGTCATCCCTAATCTGGAAGTAGGTCTGGGTTCACGAGGCTTCAGCGACGGGGCTACTATCTATCCGATGTTGAAATTCAGGCTTATGGGGGAAGCTGTGG
>DUVA01000103.1 GCA_012841305.1 Bacillota bacterium | reverse complement strand
GGGATAAGACTTGTTCAAGGCCGACTGTAGACCCGAATTGATCCGCCAGCCTGTCCAGTTCAGATTGAACATCTTCGTCGGTGACTGTGATATTGGACTGCTTTGCCCCTTGCCTAATGAGTTCTTCACGCAACAACCCGGCTAGCATCTGGTTGCCGCTTTGCTTCTTCAAAGCATCATTAAATTGCTTCCACGTGATGTTTGTTGAGTTCACTCTGGCAACGGCTTTCAGGTCATTATAAGTCCATAAAGCCCCAATTATCAAAAGGCCTACAACTACAATGATAACGACTACTCTTAGCGAGCTCTTACTGTTCACCATTGGTTCCTCCCTTTTCACACGCTGCACAAGAACGGGTTTAGTGTACCATACCGAAGATCCGGTGTCAACTGCACCGCGAGGCATGTCACGAAGCGGTGTGGAGCGATTACCATGTTATCGTCAACTCAGTGTTGACAGGCTCCTTTTCCTTCTTTCAATGTATCGCGGGTCTGATTTGACTTCTGCGACAATAGATGCAAGCTGAGGATAAGCTTTCCGTATGCCCCAAATAGTCATTGGCCTGCCAATTCGCGTAAGGCCCATTCTCCTCGAGAGGAACCCCCCTATCTTCGTAACTGCTCCTATTGATGTCAAGGTATCCACAAGCATATATGAGTCTCTTGACACTCCGCAAATTTCAAATATGCTCTCCACCGCACGTCTTACAATCCTTCTTGCCGGCCCTGTGCCGAGGATGTAGACGTCGCATCCGGCATCATCAGTCCCCATATACGTACAGGTACCAAGGCCATCCGTGGTCGCCTTATCATAATAGGGCAATGTCATGATGTCTTGAAAGCATGGTATGGTGCAGGCAGGTAGGTTTCCAAGATGGATAGCTGCTGCTACCACCGAAGAGTGCGAGCTGCCGTAACAATAATATATTACCTTCACTGTCGTCCTTGACCCCACATTACCTGCCCAAATAGAGCAATGGAGGTTATAGAGATGCTCCTTGCTTCACTGTCGCTGGCGTCTCCTAGAGTTGATTAGAACATAGCATACACTGCCCACAATGATTATGCCTACAATCCATGCTAAGGATCTGCCGGGAGAGCCTTGTTGAAGACCGCTTGCAGATTCGGCTGACAATATTATGGGCACAACTGCAGATGCAAAGATCCCTACAGCCCTTTCCGCTTCTTCCAGGTTATTGGTGTGTGCACCTACTTCCATTAATGAGGCCCTTGGTAACATATCTTGATTGTAATTCCCCTGCGCCCACAGAATCCCCTTGATAAGGCCTGGAGCCTTGGAATCAGCAGCTGATTTCAGCTTCTTTGCGAAGGTAAGATTCTGCCCTCTGGTCTGGTTTTGCTGACCTATGACCAGTGTTATCCGGGTCACGTCCTCCCCTTGCACAGTGGCCCTATAGACTTCGGGAGGAACAGCATCCCTGTGAATGTCAAATGCAGCAACAGGTCGTTCCTTCAGCAACCGGGCCAAAGTACGCCTTGAACGGGTATATGCTCCGCCGTCATGAGGATTATGATTATCAGTAGACCTTACCACATCAAGGCCGTGTTTCTTGAGAGCCTGCTCAAACGCAGCAGCAACCTTGTAGACATCACCCCAATCCTTTGTGGACGTGCCGCTTGAAGGTGCATAGGATTCATCGCTATGTGTATTGTAGAGCACGACTGTCTTGCCTGTTTGCTGCTGTCCGGCAAGAAACAGTTGACTGATGCTCCTACTGATACTCTCTACGATGCCGGACAACTGAGACACCGTACTTCCTCCGGTAGCCTCTTCTCTGTTATCCAGTGTAGCTGCTTTGCTAAGTCGTGCGCGAGCTGTTTGCCCGTCAATTGTGACAACTTCATAAGTGCTGTTATCTTCATCAATAAACACGTCGCCGGGAAGGAGCACAATCGCAGTATGGAAGATTTCATTGTCAGCTTCATCAACAAGAGTATAGTAACCATCACTTAGTTCATGTTCGGCAAATGCAGCCCCTTGCAACAGAAAACCAAAGACCAGAGTAACAACAGCAATGATGAGGGGAGCTGTGCGTGAGAGGCAACTTCTCCAACTGCGATGACATTCATGCCTAATGCAGGTCATATATTCATACCCCCGCTTATTCCTCAGACTCTTCGGCCAGTGTTTCCGTTTCACGGCTTACAGGTTCCGGGACCTTGTCCGCTCTGCCTTTGCTGTCAGGCATGTGCCCCCCTTGTAGTCGTTCCATGGTTTCCCCGAATATCTCCGCAAGGCCTACGGCGATGATACCGGCAATTACTACTGCGTCAAATGCTCCGGCACCGCCTAGGTTTACAGTAGACGGCATCCGCCTGATTACTACTTCCACGAGATGGGCAATATCCAAGAGCACAACGCCTAACACTGCGCCTGCAAACGCCGCACGCCTGGATCTACCGAGTAAGTACGCTATCACTCCTGCTACCAGTCCGAAAACGTATATGGAGTCAATTATGGTCCTGCCTTCTTCGAACGTGAATACCTTTGATATGGCTACCAGTGCCGCCCCTGTTGCTACTGCGGAGAGAATGCCTCGTCTGGTCTCAGACGGGGTATCAGCGCGGCTTAATACGTATATTGAAATAATCACAGGGATTACAGAGCCTCCAAGATTCAGGCTAATTGTCCAAAGACCGCGATATATGGGAATATCAACAAAGCCGCCGACAAGAATCAACAAAACAGCGACCAAGGCTTGTTTGTCATTAAGGTGCATGCGATCGAGAACCCTGTGGGCAAGCCCGAGAAAAACCACAACACTTACTGCAAGCAGCAGAATAAGTCCTACTGTCATGCTAAAGCCCCCTTCGTCCGTGGAAACAGCTTCTCTTCCACACCCTGGAAAATAGCTTTTCCCTATCTTAGAAGGGTTATTCCTTAGAGAAATGGGAAAGCCGATGGTTTCTTAACCATCGGCCCTGTGTGAACCGGTATTCAAGCCTCTTTCAATCGACATGCGTCTCAGAGTAGACGCACTTTGCTATTCTTGTGAGTTCTTAAGGATATCACCAAAGACATCACCAATTGTGAGTCCTTGACTATCCGACTTATCGGCATACTTCTTATAGACGTTCTTCTCCTCGTCAGACTGGGCCTCTTTCAGGCTTAGCCCGATACGATGGTCTCTCGGCCTTACGCTGATAACCTTTACGGATATCTCATCCCCGGGGCTGACCACTTCATCAGGTTTCTCAACTCTTCTATCAGCTAATTGGGAGATGTGCACAAGGCCTTCAATTCCAGGCTCCAGCTGCACGAAAGCACCAAAGTCAACTGTCTTGGTGACTGTTCCTTTGACAATACTACCTACTGGGTACCTCGTGGTTACGTCATCCCATGGATCCGGAAGGGTTTGCTTTAGACCCAATGAAATTCGTTCACGCTCCCTGTCTACAGCCAGCACCTTAACTCTTATTCGTTCTCCCTCCGAGACTACGTCTCGGGGATCTTCCGTTCTGGTCCAGGCCATGTCTGAAACATGCAGAAGGCCTTCCACTCCGTCGCCTATGTCGACAAAAGCGCCGAAATTAACGACACGCCTGACAATGCCTTCCACGATTATGCCTTCGTTCAAAGACTCGAGTACATGTGTCCTGGCTTCAGCCAGTTCCTCTTCTTGCACCTGCCGTGCGGAAAGAACCACATTCTTCTTGTCCCTGTCCGCTTCCAGAACCTTCATTCGGAGGGTCTCCCCTCGAAGCTGGCCGAGATCCTGAATAGGACGGATGCTGGCATGTGAAGCCGGAACAAAGCCCCTCAGGCCAACGTCTACAACGATACCGCCTTTGACTACATCGGTAACTTCGCCTTCGACTATGGCTTCGTTATCAAGAGCGTCAAATATTGCATCCCACGCCCTGTCAATATCAGCCTTCCGCTTGGACAGAAGAGGCTCGCCTCCGCCGGCTTCCAGTTTCTCGATTAAGACTTCTATCCTGTCACCTACATTGACTATACCTTCACATGACTGGACCTGCCTTCTGGAGATCTCATTCCTTGGCACTACACCTTCGGATTTAAGTCCAATATCGACAAGGACCCGCTCGGGTTCGACTGCGACAACAGTGCCTTCCACTATGTCGCCCTCCACAAGTGCCGGCTGGAGCGACATATCAACAGTCTCTTGCTCCTCCCCTTCAGGTCCTATAGCATCCGGCTCTTCTTCCACCTGTGAAGTTGTAGGCTCTTCTTGGTCCACCTCTGAAGTCTCGGAATCTTCTTGTGGAAGCTCTTCATCTTCCCTCTCGTTATCAGCACATTCCAGTGAATCCTCGGGAATTTCCTCCATTTGGTCTTCGCTTACCTCAACAGTTTCGATTTCGTCAACACTTTTGCTCTCAGTAATCTCTGTTACCCCCAACTCACTTATCTTCCCTTCATCCGGTACGCTCATCCTCTCAACGACCTCCTCGATAACCCAATTCGGCGTCGATGCCCCCGCCGTTAGTCCCACCCTTTCGAGTCCTGAAAAGTCCAGGGTATTCAGGTCTTCCGGCCCTTCCACCCAGTAGACCTTAGCGCCTTCCGCTTCACAGATTTCTACAAGCCTTCTTGTATTCGCGCTGGCCCGCCCGCCGACCACGACCACGGCATCAACTGATCGTGCCAACTTGCGCGCAGCCTCCTGCCTTTTCCAAGTAGCATTACATATCGTATTGTAGGCCACAAGCTCTTTCGCCCTCAAGGCATGGGCAGCGAGAACCTGGCGAAAAGCCTCGACTGTCTGGGTGGTCTGACAAACAACACCGACCTTGGGCTCGACAGAACCGGATGTTACATCTTCACCGGTCATGACTACTCTTGCATTATCTCCGGCCCAACCTAACAGACCAACTACTTCTTTGTGTCCTTCGTCACCAACTATGAACACCTGATAACCGTTACGGTTCAACTCAGCGGCCCGCTCTTGTGCGCACCTGACATACGGACAGGTAGCATGGACAACCCTTAGCCCTCGTGTATACGCTTCATCAATGACGTCACGTGGTAGTCCGTGCGACGGCACTATCATACAACCATCTGAGATTTCGTTCAAATCTGATACCGGGATAACCCCTATTTTTCTCAACTTGGCGACGACCTGAGGATTATGAACCAAGGGGCCGAGGGTGAACGCTATACCTTGACTGCCTGCTTTTTCAGCTATTTCAACCGCTCTCTTAACCCCAAAGCAAAACCCGCTGTGTTCACCAATTGCAACCTGCAATACCCGTTCTACCTTCTTCCCTATTATCTCCCAACATCACACTAAACTTAACCTGAGGGTTCCTAAAAGCTCATGACCAGCCTCTCTATCTCTTCCATCATAAGAGTTGTGATGGCTTCTCTCGGCTTGAAGCAAGGCTGGTTCATTGGAATCACCGAGCACACCTCAGCCGGAATAATGGGCTTACCGAATTTCACACTAATACGTCCCGCTTTAGGAAAGGCAGCGCCTTTTCGCATTACATTGCCTGTGCCAATAATTCCTACAGGCACCAGATAAGCATCGGTTTTCTCTGCCAAAACCGCTGCCCCGGAATACGCTCTTTGCAATCTGCCATCGAGACTTCTAGTCCCTTCAGGAAATATTCCTAAAACTTCGTCGTTTCTCAACACTTCGAGAGCTCGGCGGAATGCGTCCTTGTCATCTTTTCCGCGGCGCACGGGGAAAGCACCCAGACTACGAGCTAACATCCTAAGAAGAGGATTATCAAACAGCTCACGTTTTGCCATGAATCGAACAGGCCGGTCTATTGCGCACCCTACCACTATGGGATCTAGCATACTTAAATGGTTCGCAGCCAGGATTACTCCTCCCTGACTTGGAACGTTATCCTTACCTTCTACTTGCATGCGAAAGGCAATTCTCATGACAAATCTGAGAATTGCCCTAATAATCATGTAAAACAAGGCGTGTCTCCCTTGCCTCCTGAAGCATTTTTGATCCCATTGTCACTAAGTATTTCGTAAATGACACCTGCCACTTCCATAATGGTTTCTTCAGGGGTTTTTCCTGTGGTGTCAATGGTAATAGAATCAGGCGCGGGTTTAAGGGGGGCTACTTTTCGCCCGCTGTCAATCTTATCTCTATTCATTATTTCTCTGATAATAGTCTCTTCCACCACGTCATATCCTCGCTCACGGGCCTGAATAACCCGTCTTCGCACGCGCTCATCAAGATCTGCCACAAGGAATATCTTCACATCCGCATCAGGTACAACAACTGTTCCGATATCTCTTCCGTCCATCACTACACAGCCCCTGTTGGCTATGGCTCGTTGGATATCCAAAAGGGCTGCCCTTACTTTAGGAATCTTGGCTACTTGCGACACACAAGCACCTACTTCAGGGCATGTCAATTCCGCTGTCACATCTTCGCCGTCAAGGAGAACACGACACTCTCCGCCATCGGGCACAACAGCAACTTCAGTGTTCTCAGCCAATGTGACTATGAACTCAGCTTCTTGGACATCCACTCCCAGGCGTATTGCTTTGAGGGTCAGAGCTCGGTAAACCAGACCTGTACTGACATAAGCCAACCCGAATATTCTTGCAACAGCCTTTGCTACTGTGCTCTTGCCTGCGCCTGCCGGCCCGTCAATCGCGATAACCGGACCTTTATTGCTTTTTCTCGCTTCTATGCTATTCGACGTATACATTACAGATTCCTCTTCTCCCTTGATAAATCTCCCCCTAATATACCTGGCGCATGTACCTCGCAAGACACTCAGTGGGAATTCTGTTCGCCGAGAGTATCCACATTCAGCCTAATACCCTCCAGGCGTTCCACTCTACTAAAGCCGAATCTTCCTTCCGGTGTGCCAAGAATAACCTGCCCTAAGATTGTCAAGGTCAGAAACAGGCACAATGCTATGCCGAACACCTTCTCAAGGAAACGTAGCAGTCTATCCACATCTTCGCTGCCTTCACCAAACGCTGAACCCATACAGCCGTTCACTACCTTCCTTCAGCCCAGCTTTGCCCTGAAAGATAACCTGTGGAAAAAGCAGCCTGCAAGTTGAAACCACCGGTCATGCCATCAATGTCCATTACTTCTCCTGCAAAGCACAATCCCTGGATCAGTTTGGATTCCATTCTGCGAGGATCAATTTCATCTACGTCTACCCCACCTGCGGTGACAATCCCCTCATCGTCCGGCCTTAATCCCGCTATGTGCAATGTAAGCTCCTTCAGAGTCTTGCCTATTAGAAGTCGTTCCTCCCTGGTTACCTGAGATATGTGTTTCGAGGCGGATACACCCGCCTCCTGCAAGACTATGTCGACTAAATGTCGAGGCATAAGATCAACCAGGGAATTTAGTACGGTTTGCCCTCCGTGTTTCTTAAAATCCCGCAGGATTCTGGCGTCTAACTGCTCATAGGAGAGTGCAGGTTTCATGTCGATTGCCAGCGCAATTTTTGGATTTCCATGAACCATGGCGGACGCAGCTGCCCGTGACAAAGATAAGATGATAGGACCGGAGACCCCGAAGTGAGTAAACAGCATCTCGCCGAATTCCGACCCGACCTTACGCCCGTCTACCGTCAATGTTGCTTGCACATTGCGTAAGGTCAACCCTGCCACCTCCCGTGGCCATGACTCAACCGTCTCCAGCGGGATCAAAGACGCTCTGGGTTGGACGATAGTGTGTCCAAGCTCTTTTGCTATTCTGAAGCCATCACCTGTAGAACCTGTAGCAGCATAGGTAATTCCCCCTGTAGCAATTACCACTGCGTCACACTGCATAAACTCATTTTCGCCATTACCTGTGGCAAATACGACTCCCTGCACTCTCTTGTCTGAGACAACGACTTTATGTACCCTGGAGTTAAGCTGCAGCCTCGCGCCACTCCTCGTTATGTACGTCACAAGAGCTCGCAGCACATCTTTGGATATCCCTGACGCAGGAAACACCCTTTTGCCTCTTTCTGTTTTGCTCTCCACCCCAAGTTCCCGAAAGAATTCCCGGAGGTCATAAGAGTCGAATCGTGAGAAAGCTGAATACAGAAACTTTCCGTTACCCGGAATACCGGCTATCAGTCCGTCCACGTCTGTATCATTAGTAAAGTTGCATCTGCCTTTCCCCGTAATAAGGAGCTTCCTGCCCGGCCGGCTGTTTTTCTCCAGAAGAGCCACAGTCGCCCCTAGCGATGCAGCCCTTCCTGCAGCCATCAAACCTGCAGGCCCGGCACCTACTACTATGATGTCCTTTCGCAAGACTCTACCCCTTCTCCCGACCTTGCCGCCATGTTCCGGATCCAGTCCTCTTCTGCTGCAGTAAGGTATCTCCATGAACCGACTTTCAAATCTCCGATATCAAGTTCACCAAGATGAGTCCTTGTGAGGCTTCTGACCGGATGCCCGACAGAATCAAACATCTCACGAACCTGGCGTTTCCTGCCTTCCCCAATCTTGATTTCCACTAAAGCGCAGTCTTCGGATACCGCAATCAGTCTTACACCTGCCGGGGACGATATATGCCCTGACAGCAATCTCACCCCGTTACGCAATAGATTCAACCTGTCTTCATCGGGCACACCGTTGACAACTGCCAGATACGTCTTGTATATTCCGAATCTGGGATGGGTCAAGACATGAGTCGCATGGCCGTCGTTTGTCAAGAGGAGCAATCCCTCAGTATCCCGGTCAAGTCTGCCTACAGGGAAAAGCCGTGTGCCCACATTTGGAACAAGATCCAGTATTGTTCTTCGCCCCCTGGGATCATGGACTGTGGAGATGTACCCTTTAGGTTTATTGAGCATGATATATATTTTCTTTTCGTGAGCATTGACAGCTTTACCGTCAACTCTTATCTCACATGCGGAGGGATTGAATTTCGCGCCCGGCTCGAGTATGACTTCGCCGTCAACAGCAACGCGACCTTCCTTGATCATTTCTGCGCTGGCCCTACGTGAAGCAACGCCTGCGTTTGCAAGAATCTTCTGAAGCCTCTCCACTGAAAAAAACCACCAATCAAGACAACACTACTTCAAGATCTCTAGTCTGCCCAGACTCTCTGTAGTGCCAAGAGCTAACAAGACATCACCTTTCTCAATAAGGTCATCAGGCCCGGGCGATACTTTGACCTCGTTGTCAGCTCCACGAATTGCAACAATGTTCACACCGAATTTGGCGCGCAGATTCAACTCGCGAAGCGTCCTACCAATGAGTTCCGAGGAAGCCACGATCTCCGCGACACCGTAATCCGGGGAGAGTTCAATAATCTCAAGGATATTTGAATACGTAAGGGTGGCGGCCAATCTTGCGCCCATGTCCCGTTCAGGGTAAACCACTTTCTCTACCCCGAGCTTCTCAAGCAACTTGCCGTGGAGTTCGTCAGTGGCTTTTCCCACAACGTAACCCACACCCAGGTCCTTAAGGATTAAGCATGTAAGTATGCTGGACAACACATCATGGCCGATGGTGACTATAACCGTGTCGAAATTGCGGATACCAAGTGCCCTGAGAATGTCTTCATCTGTCGCATCTGCCTGAACAGCATGGGTAACTTCGTCAGCTACCCGCTGAACCTTATCCTCGTCGATATCGACTGCCAATACTTGATGTCCCAGTCTTTCCAGAGTACAAGCAACACTGGCGCCGAACTTCCCCAGGCCAATAACTGCAAACTGCCGCATTATACCATCTCCCACCAGGGCCTTATCCATTGGCCAAGAATGCCACCAATGGTAACCTTATGTTCCAGACGATCTTACGACATTATTCATGCCATTGCAACCTGACATTGGCAAGGCTCGGCAATGTCAGTGAGCATCCGCCTGTACATTTGGCTTACAGACGACATTCCCTGTACTCTGTGTCTCTCCCGGAGCTCCCTTAGCCAAGAAGGACGGCACAAAGTCAATCAGTTTCTCCAACGGACCAATGCCCTCTACCGGCATGACCCTGACCTGGCCCTTACTGACCACAAGAAATGCCACCGGTGAGATGGTCAGGCCTGCGCCTGCGCCTCCCCCAAACGGGAACCCCGCCCCGTCTGAGGTCGTCGCATCCGACTTCGCTTTCGCCTCTTGTCCATCCTTCAAAGTTGGAAACTCACTGCCGCCTGCTGCAAACCCTACGAATACTCGGGATACAGGCAGTATTACAGTTCCGTCCGAAGTCTCGACTGGATCTCCTAGGATTGTATTGACGTCAATCATTTCCTTTATGTTGTCCATGGTTGTCCTCATCAAGACATCAATTGGGTGATCTGCCATGTGCATTTCTCCTTTCAAACAACGCCGGGCCTACCGCTAGTCTTGCCCAAAGACCCCTGGGAAAACAATATGGCCCGGCCTGGATACAACAATACTGTCAAGCTCCATGTCAATACAGACTTCATTGTAACAGGGGACGATGGTGATTTCCGGCAGGTTGTCGGCAAATCGGAGTCTTTCAGAAAAGACACCCAGGGCGGTGCCAAACAGAGCGTAAATTAGTCCCAATGTAATACCTGTCGTCGCCGCATCCCCTGCACCGAAGACCAGCCTGAGTCGAAAACGGAGCAGGGTCAGGCCCCTCTTGAGAGCCTGGATGATTATGGGCCTTGCAAACCTATCCCTTGGGGTCTCAGGCTTTCCTCGGGTATCTTCAGGCACATCTGGTCGACGCCTGCTCTTACCAGTCCTATCAATGAATCGGATAAGGAGCCTATAAGCGTTTTCAGGATGCCTGATGAGGTCCTCGAGGGATTTGATTAGCAGTTTTCCCGGATCGCGTTCTTCTGACTCTACCGTGTTATGAGCACTGTAAACAGTGAACCATATCAATCCGCGTATGATCCCGAAGCTGACTCTGGCAAATGTCTCCCTTCGATTGAGGGCAAGCTGTATGCGGACATGTACAGGTGTAGAGAACACAGCCAGAAGCAATGCTGCTACACTGAGAGTGAGAAACAAAACAATCCATTTCATACAATACTCTCACTCCGATAAATCATAAGGATATTCTTCCCTACTCAGAACCCAATATTCGGAAGGAGTGAACCTGAGGCTTGCTCAAGAGGAGGAAGCTCATGGAGAGATGAGAGGCCAAACCATTGAAGGAATGTTGATGTAGTGGAATACAATGCAGGACTGCCAGGCGCTTTCTTTCTGCCGGACACGCGAATCAGCCGTCGCTCCATAAGTGTATTGAGAACACTGTCTACTCTGACACCTCGGACATTTTCCAATTCCGGCCTGGTAATTGGTTGTCTATACGCGATTATGGCCAGTGTCTCCAAGGCGGGGCGTGACAAGCTCTGTCTGACTTCTATGTTGAGTTTGGACACAAAGTCAGCGAACTCAGGCCTGGTGGTCATCTCATAACCACCTGCTACGAAGACTATTTGGATGCCTGATTTGTCTCGCCTGTATTTATCCTGGATGTCTTTCACTATAGATTCTATTGTTCGAGGAGCCAAATCCATCAGCTCCGCAATGCGTTTTTGAGAAATCGGACCGGGTGACGCGAAGATCAATGCCTCAACTATCGCCCTTGCCTCACTGTAATTCATGGGCTGATCCCCCCGGCACAAAGGCTATCATGATCTCACCGAAATGCCGATCCTGCTCAACGACTACCTCCTTGAGGCGAATCAGCTCAAGAAGAGCAAGAAAAACCCCTATCACGCTAGAGCGGGTGACGGGCTTTGCGAAAAGTTCGACGAAACCTACTTTTGTTTTTTCTCGAATACACGAGCGGATGTGGTCCATACCTCTTTCGAGGAAAAGCTCGTCTTGGGGGACGTGAGGAAACTCTTCACGAGGCGCATCTTCAAGAATATCCTTTAGAGCGGAGAGAAGATGCGAAAGGCCTATTTCATTGGATGGGAGAGGCAGATCATCCTTTGCTTCTATCTGACGGCCTCTCGGAAATACACCGCGCCAGGCTGTATCGCGCCTGGCCAATTCCTCAACTGCATCCTGAAACACCCGGTATTCCATGAGGTGCGCCAAAAGCGCTTCGTTGGATAATTCTCTCTCCTGGTCGGATAATGAGGATTCTTCTTCACTCTCACCGGTGTCCCGAGTTTCACAGGTATCATGTTCTTCAGGGGGTAGCAGCTTCTCTGCCTTTGCCCTTATTACGGCACCGGCAGCAGAAAGAAAATCTCCGATGTAATCCAGGTCCGGTTTCCCCATGACACGTTCTATCTCTGACATTGCCTCCTCGAGAGCATTCCGAGCGGAGACTTGCGAAGGATCCTCATCTCCCCTCTCGAGGGCACGCGCCAGTTCTTCCAGGGTCCTGATAGGTTGTAGGCGCTCATTGGGCGCATCCTTCAAATCCTCATCGCCTGCCTAACCTCAGAGAGAGTGCTCTCTGCAATAACCGCGGCCTTCTTTGCTCCTTGCTCCAAGACTTCATCAATAATCCCGGGGTTCTTCAGGATAGCTTCTCTTCTCTTGCGAATCGGCTCTAAATACTCATTGAGCGCGTCGGCCAATTTCCGCTTACAATCAACACAGCCTATACCTGCACTTCGGCATCCCTCTCGAATATCCTCAATACCGAGTTTAGAAAAGACTCCATGAAATGCATATACAGAACATACATCAGGGTTACCAGGGTCTCGCCTGCGTATCCTTTGAGGGTCTGTAACCATGTTTGCTACGATGCTCTTGACTTCTTCAGCGCTTGCCGATATCTCAATGATGTTTCGGTAGCTCTTGCTCATCTTCCTTCCATCAGTGCCGGGAAGCAAGACAACCTCATTGAGACGTTCTTGCGGTTCCGGGAACACAGGTTGATAGAGAAAATTAAAGCGTCTCGCAATTTCCCTTGCAAGCTCTATGTGGGGCAACTGATCTTCCCCTACAGGCACAACCTTTGCCTTGTATACCAGAATGTCGGCTGCCATAAGCACAGGGTACCCCAAGAATCCGTGGGTCATAATCTCCCTGCCTTCCAACTCCCTGAGTTGCTCCTTGTAAGTAGGGCACCTTTCCAGCCACGAAAGGGGCGTAATCATGGATAACAGAAGGGATAACTCAGCATGCTGCTTAACATCAGACTGCTTGATTACCAAGCTCTTTTCAGGATCTATTCCGGCAGACAAGTAATCGATAACCATATTTCTCGTATTCTCCTGAATCTCGCCGGTATCTTCATATCCTGTAGTAAGGGCATGCCAATCCACGACTGCAAAGACACAATCATACTCATCTTGCAGTCTAACCCAGTTGTCAAGGGCACCTAAGAGGTTCCCCAGGTGGAGTCTTCCGGTAGGCCTCATGCCACTAAATATTCTTGGTTTCGACATGGATCTATCTCTCCTTGTCTAAAACATTCTCAGGCCTGTAATGAGGAAGGCCAAGAATCTCATGATAGGTAGCATTATCACGGACGTAGCCCCTGTAAAAATTAAAAGGAGCAGGATAAACTGACCATACTGTTCGAGTTGCTGATAAATGTAAAGGTTCTTCCCTCTCAAGAATACAAGGAGTAACCTTGACCCGTCCAGAGGCGGTATCGGAATGAGATTAAATGATGCAAGGCCCAGATTTATGAGAATGGCAAAGTACGCAATGAGATCAAGGTAATAAGGCATGCGTATGCCTAGTCTATACGGAAGCGCGAATATAAAAGCCAAGACCACATTGGAAAGAGGGCCTGCCACCCCCACCAGAGCCATTCCCTGCCGCCAATCCTTGAAATACGCAGGATTTACCGGGACAGGTTTTGCCCAACCAAATCTCCTGGTGATTATCAGTGTCAGAGTGCCGAAAACATCCAAATGAGCCAAAGGATTAAGCGTCAGACGGCCCTCCCAACGAGGTGTAGGATCTCCCAGAAAGTTGGCAGTCGCAGCGTGAGCAAACTCATGAACTGTAAGTGACAACAAGACTATGGGCAAAGTCAAAAGCATAGATGACAAGTTAGGCATGTATCTCCCTCCGCACTATTTGGCGCTGCGGGCGGGCGTGAATGTTCAGCGGCCTCAAAACTACAGCCGCACGAACTATCCTAGCCTGGGTTACCCGCTGCAGGTAAATGAGGACCAATGTCCCTTGCATCGGTTTGCACCAACCGTGCAGGTATCCTGTCTCTTGCCAAAAGATTCGCGTAGCTCTCTCTTTCTACAACAACATCAGCCAAACCTGCCCTGACAAATATCACTGCCGGCCTGGGATACCTGTTGTAATTACTCGCCATGGAATAATGGTAAGCTCCGGTAGTAAGAATCGCCAGTGTATCACCGGGTTTAGCCTGTGGCATCTTGGCATCAACAATCAACATATCCCCTTCTTCACAATGCTTCCCTGCTATCGAAACTGTCTCAGTAGATTCTTCCAAGGCTCTGTTAGCCAAAATCGCCTCGTACTCTGCCTGATACAAAGTGACTCTGGGATTTTCCGACATGCCACCGTCTACCATGACGTATTTTCGCACTCCGGGGATATCCTTGATTCCACAGACAGTATATAGTGTGGTCCCTGCTTCACCTACGATATAACGACCGGGTTCCACCATGATACACGGAAGATCCAGGCGTTGGATATGACATGACTCACGAACGACCCGGGATACTCTTTCAGCGTATTCATCCAGGGAAAACCCAGTATCAGCAGCCTTGTACCTGACACCGAATCCGCCTCCGAGATTTACCTCACGCAGACTGTACCCGTATTTCTCTTTCACATCTCCGACAAAGCTCATGACAACTTGAGTTGCCAACACGTAAGGCTCTACGGTAAGTATTTGAGACCCTATGTGGCTATGGACTCCTTCGAGGACCAGGTATTCTGAACCCAGGACTCGTTCTACAGCTTTCATAGCCTGCCCGTCTGTTATTCCAAGACCAAACTTGGAATCTATAAGGCCTGTCTGTATATAGTGATGCGTATGTGCTTCCACCCCGGGGTTGAGACGAATCTGAACATGCGCCCTTCTCCTGAACTTGCGCGATATCTCAGAAAGCAAGTCAAGCTCATCGAGGTTATCCACGATGAATCTTCCTATGCCTACCCTGACTCCCATTTCTATTTCTCTCGGCGTTTTACAGTTGCCATGAAACAGGATATTTTCCGGAGGAATGCCGGCCTCAAGGGCTGTGAAAAGTTCTCCCCCGGAACACACATCAAGGCCTAACGACTCTTCGTGGATGAGTCTGCACATGGCAAGAGTACAGAAAGCCTTGCTTGCGTATGCCACGAAAACTTTAGGATAGTGTTGATGAAGCGACGTCCTTATGTCTCGGCAGTTAGACCGCATCATCTCTTCGTCCATAATGTGAAGGGGAGTGCCGAAGTCCCTTGCAAGGCGCGTAATACGGCAACCGCCTATCTCTAGCTCCCCGTCACCGGTAATCTGCATAGATCCATGTAGCTCCAATTCAGCCTCTCCCATCCGAAAACAGCGGACCTGTCCCCACTGTCCGCAAGTTTGTGTCTCTTGGTGTTAGTCTTAGTCTATCTTGCCTGTGCCGTCAATTCCATCCTAATCCAAGGGATAGCTTGTTTCACATAATAGCATGCAAGCTACCTGCGGTCAAGATAGTTCGTTCTTCCGCATCTGGAACCCCATTGGGCAATAGTCTCATTGTCCATGGTAATATCTACGATTTCACAAAGATTCGGGCAGCCCTTACATTCAAAAGTCCGGGTAGCGTAGTCCCTATTGAGTGCAGCAAATCCGCGAAACGCAGATTGCCCGTCTTTCCTGTTTTTTTCCTCTATAGCCATTAGCGCAGCGCCTAAGGCACCCATCATATCATAATGTTCAGGAATGACAACTTGTGTGCCTAGCTCCTTCTCAAAAGCAGCTTTCATCCCGGCATTGGCTGCAACGCCGCCTTGGAAAACCACAGGCGGTTCAATGGTTTTTCCTTTTGCGACATTATTCAAGTAGTTGCGGACAAGCGCCTCACATAAGCCGGAAATTATGTCTTCAATCCTGTGCCCCATTTGCTGCTTGTGTATCATATCTGACTCGGCAAACACCGCACATCTACCTGCAATTCTTACTGGGGTTACCGCCCCGAGCGCAAGTTTGCCAAATTGATCTATGGCAATACCCAGCCTGGCAGCCTGTTGCTCCAAGAAAGAGCCTGTGCCTGCCGCACATACGGTATTCATGGCAAAATCAATAACAATCCCTTGCCTGAGAATAATGATTTTTGAATCTTGGCCGCCGATTTCAATTACTGTCTGCACCCCTGGCACCCGGCGATTGGCAGCTACTGCATGAGCGGTAATCTCATTCTTCACGCAATCAGCGCCAAGGATGACTCCTGCCAGCTTCCGTCCGCTGCCTGATGTTCCGACTCCGAGGATTTCAATGTCCCCTGCGACAGCCTCAAGATGTCTCATCCCTTCCTTCACAGCGCTTATCGGATCTCCCTGAGTCCTCAGGTAGATCTTCTCCTGTAGGACTCCTCTGTCATCTATCAGGACTAAGTTAGTACTGACAGAACCGACATCCACTCCCAGATATCCTGAGCCTGCCACCGGAAGTCACCTCCTTTGGCGCTGTGACATTCTGACCAAGTCAACAAAAGCTTCAAGACGCGTCAACACCCCGGTGCCGGACGAATGCTCGTCCAGAACAAGGGTCATTACAGGAATGCCCAGATCCCTTGAGACTGTAGGCAACAGATCTTGAGCTATGATCTCCGGCATACACGTAAACGGAGCTACCTGGATTACCCCGTCCAGCCCCTGCCTGGCATAGTCTACGGTAGACGCTATGGTTTCTACGCCATGCCCACCGACGAAGTGACACAAATACGGCTTAGCCAGTTCATATGGAAGCTTGGATTTTCGCAGAATGCGAAACGCATCCTTTACTACATGCTCCACTACCCAGTCACTGAGATAAATGGACCTGTGTACTACGACCCCCATCTCTCCTAAGTGCTTCTCAATCTCACAGTTGACGAAAGGTTCGAGAACCATGAAAACTTCTCCCACAATACCGATGCGCGGCTTATTCCCGTCTGTCTTCTTGCAGACGGACTTTATTGCTCTTTGTCCGTTCTCCACGGCAGATGCTACCTCTTTCGGACTACGCGCCTTATCTATGCACCTTAGAGTCTCTTCATAAGCAAATGAGATATCACCTTTTGACTCCTCAAACGGACGACGCTTGAGGGCAAGTTTCTCCATAGAGTCTATGGCTGCGAGTTTGCTCCAGCCCAGATGCAGGGCTTTAATATACTGTGGAATGCGCTGCGGTCCTGTAATCTCAAACAACTGCCGAAAAAGGCGGTCCAGCCTCCCTTGCGGGGGCTCCACCACAATCATCTTGAAATCGCATCCGAGTCCTTCTAGGATTTGCCTTTGGACTTCGCCGTATAATCCAAGGCGGCACGGACCTATGCCACCAACCATTACAATGGTATCTGCCCCTTTCTCCAATGCTTCCAAGTAGTTTCCAATATTCATTTTCAGAGGAAGACAAGCGAATTCAGGAGAGTTGAGGGAACCCAGGGACATTGTGCGTTTAGTAGGAGGCGGAGGCAACACCACGTCAATTCCCAATGCTTCAAAAAGAGCTTTCGCCGCGATGTGAAAATTACCAAGACGCGCAAAGGTCAGTTTCACCTTAGCATTGACCTCGCCACAATATCCATAAAAGCCTCTAGCCTGGTTAGGACACCGGCTTCTCCTGTGTGTTCATCAACCACGATCGTCATAAACGGTACCTTGCGCCGACTCCTTGCAGATTCTTGTTGCAGCAGCTCAGCGATGAACGAGTCAGGTCCGCAAGCGAAGGCACTCATTTGGAGGCAACCATCGACAGTTCCCGGCGCGAGAAAGTAGTAACCGGCCCCGAGCAACTGCCTACCGATGGTCCAGAATACCCTCTTTTGGGACTTTGCTGCCGCCTGTTCAACAACTGTACGCTGTAGCATGTCCATTGTCACTACTCTTGCGCCCATCAGGTTGAGCCTGTCTAGAACGTTCATTCCTAGAAATGAATCATAAATGATATAAGGATGGCCCAGAACGCCGATGATCGGGGACCGAACGTCCTTGTCCCTTCCTGACACGGAATCATTGAATATCCCGGAATCCTGAAAATGATTTGGATAACACCGGTTCTCTCTATCCATTGCATCAATTGGCGTAAGTCCTGCCTGGAGTAGCCGGACAAACACGTCATATGCTTGCTTTGCCTTTCGCCTTGCAACAGATATCTTCAGTGGATTCCGTGTGAATAGCCTACCTGTGGCATAGAGCTCTCTTACATATGCCCGCGAGTTACGGCTCATGTCAATGCAGGGGTCGATTATTTGCCGGATACCTTTACAGTTGTGTCTTACCATGTCCGGAAGGCCCATCAACTTTGGGCATATATAAGCCTTTCTCTCAACTGAGACCAGCCTCGGAACGAACACCCTGTCACATACGCCGGACAGGCTCAGCACATGGCCATGAAAGGCTTTTACAGGCAAGCACGCCTCGTCTACTGTAACCTTAATCCCTGAGTCTATCACCGCCTTCGTGGTCTTGCCTGAGACCTCGCAAGTCTGGCCAAGGGATTCAAAAAAGGCCCTCCACGCCGGATAGTAGTAATAATACAAGAGCGCCCGAGGAAACCCTATAGTCTCTTTCACAGAGGATTGACACCTTCCTTACGTGCCATACCTAGGACCGTGGACTGAAGAAGAGGGCAGCGATGGCGCTGAAGAAAACGGCTACTGCCAGGCCTTGCCCTGTGAACTCAAATGCCCCTGTAAACAAGCCGATAATACCGGTTCTCTCCGCCTCCAACAGAGATCCCTTGGCAATGGACGCCCCGAATCCGGTAACCGGCACCAATGCACCTGCTTTTGCAAATGAGAGAAAAGGCTGGTAAAGTCCAAAACCACCTGCAAGAGCACCTATGACTGTAAGCAATACGAGCACGTGTCCGGGTGTGAGAGTTGTCAAGTCCAGTATTAACTGGCCTATACCGCAGATGAATCCTCCGACGAGAAACGCGATAATGTAGTCCACAGGTTAAACCTTCTTTCTACAACTCGATTACAATAGCATGGCCTACACCGGGAATACTCTCTCCCTGCTGAAAGGTTAACGGGCTCAGCAAGGCACCGGTGGCTATCAGTAGGATCTTCTTCAGGTTTCCTCTCTCCATCTCTTTCAATACATGGCCAAACGTAACAACTGCCGCACATGCGCACCCACTTGCCCCTGACCCCACTCGTTGAGTCTTTGTGTCGAAAATCATTACACCGCAATCTTTGTGATTGCTCCCTACATCACAGCCTGCGTCTTTTGCGAGCTCTGTAAAGAGCTCGGATCCAAGACTGCCGAGATCTCCTGTGAGAATCAGGTCATACACGTCAGGAGAGAATCCGGTGTCAGCTACATGCCTCAGAAGTGTGTCGCAAGCAGCCGGCGCCATAGCAGCGCCTAAGTTGTATGGATCTTTGACCCCAAGGTCTATCACTCTGCCGGTGGTAGCCCAAGTAACCCTTGGCCCGTTCCCGGAAGATGCAAGGACCAAGGCGCCGGCGCCTGTCACAGTGTACTGAGACGTAGCCTTATGTTGAATATTCAGCTCTATTGGGTACCGAAACTGGCGCTCCGCTGTTTGATAATGGCTTGAGCATGCCACCAGAACATAATCTGCGAACCCACCGTCAAGGATCATGCCTCCGAAGGCTGTTCCCATAGCACATGTGGAGCACGCCCCGTACACTCCTATAAAAGGTATTGCCAGTTGCCTTGCGGAGAAGCTGGCAGAAATAATCTGATTCAAGAGATCCCCGGCAATGTAGTAATCTATCATGTCTTTATCAATGCCTGAGCGTTCTATGGCAATCTGGGCAGCCTGCTCCAGGAGTTTACGCTCACTTCTTTCCGCAGTCTTCTCCCCAAAGGCCATATCAGGCAGTACCACGTCAAAGTCCCGGGCAAGAGGCCCGCGGCCTTCCATAGGCCCTACTATAGTGCCTATCCCGGCAATTATCGGTGGATTCGTAAACTTGACAGTCGCTTTGCCGATCTTCTTTGACGCCACAGCGCCGCAATTCCCTTCCGTCTATAACCGAGTGATGTACTTTATGAAAGCTGCAAATACTCCACTTAGGATGCCGTACACAATAACAGGGCCTGCAATGATAAACATCTTGGCCCCCATTCCCAAAACCCAACCTTCATGCTTAAAGTCCATGGCAGAAGCAGCGATCGTGTTAGCGAACCCTGTAATAGGCACTGCAGCCCCTGCCCCGGCAAACTCAGCAAATTCATCATAGATCCCCAATGCAGTCAAGACTATACCCAGTAGAATCATGATTGCGAGGGTAGGAGCGGACGCTGCGTTGATGTCCAGTCCTCGCCCTATGAAGATGCCTAAGACAAATTGGCCTAATGCACAGACTGCGCCGCCTGTCACAAATGCGACGAGGAAATGCCGGAGGTACGGAGGCTTTGGCTTCCTTTCAGCCACTAGTTGCTGATAAACCTCTTGCCTGCGCTTTGTCTCCTGGGCTGCCTGGGTAGTCTCAGGCATCTTTGTCATCTGCTTTCTGGCTTTTTCAGACGGCACCTGCACCTATGCCCCCTTATACATATGCATCCGACACATACCTCGACTAGGTACCGTCTACAGAGAAAGCCACGTTTACATTAGCTTTGTATTTCGTAATCTTGCCGTCTTCTATGGACGCGGTCATATTCAACACTTCGACACCTGTAATATTCCGGAGGGTCTTGGATGCTGCGCTGACAGCCTCCTGTATCGCATGCTCCCAGCTTGTCGTTGACTCACCCAGTAATTCCACGACTTTAACTACTGACACAGGCTGTGCCCCCTTTCTCTTCTCTAATTATGCGCATGTAATAGGGGTTTAATTCTCTTCATCCAGTTCTTGTCGTAGGCGTTTCAGCGCGCTTTTCTCGATCTTGCTGACTTGCGGCTGGGAAATGCCAAGTCGTTCAGCAACTTGCATCTGCTTCAAGTCATGGAAAAATCTCATCTCTATTATCACTCGTTCAGTAGGAGTCAAGTTTGCCATAGCCTGCTGAAGCGCAATAGACTCTATTTGGTCGTCAGTGAAGGAAAGAGAGGCAATTCTATCTTCAGTGCAGAGGGAATCGTCGGAGGAACGAGGTTCAGAAAGAGACACAATAGGCCTTAGGACATCTTGGGCCTCAACTATTTCTTGATTATGCAGTCCTGTCTTTCCGGCAATTTCATCAATGTCCGGCTCTCGCCCTAATTCGCTCCTTAGAATACGTAGTGCTTCTTCAACTCTGACAGCTTTGTCCCGAAGTGTTCTTCCAATCTTGAGCCTACCTCCGGAACGAAGATGCTCCCGAATTGTACCGAGGATAACCGGCACGGCATACGTAGAGAAGCGAGTCCCGCATGATTCGTCAAATCGGTCAGTTGCTCTCAAAAGTCCGATACAACCTACCTGGAACAAGTCTTCCTTCTCATCCGCCTCATAGGAGAACCTGTTTACCAGACTCATTACCAGGCGTAGATTTCTCGAGACCAATTCTTCGCGGGCATCTCCATCGCCTGCACGAATGCGTCGTTTTAACTCATGCACCTCTTCATTAGTGAGAAGGGGCAGAGCAGGAAACTGGATTTGATCAAGTCTCCGGTTCTTCACTGGACTTCGCCGTCCCACGAGGTGACTTTCTTATCTCAACCTTGACCCCTTCTCCTGGGACGGAAGACACATGGAGTTCATCTGACAACGCCTCCATTATTGTGAATCCCATACCCATCCTGTCCGGGTCCGTAGTGAAGGCAGGCTCCTTTGCCTGTTCTACGTCGGCTATGCCCTTCCCGAAGTCTTCGATTGTAACACGAAGCACATCACCGTTTCTCACTGCAGACAGCCGAACAATACCTCGAGAAACACCATAACTGTGGAGCACGGTGTTGGATACGGCTTCTGACACTACCAATTTGACATCATCGATTTCCTCTAAGGTAAATGAGTCAATTTGCGACGCAAAACACGCAACCACCGTTCTGGCAAATTCCACATTCTCAGGAACCGCAGGAAATTCCAGGGTTACGTAGTTTTCCGTAATCATACGTTACACCCCCACAGCCTTGGCCCAGGCTTCATCTTCGGTGTCACAAATAGGTATGATGCCAGCCAAGCCCGACAATTCAAGGGCTTTTCGCGCTTGTGGCGAGGGGGCTGCCACTATGACATTCCCACCATGAGGTCTGAGCCTTTTGTACCTGCCCAGAATCACTCCCAACCCTGAGCTGTCAATGAAAGTAACATAACGCATTACAAGAAGGATGTCATTTATATCAGGATTCGCGTCGAGCTGCTCTTCAACTACGTCACGGAAGCTCGGTGCCGTATTCAAGTCGAGCTCCCCGAGGATATCGACAACCAGAACACGGCCAATGACCCTGACGTCAATCTTCATTCACAATCCTCCTCCTGTTTTGCCGTCTCATTTCTATTCTCCGGCCCCTTAATTAGTCCTTCCAAGACTTACGAAAAAGAAAAACAGCCCAGAGGGCTGTGGAAAGGCACGGTACGTACACTTTCTGGAACCGGGGATTACTCATGGTGATCTACTTGACCTTAAACAAAGCACGGAGCAGGTTCCGGGTGATGCGGAATACCACCGTGAAGATATTGCCGCTCTTTACGTCCTCTGAAGCTACCAACGCAATTCTACCTATGATTGAACCATCTTCAGCCAAGGCATACATTTCGCCGATCTTTTGGCCCTTTACCACTGGCGCGTCAACCTTCTTCGCCAGCGCTATCTCGCTTCTTACATTATCTTCTTCTCCCCTGGGCACTACTGCAACCAACGGGTCCAGGCAAATTGCATCCACGCGATCCACTACTCCTCGAGTGACTTCCACTACATCGACAACCTGGCCTTCTCTTGCCAACTCAACCCCGGTAAAGTGCCTGAATCCAAAGTCGAGAAGGGCTGATGCTTCTTTGAAGCGTGTGGTTGAGTCAGAGACCTTAAGCACGACCGAAATCAATCTCAGGCTGTCTTTCTTTGCAGTCGCTGCAAGACAATAGCCTGCGTCTTCAGTGAAACCCGTCTTAAGCCCGTCAACACCTTCATACGACTTTATGAGACGGTTTGTGTTCACAAGGATGTTCTTTCCGTCACGCACATAGTCAATCCAAGTTGTAAACCATTCATGCACCTTCGGATAACGCAGCAATGCCCTGGACATAAGGGCGATATCCCTTGCAGTCGAATAGTGGTTTGGATCCGGCAAACCTGAGGCGTTTACGAAATTGGTCCCTGTCATCCCCAGTTCCTGTCCGCGCTTATTCATCATGTCAACAAAGGCTTCTTCACTGCCGGCAATATGCTCCGCCACTGCGACACTGGAATCATTTGCCGAGACGATAGCAATAGACTTCATAAGCTCTTCTAAGGACATTTCCTCTCCGACTTCCAACCAGATTTGAGAGCCTCCCATTTTCATCGCTCTCTCACTGGTAACCACCATATCACTGAAAGAGGCTTTGCCCTGGTCGATTTTCTCCATAACCAAGAGCATTGTCATAATCTTTGTGACACTGGCAGGAGGAAGCGGTTTGTCCGGGTTCTTCTCAAAGAGGATCTTTCCCGTTGTCGACTCCATAAGCAAAGCTGACTCAGCAGTAATAGGAATACTCGCCGCAATGGAAGGCTGCTGGGCCTCTACCTGCGCCCATCCGTACGGTCCGGTGACAAGAAACACAAGGATCAAAATGACGCTGATGCCGGCAAGGAATGTCCTTGCTACGACACTTCTCTTGCCCACTTTTACTTCCTCCCTGTCATAGCACGCACTAGATTCACATCTGTACACGTACATATTCACACGGGTGGGGCGATATACCCCACCCGTGCGAAAAAGGGAGTCTGAAAAGACTTAAAGCTGCTCCCTCAGTCCTGTATAACGTGTTTGATAAGCTGAGGAATATCGTGTTTATCCTGGGATATCTTGTACGATGACATCACCAGCTGGGCAGCAGGCTCCAGCGTATCCCAAGCGTTCGTGTGGAGCATTACCAAAGGCTCACCCTGCTCCACCCTGTCTCCGACTTTCTTGAGGATTATGATGCCTGCCGCAGGGTCTATCGTGTCGTCTTTTGTTCTACGTCCTGCGCCCAGGATCATGGAAGCAACTCCGATCTTCTCTGCATCAATTTCGCTTATGTAGCCTGACCCGGCACTTGGAACCGCCTCCAGGCACCTGGCGGACGGAAGAACGGTATCAGGTGCGTCAATGACCTTCACATCACCGCCTTGAGCGAATACAAGGTCAGCGAACTTGCTCAAAGCAGCGCCGGTCTCCAAGGCATTTATCAGGTCTCGTCTGGCCTCCTCAGCGTTTTTGGCCTTGCCCCCGAGGACAAGCATGAGCGACCCTAAGGATAAGCAGAGTTCACGGAGATCTTCCGGCCCTTCCCCTCGCAGTGTATCAATGGCCTCCGCGACTTCAAGGGAGTTACCCACTGCGTATCCTAAAGGCTGACTCATGTCACTGACCAGAGCTGCACCCATTCTCCCTGCCCCTCTCACAATGTCCACCATCAATCTGGCCAGGCGCTGGGCATCATCTTCAGATTTCATGAACGCGCCTCTGCCGGTCTTCACATCAAAAACGATGGCATCTGCCCCACAAGCGAGTTTCTTGCTACATATGCTACCCGCTATTAGCGGTATGCTGTCTACCGTAGCAGTCACGTCCCGAAGTGCGTAAAGCTTTTTATCAGCAGGAGCAATGGAAGCGGTTTGCCCCACCACGGCAATTCCCATTTTATTCACAGCTTCAATAAACTCGTCCTTGGACAAGTCCACTCGAAAGCCGGGGATAGATTCCAGTTTGTCCAGGGTGCCACCGGTATGGCCTAACCCTCGGCCTGACATCTTTGCCACAGGGGCCCCCAAGGAGGCCACAAGCGGTGCAAGAACCAGAGTAGTCTTGTCTCCCACCCCACCTGTGCTATGCTTATCGACTTTGACTCCGCAAATGCGAGAAAGATCTACGGTTTCCCCTGAGTGAGCCATTGCCATCGTCAGGTCACATGTTTCTCGTACGCTCATTCCCTGGAAGAATACGGCCATTAGAAAAGCGGACATTTGATAGTCCGGGATGTCGCCTGCAGTATACCCGGAAATCATTGAGTTGATTTCGTCCTCCGACAACTCATGGCCACGTCGCTTCTTCAAGATAATGTCATAGACTCTCACGTCGACCCCTCTCCTATTCTCCCCCGGCACGCGGGTGGGTTCTGTCATAGATCTCTTTTAGCTTTCCTTTAGTAAGATGAGTATATATCTCTGTAGTGGCAATATCGGAATGCCCCAACATTTCTTGGACAGACCGCAGGTCTGCGCCGTTCTCCAAGAGATGTGTGGCGAAGCAATGACGGAGAATATGGGGGGTCACGTCTTTTGAGATGCCGCATTTCCTTGCATAACCTTTTATGATTTTCCAAAACCCCTGTCTGGTCAGCCTCTTCCCTCGACAATTCACAAAGAGAGCCTTCTCTCTTCTACCCTGCATCATCCGTCCCCTTGCTGACCTGAGGTAAGTCTCTACCCAAAGGCAAGCTACACCACCCATAGGGATAATCCTCTCTTTGGAACCTTTGCCTATGCACTTGGCATAACCCATATGAGTGTCAATATCCCCAAGATCCAGAGACACCAACTCAGATACACGCATCCCGGTGGCGTACATCGTTTCCAGCATGGCTTTGTCGCGAATACCTGGTGGGGTGTTAGTTGCCGGGGCTTCTAGGAGAGTAGTCACTTCCTGTGCGGTCAAGACTTGGGGCAAGACTTTTTCTTGTTTAGGGGAAGCGATATTGGTTGCAGGGTCATCTTCCATCAACCCTTCATGGTGAGTAAAACCATAAAACCCGCGGATAGAAGAGATTGATCGTGAAATGCTGGAGTTTGCTTTTCCTTGATCTCGCAGGAATTTTACATACGACAGAATAATGTCTTCACTCACATCTTCCAACTGAATACCGTAGGTATCATTGACAAATCCCTCAAACTGACTAAGATCTCTCCCATATGACTCTAGCGTATTTTTGGCAAGGCCTCGCTCACAAGAAAGATACGCGAGGAACTCGTCTATCCACGTCAACTCATCTACCTCCAAAAAGACATAGCACAGACACATGACACTGGCAAATCTGGTTGATGAGCCATTAGTCTGCAGGAAGAGCTGTTTTTACCAGTATAGCATGACCTTCTGAGGCCTGCAATTACATGTGCCTCGAAACCAATTCTATGAAAACCGGGGTTATGAAACCTTCAACAATAGAAGCAATGCCTAGCAAGGCAAGAGCACCCATAAGTGTGATGCAGGAAAGCAGAAACTGAGGATAAAGAGGCACCCGACTACTCCTAAATCTGTCTTCGATTGCCGTTTTTGCAAATGCAAGCGAGGATTCAAACGAAAAGATCAACGCAGGAATTATGAATAGGTTCTGAGGGAGCACGGATACAAACGCCAGCAGCACTCCTCTGACAGCCATTTGCAAGACAAGAAATCCTACTGTAAATCCGATGATAAAGCCTCGTAAGAACATAAGAATACCTATTCCCGGGGCGCCTATCACGGAAAGGCCCAGGAGCCACCCGATGAAAACGGTCTTGAGATTGCTGTAGAAACCCTGTCGCGAGGCAGAAACAGCAGACACTTGCATTGTGTCGCCAAAGGCGCGGAAAAAGACTGTGAGATCTTCGGCCAGTGCGGACTTCTGACTTTCCGGAAGGATTTTCACAGCCAGCGCGCCGAAGATGACCCCCATCAGAAGCATGATAATGACAATTGCATATGTGGGCATATGTTTCCTCATGTAATCGCTGAATGCTTGATTTGACCCTGTTTTCGAAAACATTGCCGCCCCTCCTCCAAACCACCTCCTTTCATATGTATGTCCATTCTATAAGTGTTATGCTTGCAGTTCCGGAACCACAAACCTCTCATCTGTTCTCTATGAGGGCCTTGCCATAATGTCCTCCCCCACCTGCAACAAGAGGCAGGGTGCCTTCACGTGCCTCAATGATCAGTTGAGCCGCCTTCCTCCCTACCACCTCTGCTAACTCCTCTTCTCGTGCTGTATGAAGAACCGCCATTTCACTTCCGAACCGGGAGATCAACTTATCTATAGACTTGGATCCTACCCCGGGCACGAATTCCAAAGGAATCTGGTACCGGTACGGAGGCCTGTGCACAGGGTGGTCCGGAGCAGGGTAATCCCGGATATCTGCTATTCTGTCAAGGACTCCCCTTACAACAGAGGCGCTGTTACATTCAGGGCACCGGAGAACAGGAGGAGTCTCCTTTTGGAATGTCCTGTCGCACCGAGGACAGTAGGTCCTGTGGTACTTCCCAAGCTTCGGATCCAATCCATAGTTAGCTACTACCCGTCTACCGTCTCTCCGTGCCAGCGCTTTTATGGTCTCATCAAATGACGCGCTTTCCAGAAGCATGACATTGTATTCCCGCCCAATCTTCGGCAGCGAATGAGCGTCAGAATTGGAAAGAAACGTGTACTGCCTCAATTCAGAGATGGTATCAGCCAGATCCGTATCAGCGGAAAGGCCTAACTCTATCGCAAGAAGAGAATCTAAGATATCCTCGGGAAATGCGTCATCAAGCCTTCTCACACAGTTTCCATAGATACTCTTGTGCGGGGAAAAGGCGTGGGCAGGAAAGGGAATTGCACCTGTATCCATTGCCATAACATAGAGATCCCTGGCAGGCATTGCGCATACCGGCGTACTGAAGAATATGTTAGAGACACACCTTCGGAGACTGCGAGAAAACGCTTTCGCTGTGTCAAGAGTGCTAAGGAGAATCAAGTGATGGGAGTGCCCTCTATTTTTCTCTGAGGTCTCTACCTCGGAAGCTAAGAGGATAACAACGCGATCTTTATACCCGATTCCGCCGCCTGGAATCTCAATCATTTCGCCTGAATCAAGAAGACTCTCTATGTCATGGATTACTCCCGGAGCTGCTGCATCCACAATTCCGACAATATCCACGCCTTTTCTGTAAAAGCATTCCTTAGCTATGTTCTCAAAGGTCAGTTTTCTTGATCCTGATACTTTAATCGGACGTCCCAGGCTGTCACAACCTATATGGACATGCAAGTCAACGTAAAACTCAGTCAACTAGAAAAGCCCCCTCGAAATGACTGTTGCCAGTCCCAGAAGTGTCTTTGCGTCACGAATTTCGCCGTTCTTTACCATTGTCTCAACAGCCTCACGCGACAGGCGATATGTTCCTATGTTTTCGTCATCGTCAGGCCGGGCGGTTCCGGAGGCAAGATCCGTCCCAATAAACAAATGTAGCATTTCACTGGAAAAACCCGGTGACGTGTAGAACGATGCGATTTTCTCGAGGCGCCCGGCCAGATAAGAGGTTTCCTCCTCAAGTTCACGCATTGCGCAATCTTTTGGGCTTTCTCCGGGATCCAACTTCCCTGCAGGAATTTCCCACAAGACTTCACCTACTGCATATCTAAACTGCCTTATTAGTATTGCGTTCCCGTCCTTGTCGATAGGTATGATACCCACGCTTCCAGGATGTTCCACTACTTCTCTGGAGCTTGTCCCCCCTGAAGGCAGTCGTACCTGATCCACACGGAAGTTTATCATCTTCCCTTGATAGACCGTATCTGACTTTACCTTCGTCTCCGGTAGTTCATGACAATCCAACATTCTTCCCTCCTGCGTTCTCAAGTAGCTTCATAAGTCTTCGCAGCCATCAGGCGTCAGAGTATGATCCGGCGTCGGGCTTGTCAGGACAGTCCCGGCACGGAAATTACTGGTCATGTGGCAAGATATTGGAATAATATCAACTGCTTCGGCATATCATATACACCACGAAAGGAGGAATGTCCTCTTATGGACATTGTTTTTTCAAAAGACTCATTTCACATCTATGGAAAGCCCGCTGAGGTGCTGGAAGTCCTTGCAAGCCTGTCCGCGACTTATGCGACATTAGGCGATCTTCTCGAGTCCCGGCAGCTAAATCCAGGCTTTCATTTCCACGACAAGCCTTCCTGCAAAGACACCTGCAGCGCCGGGAGCAAGAAAAAATTCCGGATCTTCCAGGACAGTCCGCCCCATCGTAGTAACATCAATTTCGTCCCTTTGAAGCCGTTTGACTGCGGACATTCCGTTCTCGGTGACAATGATATGCCGTCGGTTTAGGTCTGCCCCACCAAGTTGTGATCTTATAAGTTCCCACCTATCCGGCGGTATCTCAGGTAAAACTACTACACAATCACCTAACACCACCTTCTCGAGGACAGTGATGGTGTGGTGGCTGACTCCCAGATGTCGCCTGCGGAGATCAGAGAAGCTGATTCTCGGCGCCAGAATAGGAATTCCTCCAAGGGAGTAGGCTGCATTTATCGCTATGCCTTGTTCGATACCGGAAAATCCGTATCTGGTGTCTGTTCCCGCTTGGCCCGGCCCCATTGCAACGACTACCGCGTCTGCCTTGGCACATTCCCTTGCCACAGATAAGGCAGAGTACACATTTATCGACTCCAGGTCTCCGCCGAACGCATGACCGCAAGTGATGACAGTATCTATTAATGCCCTGTCGCGCAGATCTTCGATTAGTCTGCTGAAGGCTGCCGGTAATGCCCCGCCGTCGGTCATTACGTAAGCAATCCTGGCTTCATCACGTGTAGCCTCCTTGATGCCTGCCGCTACCGGAGCAACCATACTGTGCAGTTCACAAGCGACAACAGGCATACTCCGCATTGGCCTTGGTTCTCTGAGAGCTTCATGATATTTGCTTCGTTCCTCTTCCGCAGCCAAGCAGCACACCTGGAAAGGAGTATAGCGTGCTTTGATTATATGCCCCGGGCCACATGCGTCGCCCAGGTCCTCCCTGCCCTCCACCCACATGACAAAATGATACCCGCCTGTCCCAAGCCTGAGTTGGACCGCGTTGGTGTTTAGGATTACCCGGTCACCCGGTGCAACAGGTCCTGTGAGATCCGGATAACATATGGCAACTGAGTTTCTCCCTTCACAGACGACCTCTGCTTC
>DUVA01000102.1 GCA_012841305.1 Bacillota bacterium | reverse complement strand
CTTCTAGCAATTGTCGCCTGTGAATTTCCGCATAGAGTCCTCCGGCAGCCACAAGAGACTCATGATCTCCCCTCTCAACTACTTGCCCCTCGTCTAAGACTATGATTTCATCCGCTTCCTTCAGAGTGGAAATTCTATGGGATATTAAGACAGTCGTCCTCCCCTGCCTGACATCCCTAAGTGACTTCAGGATCCTCTCTTCAGTTCTGGTATCCACCGCAGAAAAACAGTCATCGAGGATTAGTATTCTAGGATCCTTAATGAGCGCTCTCGCTATTGTAACCCTCTGTTTTTGACCGCCGGAAAGAGTCACTCCTCGCTCACCTATGAGCGTGTCAAACCCTTCAGGAAACCCTTCAATATCATCTTTGACCCCTGCAAGTTCAGCAGCGTGCTCCACTTCTTCACGGGAGAATTCGCAACTTGCAAATCCGATGTTTTGCCCGATAGATGTAGAGAACAGAAAGTTGTCCTGCGGCACGTAGCCGATATCTCTCCTCAATATCGCCAAGGGGATCTTTGTAATGTCCATCCCATCTATCAAAAGCTCACCCGGGGAAGGATCGTAGACTCTGACGAGAAGATCTGTAAGAGTGCTTTTCCCACTACCTGTACGACCAAGGATACCCAGAGTCATGCCTTGAGGCACTTGGAGGGTGATTCCACGAAGCACCGGCGAGGTCGCATCAGGATACTCAAATGTCAAATTCCGAAATTCGATCTGCCCATGAATCCCAGGGATTTCCACTACATCCTCGCGATCTGTGATTTTCGGCTTCACACGGAATATCATATTGAGCCTATCCATGGACGCCATGCCTCGCTGAAGAGTATTAACTACCCAACCTATTGCCATCATAGGCCATATCGCTATTCCAAGATATCCTGTGAATGCCACAAAATCACCGAGGCTTATGTCGCCTAAGACAACTAGTTTTCCGCCGTAACCCAAGACTACCACAAAGCTGAGTCCGGCCAGATACTGTACAAGAGGCCAGAAAAGACCCCACACCTTGACTAAATGCATGTTAGTGGCAACAAGCGTCTCGTTTGAATCCATAAACTTGGCCAATTCAGCTTCTTCTTGGACAAAAGCTTTTACCACTCGAATACCGCTGAGATTCTCCTGAACAAAGTCGGTAAGGCCGGCGAAAGCTTCTTGCACTCTAAGAAACCTGGAATGAATTACCCTGGAAAACCCGGTAACGACCAGGGCGACGAAAGGTAACGGCAAAAGGCCTAAGAGCACAAGGCGAGTATCAATAGTAGTCAGCATAATGGAGACAGTGGCGATAGTGAGAAATACTGCGTCTATCGTTAACATTATCCCCTGTCCGAACGCATGGCGGACTGCATGGATATCGTTGGTAGCATGGGCCATCAGCTCGCCTGTCTTGTGCCTGTTAAAGAAATCCGCGGACAGCGTCTCAAGGTGGGCAAAAAACTTGTTCCTCAAATTATAGTCAAGGAGTCTTGCAGTTCCGAATAGGTAGATGCGCCAGAAGTACCTTCCTATTGCTACAAGGAGGGCGATACCGATAATAAGAAATACGTAATGAAGGAGTCCTTGCATTGTCAGGACGCCTTCTCGGAACTCATCAGTCATATTGCCGAGGAGCCGTGGAACCAGTAGCTGGAGAACGTCAACAGCGAGAAAGAACAGCACCCCTATGACATACCTATACCGATATCGTGCAAAGAAATCATCCAACACCTGAAATTTTCGTCTCATAAATTGCAGCTCCAAATACTCTGTTGCAGCCCGGCATCACCAAAGGCCTCTAAGTCACCACCATATATTATAACTGTGCCGGATGGCTAATGACAACCGATTTCCACCGGCTTGTTCGGCATCTCGTTCTCTTTGATAAGTGCTTTGCCTGTCCAGCGCCTATTTGGAGCAGCATGTCTTTTGCGGTTCCCGCTCGGACTCTCATCTAATACCACAAGACAACTCCTGCAAACGAACACCCTACTTTCTCTACCACGTGTTCCGTAGCCTTTATCATGATTCTCTCAGGATAGGCATTACGGATTGCCAGGGCTTCACGCACCATTTTCTCAATTTTCTCCTCTGCCTCAGCTCTCGTACATTTCCCGGCAAATTCCATAATCACGCCGAAGCTCCCGGATATGACGCCTACACCGATAGCAGCAGAGATGAGCCGGCCTGGAACCTCGCTGCTGATGGTTCCATATGCAATCGGAGTGAGAGATCCGGGCGGGATGTCAACTTGCTGTGAAAACTCAGTGCCCGGAGGAAGAATACTGGAAACTCTAATAAGGTTTAAATTCCCAACACCCGCCACAAGCAACGCCTTATCAAATGCTGTAAGTTGCGTATCCCCTTCTGCGCTTCCTGCGACTAACGTGAATCTCCGTGGAGTCGGCAGCATTCTCTTGCCCCTCCCGCTTATTAGATTCCGAATCGTTTATATACTATGATTACCAGCCTTAAGCGGGAACACCGATTTTTACCCAACCATGACTTTTTCTTCAGGATAACGCACTTGCACAATATGCTGTTTCTGAGCAATTGCAGTGGCTACTGTAAGCGGGCCTAAACGGCCGCTAAACATAGTCAACATAATGAGAATCTTGCCCGGCAGGGCCAAGTAAGGAGTAATCCCTGTCGAAAGGCCTACAGTCCCAAAGGCAGAGGTAGTCTCGAATAGTACTTCGAGGAACTCAAACTTCTGCATAGCAGACAAAACTATGGTTATTAAGACTACCATAGTCAATGAAATCATTGAGACCGCAAGAGCTCTACCAACTACTCCCTTGGGAATCCTCCGTTCAAAGACCTCCACATCGTCTCTGCCTCTTATTACACTAAGAACAGCAAGGAGCAAAGTAATGAATGTAGTCGTCTTTATCCCGCCGCCTGTCGACCCGGGAGATGCGCCTATGAACATCAAAGTTACAAGAAAGAAGAGAGTCGCAGGCCTGAGATCCCCTGAAGGAATGGTACTAAACCCTGCAGTACGGGCGGTTATAGATTGGAAGTATGAAGCCAAAACTTTCTCGCCTACACCGAGAGACAGAAGAGTGTCCGGATTCCTTCCTTCGAGCAAGAACACAATTGCTGTTCCCAAAACTATTAACAGTACAGTCGTTGAGATAACCAGTCTTGTGTGGAGACTATGTTTGGCGCCAAACGAGTTTTCCAGGAACTCGGCGACAACGGCAAACCCCAAGCCTCCGATGATTATCAGGCCGGTTATTATGAGGTTTATTACTATGTCCCCTCTGTACGTGGTAAGGCTCTTAAATCCACCGAACAAGTCGAAACCGGCATTACAGAAGGCAGAAACAGCGTGAAATATACCATAGTAAACAGCCTTTGGAAGGCTCATCTCCATTGACCATCGCATAGCCAGGAGAATTGCTCCTATACTCTCCACAACTACGGTAACCACTATGACTTTCCTAATTAATCTAACCATGCCTTCAAGAGTCAACTGGTTCATGGCTTCCTGGATTAGTATTCTCCCACGAAGTGTCACCCGCTTACCAAGGATAAGGAAAACCAGGGTGGATATGGTCATGATACCGAGACCGCCGATTTGAATAAGGCAGATTATCACCAACTGGCCGAAAAGGGAGAATTGGTCATAGGTATCTACAACTACAAGTCCGGTTACACAGACAGCCGATGTAGAAGTAAAGAGCGCGTCCGTGAATGGAAGCCTGTCCCCGTTGCGAGAAGCTACCGGAAGGCTAAGGAGTAATCCACCCACAATTATGAGAGCAGCGAAGCCTATCACAAGAACTTGCTGAGGACTTAACCGATTAAACCTTCTCAGGAACTTCCGCCCGTTCCCTGACATCGCGTCTTGGAGCTCGGTAGCCAATCTGACTCCTCCGACACTCTGAATAATTCCTAACATGATTACAGAATTATATCACTTCCGGCCTACATATCAACAGTCATCGCTTTTATGCGCATCGCTTTTGTGCGCATCGCTTTTATCGGCCGTACATGGCCACGCCTCCGCCAGATGCCAATTGCCAAACTGCGCAACCTAATCGGGCAGCCCGGTCCGGTATTACTTTGCTTTCTCACGCAACTCTGCGATTTCGCAAGTTTATGGCGTCCCCGCGTCGCGCCCGTTGAACATGGGCTTCAGCCCTGAGTCTCGCGGTCTGGAGTTCCTCCCCTTTTGGAACCCTACCGATAGCTTTTTTGTATTCTTCAACAAAGAGCTCAATGAATTTCTCCATTTTTTGATCGCCCTTAATGCCCCACTCCTTATAGTGCTCTTCAATATAGTCCACTATGTCTATCGTAGTATCCGCGATAATCTGGTATTTGCGATTCCTTTGATATACTTGCAGCGCATAACCTACAAGGATAATAATTAGCGGCTCCATTACTGACTCACTGCTTATCACGTTCCACAGAACCTTCAGCCACCTCATGCTATTCACCTCCTTCTCAAAGAGAAGACATTCCTCTCCCTACATGTCTATACTAAGTAACAACCCTGAATTTTGTGCTATGCGCTTGCATGAAGGATCGACAGGCAGGAACTCCGCAAGCTATGGAGCGCAATGTGCTCTGAACCAGCGTAAATACTCAAAGGGGACCAATTGAAAAAGGTTACCACATCAATGTTATCGGACACGGTTTTTAAAAAATCCCCGGCGACGGCAAGTTCCGTTCCATATTTTGGAGAATAAGTTGAAAAAGCTTGAATCCCCCGGGCAAGGTGATCGAATTTCGCACACCCCAACCCTGATCTGTGCTCGAAAATAGTACACGTCCTTCCTACAGACCCCTGGGGTGTCCGGTTTTCGATCACGGATTCCAGAAACGTGTTCGAAAATAGCACACGGTTCTCCAAACTTGTGTTCGAATTTCGAACAGACACCGTCAGAAGTCGCTCAATATGTAGAGTCATTTGGGTTTGGTGATCGAAAATCGAACACCAAACCCGGAAGGTGTGCTCGAAAATAGGACACGGCTTCCGGAAAATAGCCGATTTAGAGGCCCCGTCCGGCTTATTCTTGAAAGTGTGTTCGAAAATAGTACACGCTTTCCAAGAACGTGTTTGATAATCGAGCACCTCCGCGAGGTCGGTGGTCGAAAAGCTTACACCCAACAAGGTCAAGATGGTCGAATCTCTGACACCCTCAGGCTTTCTTCAGAAAACGTGTTCGAAAATAGGACACGGTTCTCTAAACCGGTGTTCGACTTTCAATCAGGCACCATCAAAAGTCGCTTATAGGACGACTAAGACCCCCTGTAAGGGAGCCCTATACGCTCTTTCCTAGATGGACAAAGCTCCCATCTAGGTATGAGTTCATGAGACCGTTGAGTTCTCCCAGTTAAGTGTAAATATGGACTGTACATTGACAAACAGTGTAATGCCATGATCCTGCTTTATGATAGGTACAGTCCATGTGAAAATAGTCTCGGCATAACCACAAAGACCCAGGATGCCTGGCCGCTATTGGGAGAAATCAACGATCTCATGGTGATCTACTTAGTCTGACAACCACAGTTAGAGTGCTGGTTGGAACGCATATCCAGAGAAAACGGCGTTTGCGGAATTCCTGGACGACCGGGGGGATTTCGTTTGACACTCATGGCCTAACTTGCTATGATGTACACAGGTAGTGCGCCTATAGCTCAGGGGATAGAGCACCGGCCTCCGGAGCCGGGTGCGCAGGTTCAAGTCCTGCTAGGCGCACCATATTTATTTGGATTCCTCGCATATGTCAAGTCCCTACCCCTTCTTTCCGTCTACTTGTTCAAAGGAATCTATGGAAATATATGACGCAAAAGGGTATTTGAAACAAGTAGCGAATAGAGCCAATATGCTCACCTAGTCAAGGAAGTGGCCGAGGGGGCCGAGGGACATGAAGAAGAAAATACGGGTAATGGCGATAGATAACAACATAGATGTATGCGAAATGCTGGAAGCAGTCATAAAGAGCGATCCTGATTTGGAATGGGTGGGTTATGCCGAAGACGGGGTTCTGGCTCTTGAGGCAATCAGCAACTTGAATCCTGATGTAATCGTCTTAGACATCATCATGCCGCGCCTTAACGGAGTCGCTTTCCTTGAGCAACTGACCACGATGTACCCTGGAGAAAAGCCGAAGGTAATTATGCTGAGCGCTGTTGCACAACAAGACATTATCAAGTCCCTTTCAAACCTGGGAGTTGACTACTACCTCCTTAAGCCGATTGATGCTACAACACTCATCAACAGGATCAAGCAAGCTACAGGGCTTGACTCTGTCCAGACCTACAGAAGCCAAGGCCCAGCGCTTCGTGAATCCGGGAAAGACATAGAGGCGCATGTAGCTAAACTCCTTTTCGAATTACGCATGCCTACCTACTTCAAAGGGTACTCCTATCTCAAAGATGCTATTTGCATGGCAGTTGAAGACAGCCATGTCTATGCACCAACTACCGTAGACCTCTACGAGAGAATCGCGGAGCGTCACAAGACTACACCTCCGGTGGTAGAGGCGGCTATCAGGTACACAATCGGCAAGACCTGGAAACGAGGAGACACTGAGCAGCTGAACAAGCTCTTCGGCGCCTTTTCGGACTTGAATGACAAGCGAGTGCCGACTAACTCGCTATTCATTACAAGGGCAGCTGAAGAAATCAAAGTCAACTCACTATACTAATTCCAACCCTCTGATTTCAGCCTTTTTCACCTCTTCCTCCTCACCTGTTTCCGCGTTGATGTACACCAAGTACGTATCCTTGTCAAGCTTACATCGAAACTCATATACCAGCTTCTCCTGATAGAAATCGTCAAGTATGACAGCCAACCTTGAACCTATCACGGTTAGTCTGGGATTCAATCCCTCCTTGGCTTCAGCCTCAGAAAGCCCGGGCTCTTTCAGCGGTCTTACTCTATGAAATATCTGGTAATTAGTTCCTTCAAATCCATCTACACGGCCATCGTCCAACGCCACCCTCACTACAACATAGTCTGGATATATTACGACACCGTTTTGCTCATGAGCAAACCCTATGGCGGATACTCCTTGATAATCGCGCCTGGAAATCTCACGCATGTTTTGAAAACCATGAGATGCAAGAAATGCCCTGGCCGCATTGACAGCCATGGCAGGTGTAATCGACTCGGAACCGATAGGGGAGTCCCTGTACATCCAAAGCACTTTGCCGCCCCTCACTGACACATCTGCCCACACCTTGGAAACCTGACCTCGGGAAGGAGTCATTTCTACTCTGTAACTTTCAGGTTCCGAAGATATCGTGGCTATGACTTCGCCCCTTGCGCCTTCTTGTACAGAGTATCCGGCAAAATCCATAGCTATCTTTATAGCATCATCCGTGCTTATTTCAGCGCCGGGGATACTGGGCAGTTTTTTCCTGGGAGGCGGAATAACCCCTTCAAAGTCAGGTGTGGGGAACCTTGTCATTCCGTCCTCCAGCATCTTAAGGCCTTTTGTCACTTGATTCGAAGGCGCGCCCCGTGTCCTTTCTTCATCAGGACGCATAGCAGCAGTAGCCATGCTGTCACGCTGAACATCTATCCACCTGAGCCTGCCTAAAGCAATCGAGCCTCCTAAGCGTGTAAGCTCCTCAGCGGCAAACGTGGCCTGGTCGCGGAGGTCTCGCAGGATCGTCCATTCTCTCTCTGAAAGCCCGCTTCCGGAAGCACCTCTTTGCGATAAAACATAAGTAAACGAAGCCACCTGTGACAGGAAATCCTCTGTGGTGGAAAGCTCAATTGTGCCTACAGGCAGTTGGCCCAGGCCGGACCTGGCGGATTCAGTATGTCTCCAAGCGTCTGCAAGGGCTTTTTGAGTCATGGGATAAGAACTTGATACAGCCGCCTTTGTCAGTTCCTCAGCAAGGGAATCTACGTGATAGACGACTTCCTGGAATGCACGTTGATACTGGTTTTCTGTTTTGAGCTCCACTTCCTTTCTCAAAGAGTACTCCCGGATCCCTATGAGGCCTACTATGACAACAGCTAAGGCTAAAGCCACCCATCCCCATCTTTGCCTCATGCTTACCACCTCGCAGACGATCACCTAAGAAAGACGTGTCTTCCTATCTGGATAATGTAGCTCCTGGTGGCAACCCACCAATTTGTGGCCTTGGCAGGGTTATAGTAATAGATTGCGCCACCTGAAGGATCCCAGCCTGCCAAAGCGTCCTGTGCAGCACGATAAGAGGAATCGACAGCAGGAAACCATACATGCCCTGTGCTGACTGCAGTAAAAGCATCGGGTTCAAAGATGACTCCAGGAATGGTCTTGGGGAAATGCGGATGATCCAGCCTGTTTAGGATCACAGCCCCGACTGCGACCTGACCGAGGTAAGGTTCACCTTTTGCCTCTGCAGAAATAACTCTCGCCATCAGTTCCAAATTGTAACTATAGCTCTGACCAGGCTTTGCTAAGTCAACTTCAGCTAAGTAAGGAAGTGTGTCTTCATTCTCTCGATGATACGCTGCCCTGTCGCCAAAGACTCCTCCCGGTTGGACATGCCATAGAACCGTCACTACCACCACAAGGACGGTGACTGCAAAAATGAACTTTCCAACTCTGTCTGGCATGGCTTTCACCCCTGGCTGTGTTAAAACCTGGACTTATTATGCCGCCTCAAGTGTTTGCTATTCAGATGTGAAAAATACAGGGATCATTGGGAATTGTGGTATGATTGATTTATGCGGACGGCAAAGAGAAGAGATGACTTTTGAGGCGGTGAACCTTGATGAAACTCTCGGAGATTACTGAATACCTGGATACTTTTCTTATGGTTCCTCACATTCCCGATTCCTCTCTTAACGGATTGCAGGTAGAAACAGACCGGGATATTACAAAAGTAGCAATGGCAGTAGACGCAACCTTGGAAGCATTCGAGCAAGCCAATAAGCACAAGGCAGAACTCATTATTGCCCACCACGGACTGTTCTGGGACAAGGTGCCCATTAGAGGCCCTCTTTATCGACGCGTCAGGTATCTCATTGAGAATCATATTAGTCTTTATGCTGCACATCTTCCTTTAGACATGCACCAAGAAGTGGGGAACAACGCGGAACTCGCGAAAATCCTGGGCATCAAGAATGCCCGGCCCTTTCTAAGGTATAAAGGCTCTTTGATCGGCCTTATCGGGAACATAGAAGCCATGGATATCCATGAGGTGGCAAGGCTCTTGGAGAATCAAATTGGCAGCGGTATCCGAGTTTTTCCATCCTGCAAGCGCGAAATTACCACGGTTGCCATATGCAGCGGCGGAGCAGGAGGAGACTTGGATCAAGCAATAGAAGCAGGCGCGGATCTCTATCTTACAGGAGAAACATCCCATGAGGCAGTGGCGCTCGCACGAGACGCTGAAATAGGCCTTATGTTTGCAGGCCATTACGCCACTGAAACACTGGGACCCAAAGCTCTGGGAAGACACATTGAGTCAAAATTGGGACTTCCCACAGTATTTATTCAAGCTCCGACAGGGCTCTAATCTTACAGTGTTACGGGGCTTCATTTACACTTAGTGATACGGTAAAGGTCCTTCCGTCGCGATAAATCGCAAGCTCGAGCCTGCCCCCTATGCCGACGGAATTCACGGCGTCTCTCAAGTCAGCTACTGACTTCGTGGCTTTACCACCGGCTGATGTAATAATGTCACCACGACGAAGGCCTGCTGAACTTGCCGGGCTCTGCCTCACATAGCCTGCGATAGCCAGGCCATGGTCAATACCAAGACGATAGTCACGAGCGACCTTGGGTGTGATTACCCAAACCTGAGTGATCCCGATCCACGGACGCCTTACCTTCCCAAATTCCACGAGCTCCCTGGCTATTTGCCTCGCAGTATTTATAGGGATCGCAAACCCGATACCTTGAGCTTCCGCATAGATAGCAGTATTGATCCCGACAACAGTACCACGCTCGTCAGCAAGCGCGCCTCCGCTGTTGCCCGGGTTAATTGGGGCATCTGTCTGGATTAGGTTCTCAAGATAAAGCCCTTGTTCTGCGTCAAGAGGGACTGAACGTCCCAAAGCGCTGACCACGCCTGCGGTGACCGTATTGTCGAACCCAAATGGGTTGCCTATTGCCACTGCAGCCTCACCTACTTGCACAACATCAGAATCCCCTAATGTAGCGCAGGGTAAGTTCTCTCCGTCTATTTTCAACACTGCCAGGTCAGTATAATAGTCACCCCCGACGACAGTAGCTGCAAATTCGCGTCCGTCGGAAAGCACGACTCCAATTTCCTTGGCCTCGTCAATTACATGATAATTCGTAAGCACAAACCCGCGTCTGTCAAATATGACACCTGAGCCTAACCCCTGTTCCTCCTGAACCATGCGTTCGAAGAAGAAAGTATAGTAAACCCGCTCTTTAAGAGTGGATATCTTGACTACAGCAGGGCCTACTTCTCTGGCTATACCTGCTACGCCAAGCCCTTGCCCCCTGAAATCTGAGTAGCCTATCTCAGTAGTATCAACCCTCGCGGGTTCGCCCAAGTCAGGCACGCTTTTGGGTATAGCGGCAATACGCTTGTCCACCTGCCCTAAAAAAACGGACCCGACAACCAGGCCCCCGATAAGAGCTCCTGCAAGGCCTACTAAGAAATAACCGATAAACGATCCGCGTCGGCTTCGATAATATCCGGGGAAATTCATCGCAGTCCCCCCAAGCACAATAACGGTCTAGTACTCAATTCCCCTGCGAGCCGGTATGCCCTGGGCATAGGGATGCTTTATCTCGCGCATTTCTGTAACAAGATCCGCATATGCCAATATCTCTTGTGGCATATCCCTGCCGGTGAGAACAAGCTCTGTGTCACTGGACTTTCCTTTGATGAGGCCAACCACGTCGCCTACTGTAAGCAAACCGAAGTTTATGGCAAGAGATATTTCATCGAGGATTAGAATATCAGCTTCATCTCTTGTGGCAATCGCAAGTGCGAGACTGAACCCAATCTCAGCCAATTGGCGATCCCTATCCATTATCTCTCCGCGCCTGAGCATGCACTCACCGCAACCCTTACAACTCTCGATACCTTGTCTTATCGCGGATGAGCGCCGGCAATCCCGCCCAAACTGGTGCAACCGGATTTCAGGGTACAAACGCTGGAGAGAAAACAACTCTCCCGTGTAGCTGACACCTTTGGCAAACTGAATGATTGTCACGGGAAATCTATGGCCACAAGCTCTCAAAGCAAGGCCTAAAGCTGCAGTAGTCTTCCCTTTGCCATTCCCTGTATAGACCTGGACAAGGCCAGGCCCGAACCTATCTTGACCTCTCACTTCATCAGGGAGTTCTCCGGCCTTAAGCTTCATATCGTCACCTTCAATTTCCCGAGAGATTACCCTCACCCTTGCCCGCCCTAAAGCCCGGCACTAACATCATCTGAGGACAGCCGACTACCGGGTGAGTCCCGACGACAGACTCTACCCCGTAAACGCTTTCTAAGATCTCTTTCGTCACAACTTCCCGGGGGGTCCCGTCTGCCACTTTCTTGCCTTGGTTCAACATGATCAATCTGTCTGCGTACTGAGAAGCCAAATTTACATCATGCAAGACAGCCAGCACTCCGATATTCTTGCACCTCGACAAGGACTTGAAGACATCCATGATCTCCATACGGTAACCAGGGTCGAGGTGCGAAGTAGGCTCATCTAACAGCAGAATTCCCGGTTCCTGGGCAAGGGCTCTTGCAACAACCACCCTCTGCCGCTCACCGTAAGATAAGTCAAGAACTGACCTATCTGCAAGATGGGCAACTCCTGTAGCTTCCATAGCCTGAGAGACAACGTGGATATCCCTTGGGCTCTCCCTGGAAAACCTCGCCATGTGAGGTTGGCGGCCCATCATTACAGTCTCGAAAACAGAGAAGGGGAAAGGTATATATCCATTCTGCGGCACTACTGCAATCTTCTTGGCAACCGACTTAGGCCGCATCTTATGAACGTCTTCACCATCAAGAAGGACCGTTCCTCCTGATGGCTTCTGGACTCCTGACAGCACTCGGAGGAGGGTTGTCTTTCCTGAACCGTTAGGGCCCAGAACACCGACGAATTCTCCGCTCGCCAAAGACACCGATACGTTGTCTATGGCTATTATTATACCGTACTTGTGACATATGGAAAATGCGTCAAGTCTCATCGTCTGCAAGTCTCACTCTCTTATATCTCTCCGTTGTCCGAGCCGTAACGCCTTGCGTCGTCTCAGGACGTAAAAGAAAAAGGGCGCGCCTGCAAGCGCAGTAATAACGCCTACAGGGATCTCTGCAGGCGCGATCAACGTTCGGGCAATAGTATCTCCTAGAACAAGGAATATGCCGCCTGCAATAACAGAAGCAGGCAACAACAGTCTGTGGTCAGGGCCTAGAATGATTCGCATTATGTGTGGGACTATAAGCCCGACAAAACCGATTATTCCCCCTACGGAGACCGAGGCTGCAGTCACTAAGGACGAAGCAAACATAATGATGATCTTTGCATGCTCAGGGTCAACACCCAGATACTTCGCTTCATCATCGCCAAGGCAAATAAGGTTTAAGTCCCGTGCCATGATTATCAGAACACACATACCAAATACTGCATAAGGCAAAGCCATTTTCACATGGGCATAGCCTTTATTTGAAAGGCTTCCCATAAGCCACATCATGATTTCCCTCAGTGAATCGCCGGACATCATCATAATGAAGGACATAACCGCCCAGAGGAATGAACTCACAACCACCCCTGATAGAAGGAACGTGTCCATAGATACTCTGCCTGGAACTCCTGCAAGATAGTATACCACCGCCATGGTGGCAACAGAGGCAAGGAATGCAGCAACAGGCACGGAACTCAGTCCGGGAATAAGCGATGGCAACCTGGAAGAAATCGCGATGGTCGCTCCTAAAGCGGCGCCTGAAGATATCCCCATTATGTACGGATCCGCCAGGGGATTTCCGAACAGACCCTGAAGGGTGGCGCCTGCACCTGACAATGAGCCTCCGATTATTACTGCAAGCAGAATTCGTGGCAATCTTACCTGAAGAATTATTGTTTCATATGCATCCTGCCTGCCCACTTTCGGTACCCATCGGCTGACAAAGGGAACTCGTCGCAAGAGGATTGATGTGACCTCACCTATAGGGACCGGTACAGCGCCCACTCCGGCTGCAACAACCATGACTGCCAAAAGGAGCAACGTCAATATCACAATATACTTCTTCCGTCTGTCCCTATGGGCAAAGTAGGTCGCAGGCTCGCGTTTCATTGCTCCTCGGGTCTCCTCTCATTAATGTGCCGTGCGAAAAGGCATATGCTATAAGAATACTAGTCGATTGAACCCGGGTGCATAATCTCCAGGAGCTCTGCGAGGCCCTCAACCAATCTGGGTCCGGGACGAGTCAGGATGTCAGGATTCACTTGTTGAATCCTCCGTGTCTTACAGGCAGATATCCGGCTCCAAGCAGGTCTCGTACACACGTCTTCCGGCTCTCGCCATACCGTGATTATCACATCAGGATCCCTTTCAATAACAACTTCCAAGCTGAACTCAGGCCATTCCATACCTACGTCTCCGGCTATGTTCTCCCCGCCGGCGATCCTGATGAGCTCATCAATAAACGTGCCCGGCCCGGCAGTCATCAACGGGTCGTCCCATATCTCCACAAAGACCCTAGGCCTGCCTTCTCCTGCTACGGCTTCAGCTGCCTTTCGTTGAATATCTTGAATTCGCCTCTCAAGCCTTTCCACAAGCAACCTTGCGGCTTCCTCTCGCCCTGTGACTTTGCCCACTAAAGTTATGCTGTCCAAAACATCAGAGAGATTCTTTGGGTCCAGAGCCAGAACAGGTATACCCAGATTGGAGAGGGTTTCAATAACAGGCAATTGCATGCTTGCAACTGCTACCACAAGGTCAGGCGAGATATCTGCTATCTTTTCGATATTCATCTCTACTTGACCGACCTTCGGTTTCGATTTGGCATCCTCGGGATAGTCACACGCTTCGGTAACGCCTACAACCTTCTCGCCGAGACCCAAGGCGAATAGAATCTCAGTGTTACTCGGAGCAATGGACACAATGGCCTCAACAGGTAAGTCTACTTTGACCTCCCTACCTAATGCATCGATAACAGTAACTTGGCCGCTCGTTACAGCGTTTACATGGCCCCCCAGTATCAAGACGCTAAGTACCGTAATAATTACTGCGAGGGCCGGCCTCTCTAGAGTTATGTCCACATCACAGCCTCCTATCTTGCTGTCAGCCGGCTGGCTGTCGATTGCCTTCCGGCGAACGTCAGGCTCTCCTTTTATGCTTTCGCGAAAAAGAGGTGCCCCGACCTTCTATCGGGGCACCTCGCCAAAATAAACTTTTGGCCTGCAACCCCCTTTCACCGAAGGCGTAACAAGCAACCGTAGACAGGCAGGTCTCCTGGCTTCCGGGTCATCGCGCATCCTTAGGCCTTCCCCATTTTGAGTGGCAAGATGAAAGGACGCTCGCCGGATACAGTGGCGGGAACCGCGGGATCACAGGACACATCCTGCTTCCTCTTCCCTATTATCCCTGAAAGGGCACCTGTCAGGTCTCAGATTAAGTTATGGAGTATCTATATCTTACCATTTTCCTGCCGGTCAATCAATTGCTCTATTGGCATCATAAGTATGAGTTCATTAGTCTTCGTCCGTTTTCCCAGGCCTTGGGTGGCCCTGCACGGTACGTACACTTTCTGGAACCGGCGATTACTTATGCTGATCTACTTATTGAAGTAACCTGTTACTATCTTGCAGTCATAGTATGTAAAGACGTTCTCCATGCGGGTTCCGAAAATACGGGCTCCGAAACCGTTTTGTACCCTTAGGTTGTCCTCTTGGGCTGTACCGTGAAATGAGGTGGAACCATGACATTTCGTGGAACCAATGCAGTAGAAGAGGTTTCTCTTTCATCAGTGTCAACCTACGCAACCTGCAGAATCTCTCGACTTGCTTCGAAAGATCAGGCCAGGCGACGCCTTCTGCACATCGGGTTTGTTCCCGGAGCGCAAGTGACCCCAATCCGACGGAGTCCGACAGGCGATCCTACTGCATATTCCGTAAGAGGCGCTATGGTTGCGCTCAGACGGGAACAAGCTGACGAAATCATGGTGACCCCGGATGTGGCGCCGTCTCATGACAGTGAATCTCCTGATAATGATATCAACACACACAGGGCTTGTCATCTGGGTCAAGTTCCTGCCTGCCTGATAACGCCGGATAATCTCAATAGATTGACCCATCGCGCACGAATCCGCCTAGCCTATCGAGTACCGGGTGTCATGGGAATCAGAGGAAAACCGACTCCAAGATACACAGTGGCTTTAGCAGGCAACCCCAATACCGGGAAGAGCGCCTTATTTAACGCCCTTACAGGCCTAAATCAGCATACAGGTAACTGGCCCGGCAAGACAGTCAGAGTCGCTGAAGGGTTCTCAATGCACAAAGGCGCGTGGTTCCGACTCATAGATCTGCCAGGCACATATTCGTTACTGGCAAGCTCGAAGGAGGAGGAGGTCGCAAGAGACTTTATCTGCTTCGGCGCTCCTGATGTGACCGTGGTAGTAACTGACGCAACATGCCTCGAGAGAAATCTAGATCTGGTCCTGGAAATACTGGAAGTCACTTCTCGTGTCGTAGTTGCTCTCAACCTCGTAGATGAAGCCTATCGAAAGAAAATCTCCATCGATATCCAAGGGCTGTCTTCCTCTCTCGGGGTACCGGTAGTTCCCACAGTAGCCAGGCTTGGCAGAGGGCTAAGAAGACTCATGGATACAGTCCAAGCCGTGGCAGACAGGCATATTGTGACAGACCCGTTGCAACCTAAATACGATGAGCGCGTAGAGGGAATTGTCAACCTCATTGAGCCTTGGATCGAGAATGTAATCCAAAGAGATTCATGTAGTCTTCCTCCGCGATGGATTGCCCTTCGTCTTCTGGACGGAGATCCGGAGCTCAGAGAAGAGCTTTTCGAGAGGCTTACAAGAGCAGTATCAGAAGGTGGCATGTCCGCATGAAAAACCCGATGCCTTCTTCATTGCGAGACGTCATGAAAATAACCGAGGAAGCCCGGTCATTCTCCGATAGCGAGCTCACTGACGTTATTGCGGAATCGTTAAGCAAAACCTCAGAGGAGATCTGCGAGGAGAATGTGCACAACCATGGTAGATACCGTAAAGACCTAACGTCTACGTTGGACGATATCCTTACGTCTCCCATAATCGGGTACCTGTCCATGCTGCTACTCCTTGTAGCTGTTTTCTGGATAACTCTCGTCGGAGCAAATTGGCCTTCTTCACTTCTTTTCCGACTTTTGTTCTCAGTTGAAAACTACTTTGTGAACGTTCTCAGGCATTTCAAAGCCAAAGAATGGTTCATTGGTATGACAGTATTCGGCGCATACAGGTCTCTCGCATGGGTAGTATCAGTCATGCTTCCACCGATAGCCATTTTCTTCCCGTGTTTTACCTTGCTGGAAGACCTGGGATACTTGCCAAGAATAGCCTTTAACCTGGATACATTCTTCAAGCGTGTAGGGAGTCATGGCAAACAGGCTTTGACAATGTGCATGGGATTCGGATGCAATGCGGCAGGGGTGGTAGCTTGCAGAATCATTGATTCTCCGAGAGAAAGGTTAATCGCGCTTCTCACAAACACTTTTGTCCCATGTAACGGCAGGTTTCCGGCAATAATTCTGGTATCCTCCATATTCCTGGGAGCAGGCATTTCATCAATGGGCGGTGCAGGTGCGACCACTGTCTGGCTTCTATTTTCCGTGTTCCTCGGGGTGGTGGTGACATTCATTGTGTCATATGCGTTATCCTCAACTATTTTGAAAGGTATTCCTTCTGCATTTGCCATTGAACTACCACCCTATAGACGTCCTCAGATAATAAGAATCCTTCTCCGATCATTCCTGGACAGAACGGTATTTGTTCTTGCAAGAGCAGCGTCGGTGGCAGCTCCTGCAGGGATGGTTACATGGATCTTGGCGAATACCTATCTCCAGGGAACAAGCCTCCTTCTCCGTCTCGCAAATGCTCTCGGCCCCCTTGGCAATGCCATCGGCCTTGACGGTTTTATCCTCACCGCATTTCTCCTGGGGCTCCCTGCAAATGAAATAGTCCTTCCCATCTTGATAATGGGATATTCTTCAGGAGGAGTTATGGTAGACATGAACAGCCTCAACGCTCTTCGAGGCCTCCTAGTATCATGCGGATGGACCTTTCGAACCGCGCTGTGCTTCATCGCTTTCTCAGTTCTCCACTACCCGTGCGCTACGACTTTGTGGACAATTTGGCATGAGACCCATAACATCAAATGGACGGCATTTGCAGCATTGATGCCCCTTGCTATAGCTACCGGTGTATGCTTTCTGGTTGCGCAAGTCTTTATGCTTCTGGGAATAGCCTAAGTAGATCACCATGAGACCGTTGTTCTCTCCCACATTATGTTAACGTAGCTCGCTTAAATCGCAAAAACTGGTCGCCGTCTTCGGACTGGCTCTCAAGGAGAGCCAATCGACCGTCCGGAAGCCCTCAGATCTGCCTGAATGGCTCACTGGGTGGGCCAAGTGAGCGCTGAGAAGCCCCCAGATCCCTCTGAATGGCTCTCCAGGCGGGCCATATTCGGCTAAGACCCCCTGTAAGGGAGCTTTGGGATGATCAATAAGGCATCACCCGGATAGGGGAAAGGGGGCCCTATATGCTCTTTCATAGATGGGCAGAGCTCCCATCTAGTCTGACAGCTATAACCAGAGCGCTAGTTGGAATGCATATCCAAGGGAAACGGCGTTTGCAGAATTCCTGCTCCCCAAGGGGGTTGCCTTGACAAAATCCGGCCCCGTTGCAACACCTGCGACCCAAGACCTCTGGAAACGAGCGAACACTAATGAGCTCATACTTAGTGGGAAAATGAATCATTAGAAGGCAGGGTGGCCGGCTCTAGTATGGTTCGTGCGAGACCCACAATAAAAGAGTCCTTGGGTCCAGGCGACGGCCACCCTCTTACGATACCGGATCATACATGTCCTTTGTAGTGTGTGCCCTGGATCAGGCAACCCTTCTGCGTGATCCTATCTTGAATTCGGATCCTGATGTCAGAGCATTGAGGCCTTTGAGGACAATGGCCAAAAGCCCCAGGGTTACGAGGAAGCTTACGGCAATGGTCACAGCCGTGCTCACGCCTGATTGCGCCATAAACCCATACACTATATACCCTATCCCGCACATCACAGCGGAAACCGTCGCATATGGCAGCTGGGTGGAAACGTGGTCAATATGATTACACCCTGCGCCGGTAGATGACAAGATGGTAGTATCAGAAATCGGCGAACAATGGTCTCCGTAAACCGCTCCGGCCAGGACTGCGCCAATCATTCCAATGAGCAGATTCGGCGCAAGCAAAACAGCGAAGTCGACAGCAATGGGGATCATGATTGCGAACGTGCCCCAGGAGGTGCCGGTTGCAAATGCGATGATACAGGATAAGATGAACATTATCACAGGATATAGCGCGGGGTTCAAAGCCTGCCCCACTCTTGTCGCAAGAAACAATCCTGTCCCCAGTTGATTTATGATTCCGCCTATAGTCCACGCGAAGCAAAGGATAAGCATAGCAGGAACCATTGAGAGGAACCCTTGCCAAGCTGCTTCAGGAAGCCTCCCGACCGGTATGATACCCCTGAAAAGGAACATTACCAAAGCAAGGGCAAGAGCAAGGAACCCTGCATACATCAGGGCGGTGGCAGCGTCAGTGTTCTTGATAGCATCAAGAAACCCGATGTTGTCCACAAAATACCCGCCTGTGTATGCCATCATGACAATCGCAAAACCTATGAGCCCTATAACAGGGACTACCAAATCCGGAACAGTCCCCTTTTTGCTGATTTTCGGAAGCTTCACCTTTCCCTCTGAAGCCCGAGGGCCATAGACGTCACCTGTGGCTTTTGCTTCTCTTTCAAAGCGCCCCATAGGCCCGAAATCAAGCTCTGTAACTGCAACAAACGCAACCATGACCAGTGTAGCCCATGCATAAAGGTTCATAGGCAAAGTCTTGATAAATGCTGTAAAAGGCTCCACGGTAATACCTACATCCCGGAACTTGTCACCCATAGTGGACATGATCGTCACAACCCAACTGGATACAGGAGCAAGGACACAAACAGGAGCAGCTGTCGAGTCAATGATATAAGCAAGCTTTGCCCGGGACACGCGGAACCTGTCTGTGACAGGGACCATGACTGTGCCCACTGTAAGACAATTAAAGTAGTCATCGATAAATATGATTATCCCCAGAAGCAAGCTTGCAAGCTGGGCTCCTGCCCTTGACTTTATGCGCTTTGTCGCCCATTCCCCATAAGCGGCCGCGCCTCCGGCAATAACCATGAGGTACGTAAGTATCCCTAGCGTGACAAGGAAGACCAGGATCGCCACATTCCAAGGATCCGTGACATTCTCCCACATGGTCATCGCTGAAAGGCTGATTGCGCCTACAGGACTAAAATTCGCAAGGATAAATGAACCGGAAAGAATCCCAATAAGGAGCGAGATGATTACTTGCTTAGTAAGGAGTGCAAGGGTAATAGCAACAAGAGGCGGGACTATCGTTAACCATCCGTACTCCACTTCTCATAACCTCACCTTCGAAAGGAGATTTGCCATCGAATCAATGTGATTTAGCCTACTCTATACTCATGTATACTCATGGCACTCACAGAATTTTCATCGTCTTCTCCACTCTCATTATGGCCTCTTTGCAACCACCTCCCGCTCCGCAAAAATTATCTTGATTATACTAGACAAACAATATTGAGACAAGTTTAACATTCTCTAGAAAGCCATGCTTTTCCTGAGGCTCTCGGCACACGGCGAATGAATGACACCCTGTTCAGTTATGATTGCAGTAACATATCTATGAGGGGTCACATCAAACGCAGGATTAAAGATTCTGATTCCTTCCGGAGCTATGCGTTGACCGAAGATCTCTGCCACCTCGTTTTCGTCTCTTTCTTCTATCACAATCTCTCGCCCGCTTTGAATGCCAAAGTCAAAAGTGGAACGAGGAGCAGCCACGTAAAAAGGAATATCATGTTCACGCGCAAGCACCGCAAGGCCATACGTACCAATCTTGTTGGCTACGTCCCCATTGGCTGCAATTCGATCTGCGCCCACAATCACACAGTCAATTATGCCCTGGCTCATCACATAGGCTGCCATGTTATCAGTGATAAGGGTTACAGGAATATTGTCCTCGGCAAGCTCAAAGGCGGTAAGTCTTGCCCCCTGCAAAAACGGCCTGGTTTCGTCTGCGTATACTTCAATTTCCTTTCCTGCTTCAATAGCAGCCCTTACCACACCGAGTGCAGTCCCATACCCTGCAGTGGCGAGACTGCCGGCGTTGCAATGAGTCAAGACAGTAGCAGAACTCGGGAGCAACTCTGCCCCATGCTTCCCAATCCTCATGCAGACCTCAAGATCCTCGTTTTCGATCTCTTGCGCCAATTCGGCAAGGGCAGGCGGAATCTTGGCCAAGTCACCTATCTCCCTGGCCTTGTCCAGCATTCTATTGACAGCCCACTCAAGATTCACTGCAGTGGGCCTTGCCGAAATAAGATAAGAAGCTGCATTATCCAGGCATTCCAGAAACATGTCTATGCTATCTGCGCAAGTCTCACATTCATAGGCAGCCAACACCATACCGTAGGCAGCGCTGACACCGATAGCCGGAGCGCCCCTTACCTTCATACTCCGGATCGCATCTTGGACATCACGATAATTGGTACAAACAACATACTCCTTAACTAGCGGTAGTTGAGTCTGGTCAAGGAGTTCAAGCGTCTTTCCGGTCCACTTTGTTGTCGCTAGCATCCTAGGCAACCCTCACAGTCAACTTGATTACTTGCACGTATCAATCTTGTATTCTTTCACTCCTTGCTCATACAGGTCATTACCGAAAGTGTCGTTGACTACAACTGCAGGGAAATCTTCCACAGTAAGTTTTCTGATAGCTTCCGGGCCCAGTTCTTCATATGCCACAATCTCGGATGCCTTCACACATTTTGCCAGTAACGCTCCTGCTCCTCCAATAGCTGCAAAGTACACAGCCTTATACCTTACCATGGCATCTCTTACGCTCTCTGATCTCGAGCCTTTTCCAATCATGCCCTTGAGTCCGTGTTCCATGAGGATGGGAGCATATGAATCCATACGGTAACTGGTGGTAGGGCCTGCAGAACCTATGGCCTGGCCCGGTTTTGCCGGAGCAGGGCCAACATAGTAGATTATCTGACCCTGTATGTCCATGGGAAGCTCCTTGCCTTCCCTGATAAGACTTACGAGACGCTTGTGCGCAGCATCTCTTGCTGTATAAAGCGTCCCGGATATTATTACGTTATCGCCTGCCTTTAGCGAAGCTGTAATCTCATCTGTCAGAGGAGTGGATATCCTGATGACGGCCATCACCTGTTCACCTCCGAAAAATCGCTCTTTTTATATCACAATAGAGTCATGGGGCCCGGCATGGCAATTCAAATTGCAGGCCACGGGTAAACTGGCGATATGACACGGAGCAAATTCGATATTCACAGACAGCGCGGTTGTTCGTCCCCCGAACCCTTGCGGCCCGATCCCCAGCTTGTTGATTTCCTCAAGGAGTTCCCTCTCAAGCTGGGCATATTTCGGGTGAGGGTTGCTTGTGCCAACATCACGAATAACAGCTTTCTTGGCAAGAAGGGCAACTCTGTCGAAGGTTCCGCCAATCCCAACCCCAACCACTATAGGCGGACACGGATTCGGCCCTGCTTTTCTCACTTGGTCGATGACGAATTTCCGTACACCTTCAACTCCTGCCGCAGGCGGGAGCATTACCAGGCCGCTCATATTTTCCGCGCCCCCGCCTTTGGCTGCGAACATTATCTTGACATCAGTTCCGGGAACTATATCTGTGTAGATTACGGAAGGCGTGTTGTCTCCTGTATTGACTCTCTCGAAAAGGGGATCCGTAACAATGGATTTTCTAAGGTACCCTTGGACATAGCCCTGCCTCACACCTTCGTTAATCGCTTCGTAGAGATCACCGCCTGTAAATCTTACGTCCTGACCAACCTCGATAAAAAGCATGGCGACTCCTGTATCTTGACACGCAGGTACACTCTCTTCCCTGGCAATCCTGTGGTTCTCTAAGATCTGCCTGATGACTTCCTTGCCCACGGGAGACTCTTCTCGTAGATACGCATCTTCCAAGGCGTTAATTGCGCCTTTCGGCACATTTGACGTGGTGTTCATGGCAAGCTTTCTAACAGCTTGCACTATCTCACTTACATCCACTGTTCTTACACAACATTCATCCATGGTTTCAACCTCCCCTCCTTACGTTGACGCCATCATCCCGGTATCAGCCGGTCGTTATCGTTACTTGCCGGTAACAGAACACCCATCCATCGCTACGTAGGGCAGACTTACATTGCCCAAAGTGATTGTCTCTCGAGAGACTGCCCCAATCTGTCCCAGGAGTTCATAAATGTTACCTGCAATCATGACTTCCTTAACCGGCTGTACCACTTTGCCGGATTCGATATAGTGACCTCCTTTCACAACGCCTGAGAAATCACCACTGACCGGATCAACACTCCCTGAATATCTATTTACTACAAGGCCTCTGGAAGTCCCTTCAATCATCTCTTCCAACGAGATGTTGCCCGGCGCTACAACGATGTTAGTCACCCCAATCCCGGGTACGCTCTGATCACTGCCTACTGCATGTCCGTTAGATTGCAGCCCGTCGCGGCGCGCAGTATAACAGTTGTACAGATAATTACTGAGTATTCCGCGCTCAAGGATGGCAAGGGGCTTGGTAGGAACACCTTCTCTGTCAAATGCCGAAGACCCGACTTGCCGAGGAAGTGTAGGATCGTCTGTAATGGAAAGCAAAGGCGAACTTACCCGGGAATCCAATTTGCCCTTCCATTGCGATTGTCCATTTTGGATATTCTCTGCATTAATCGAAAACACAATAGGCTCTATCAAAAGGTCCAGCCCGGCGTAGGGGGTGAGAATCACACTACCTCTGAAACCGGGCACGCTTGTCGCGCCAAGGGATTTGACGACTTTCTCAGCAAGTTTCCTTCCTATGGCGTAAGGATCCACATCCTGCAATTTACACGAGATAGCGTATTCTGCGTCAAAAGACGAGACGTCCTCTTTCTCCCTTGCGAATCCCATGGCAACACACCAGATGTAACTTGAGTCTTCACCAAGCTCGACTCCTTTGGAATTTGCTATGAACCTGGTCCCTGTTTCCATTGCGAAAGCTGCAGAATCAACAGTGACCCGAGGATCGAAACTACGTGCAGCCTCTATCAGGAGCTTACCCTTGGAGACTGCTTCTCGAAGCTCCAGGTCTCCTGCTTGCGGGTCGTAGATTTCAAGGACAGGTGTAACCTGAGCAGGCTCAGGCAGCCAATGATTAGGGTCGGGAGGAGAAGCATCAGAAATTGCAAGCGCAGATCTTAACGTGTCGTTTAGGGACTCGCGGGACAGGATGTTAGTTGACGCGAAACCTTGCTTGCGGTTGCGAATAACTCTAATCCCGACGCCTTCGTAATTATCACCTTTTGGAACCTGCAGGTCGTTTTTTTCAAACACTACTTCCAGCTTGCGGCTTCTGGTATAATACACCTCTGCCTCGTCCGCTCCCAGTCTCACTGCCTCGCTTACCAGACTATTACATAATTCTTGACCTTGCACTCCAATCCCTCCGCTACTCTTCATGGCGTCCTCCGACAGTCACCTGACAACGGAGATACGGACCGCCTCCGTCAACCTTGGCAGGCTGCCATTTTCCGCAATGCCCTGCGCCTGTATCTATCTGAAAGTCGGAAGATACAGCATCTACGCTCATTAAAACGTCAAATGCCTGGCCTGAAATGGTCACTCCTTTTACAAGTCCCTTGAGGTTGCCGTTTTCGATTTTGTAAGCTTCGGAAACCCCGAACATAAACTCAGCGCTGGAATCCGCCTGCCCTCCATGAGCCAAATCTATTAGAAGGAAGCCGTTATCTATCCCGGCAATCATCTCTTTCAGGTCGCTTTCGCCCGGCATAATGAATGTATTGGTCATTCTGATAATAGGCTCATCACGATAAGTAAATGCCCTGGCGTTCCCGTGAGGAGATGCCCCGAATATAGACGCAGATTCTCTGTTATGAAGATAGCTCTTCAGTACTCCCTTATCAATGATAACCGTACGCTCTCCGAGCACGCCTTCATCGTCCACAAGGACCATACCTGCTGCGCCTTCCACTTGCCCGTCATCAACAAGAGTCACGAGATCTGCCGCCACCTTCTGGCCGAGTTTGTCCCGGACAATTGACCCGCTGAGCACGAAGTCAGCTTCAACGGTATGTCCTATCGCTTCATGGGACAGTATACCTACAAGCTTCGGATCGAGGATGACTGTGTACTGGCCGCCTTTGGCATAGTCTGCGTCAAGTTTCTTTATAGCCACTTCCACTGCAGTATCCACTAACTCATTGAGAGTTCTTTTCGCTATCAGGTCATCCCAACCGCCGGTGACTCCTGATGATTTCGTAGCTGTTTCACGCTTTCCGTCTCTGAGAACTGTTGCTGTTACCCGAAAACTAGGCTTGTTATCCTTTATGCGCACAGATGCACCGTGTGATGTGACAATGGTTTTCTCATCTTCATACTGCAGGTAATGGACAATAGTGCCTTCCACGAGAGGAGAAGCTTCACGCATGCGCTTTTCCGCGGCAAGGATATACCGTATCTTCTCTGAAATATCAGGCTCGCGGCTGTCATCATAGTAGGTGAATTTCCCTCTGCCGAAGCGTGCGGGGGCAAGGTTTACCTTCTCATCCCGAAGCGGGGCCCCGGCTTTAGCGGCCTGCAAGGCCTCGCTGACTGCATTCTGCAATCCTTCTTTGCTTACATCCGTCGTAGAGACGAATCCCCAACACCCATCCACCAGGCTCCTCACGCCGACTCCCGCCAGGGTTCTTCTCTCCACTTTCCTGAGAACGCCGCTGCGTGCATCAATAATTGTCTCGATACGCTTGTGATATCGTATCTCAACGTATTCATCTATGTTTGCTACAACTGACTGTAGCAGGTTCTGCAAAACCTCCACCTCCTGTTTGTAGTGGGGTGATTTCCACTTCTTTAATGAGCAGGCTACTTCAAGGTCGTCAAAGACCAAGTATGAGTTCATTAGTTTTCGCTCGTTTTCCGAGGCCTCGGGTTACCGGTGATTGCAACGAGAGATGTCAAAATTCGGCCACTAGCCTACGGGCCGGATTTTGTCAAGGCAACCCGCTTAGGGAGACAGCTCTCTTAGAGTCTCATCCAAGGCTTTTATACCGTCTTTAGCCACAAGATACACGAAGTTTCTGCCTGTTACGATTGCATAGAATCCCTCTTCAATCTCCTTCCCAACTTTGACCTCGAATATGTTCCCGTCTCCGAAATCCAATTGCACATAAATACGAGGATTACGAAACCCGAAGGAGTCAAGGTCAACATCATACTCCAGACTCTCACCGACCCCGGTAATCCAGATATCTTGCAGCGTAGCAAGGAGTGTATCTAAACCGGAAGATACAGGCGGGAAGGGTTTATCGCCAAGCGTCCAAGTGGCTGTTGTAGCGGCTTTACCGTGATCCCATTTAGCCAGTTGACTGTCAACCAAATCCGGCGGTGTAAGCCAAAGAGCGGAGAAATTCAAGGGTTTAACCAAATAGACGGCAGGTGAGTCTCCGGTCTTGACATAGAAACCTTCTTCGTTCGGGCCCGGGTCACCTACGAATACTTGGAGTGCTGTTCCTCTCCCTGCCACTGTCAGGTCTATCCTCAATCTGGGCCGATCAAGCCCGAAGCGGGACAGGTCGGAGCCTTCGTCGTCAACAAAACTATCTACGGTAAGCCCGGTTATGTCCGCAAGGAGTCCGTCAATTAATCCCTTGTCAGCTTTGTCAATAATGGGGCGTGTGAGATACCAGTCTTCACCCTGCCTCTGGCAGATAACGTCTGTTATGTCATCTTCCATACGCCTGACAATCCGGATGCCGTCACAAGACTCCGAGGAAGCCTTGACTATCTTCTTCTCCCTGAGATCATCAACGGTTTTTATGAGGGCATCAGCCATGGCAGCAGGGATGACCCATACTCTGGTATCATCTTCAGCTTTTACATAGTACCCTGACCCAACAGGTGTAACAGAACCTACAAGCAAGGCCTTCTTGCCTCTCCTGTCACCCTCCACCACTATGCTGGTATCCGGGGAGGAGAGTCCGAATGCTTCAAGATCACGAGGGTCATCTTCAACTTCTTTTTCGAATTTTGCATCAGCAATTGCCATGACAAGGGCATTGACTGCTTCTTGACTTATTTCATAAGTTTCGGGCGCATCGACAACCCAGGTTCTGTCATTATCCTTCTCCACAGTCACCTCGTTATCACCATGGGCAATGTGAATCCTTCGCATAGTGTCGGAATTCACACCGAAAATCATGGGGGCCTCCATGTCTGTCGCAGGATTTTCGCGTCCTGTGAATACCATGTAGGCTGCAAGGACCAGGACAATTGCAAGCGCGACAAAAGTTGCTCGGAATTTCTTCACAGGTTACGCCTCCT
>DUVA01000101.1 GCA_012841305.1 Bacillota bacterium | reverse complement strand
ACACAGGAAGTACATTCCGGTTGTAAGGGTAATCGAACATGATGAAGAAGTATGTCATCATCTGGCCAGGGAGTTGCGGCATGCTTTGGTTATCCGTGGTGACGGTGCTAAGCCGGATCTTTTCCATGACGAGAGCATAAAATCTTTAGACGCTTTCGTAGCGTTAACCGGCCAGGATCAAACGAATCTACTTGCAGGCTTTATGGCGAAGCATGCAGGAGTCCAAAGCGTCATTATCAAGCTTGAGAGGGACGATTATCTGCCGATAGCATCACAGATGGGTATAGATGCCACTGTTATTCCCAGGATGATTGTTGCCGGCACTATACTGCGTCTCGTCCATAAGGTGAATGTTGTGTCCCTTACACTGCTGGGCGAAGGCAATCTGGAAGTTATGGAAATAAGCCTTCCGCGTACTGCAAACATATGTAATAAGCCCCTTCGGCACTTGGACTTTCCCAAAGGCGCTATAGTCGGGTCAGTGATTCGAGGAGATTCAGTCCTTATTCCCAGAGGGAATACTGTTCTTCTGCCAGGGGATAGTATTGTCGTTTTTGCTATGCCCTCTGTAGCGCCGCAACTCGAGGCGTATATAAAGTAGCATAATGATGAATTCTGTGAGGCGACTTCATCTTGGATATCAAACCTGTACTTAATATGGTGGGGACTTTAGCTGTCCTGTTGGGACTGCTTATGCTTATTCCCATGTCCATATCGGTTTGCTCCCATCAAGGGGACGCGTGGTCGTTCCTTATTAGTGCGGCTATTGCGGTAGGATTAGGCGTTTTGATAAAGAGAAGTTCCCCTACAAGTAAAGAGCCGCGAATTAAGGAGTCATTTGCCATAGTCACCTTGGGATGGGTAATTGCAGCGGCAATAGGGGCTTTGCCGTTTGTCTTCTACGGCGCATGTCCCACATATTCAGATGCCTTCTTTGAGGCTATGTCAGGACTTACTACTACAGGCGCTACAGTGATAGGAAACGTAGACGTCCAACCTAACGGGATCCTGTTTTGGAGGAGTTTTCTGCACTGGCTGGGCGGAATGGGTATTATTGTCCTCTTTATTGCTGTCCTGCCCGGTGCAGGTGTTGGAGGAAGCCGGTTATTCAGGGCAGAAGTGCCGGGACCGCTTCCTGAAAGGATTGTTCCCAGGATCAAAGAGACCGCGAAAACTCTCTGGCTGATTTACGTGGGATTCACAGTGGTCGAGGTAATCTTGCTTTATCTGGCAGGAATGAGTCTTTCAGATTCAGTGAATCATGCATTCGCCACCATGGCTACAGGGGGCTTTTCTACTAAGGCAGCAAGTGTAGGCGCATGGACGAGCCCTGGGATTCATTGGATTATTGCGGCATTCATGCTCCTTGCAGGTGTCAACTTTACCCTATACTTCCGTGCCTTGAGCGGCCGGAGTTTCCGAGTATTCTTCCAAGATGCTGAGTTCAAATTCTATGTGTTTGTTATCACGGCCGCGACTGCTTTGATAACAGTGAACCTTTTAGGAGCAGGCAATTTCCAAAGCCTAACAGAGGCTTTTCGGCATTCGGCTTTTCAGGTGGTTTCAATAATTACTACAACAGGTTTTGCCACTGTGGATTTTGACATGTGGCCTTCGTTTTCCAAAGCAGTCCTCATGACTCTGATGTTCATAGGCGGATGTGCCGGATCTACAGCCGGCGCAATCAAGGTAGGAAGGATTCTCATCCTCATAAAACACGGATACAAGGAGATCTTTCAGTTCATCTATCCACGGGCTGTTACTTTGCCAAAGCTAAATGGGTCCCCGATTTCCCATAGTATGCTGGATACTGCTACCGCTTTCTTCTTTTTGTACATGTCTACATTTATTGGCAGCTCACTGATTATGACCGGATTCGGGCTCGATCTTGTCAGTGCTTTCTCCGCTGTGGCAGCAACCTTGGGTAATGTAGGCCCAGGTCTTATGGTCGTGGGTCCGACCCTTACTTATCAACCTATTCCTGCCCTTGGAAAGTGGGTCCTCAGTACTTGCATGTTGTTAGGCAGGTTGGAGCTTTTCACCGTTCTGGTGCTCTTTATCCCGGACTTCTGGCGAAGGGGATAAGGGAAATTCTAAGGTTCTTGGGGGATGATAATCCAAGCAATAATATAGGCCAAAATTCCGGCACCATAGAATACCACAAGAAGAACCCAGATAAGCCGCACAAGAGTTACATCGATCTGAAAGAAATCAGCCAGCCCGGCGCATACGCCTCCTAGCTTCTTTTGGTATCTGCTTCTATAGAGACGTCTGACATTTGACATAACGGGATCTTCCTCCTTATTCTCACGTGTCTCGATCATATTGCTATTATACTATGATATTTGGATTTTGCCCGGGAAAGCCATAGAAAAAATGACTGCCTGCGCCATTGCTGAGCAGGCAGTCTTTCATCAGAGATAATCCTCGGCCCGAGGCTTACCATGTCCCTTT
>DUVA01000010.1 GCA_012841305.1 Bacillota bacterium | reverse complement strand
ATGCCTAAGCCTCCAAGGACCTTTGGAATATTGTCCTTATTAGCGTAGACCCGAAGTCCTGGCTTACTTATGCGTTTCAGACCTGTAATTACCTTTTGCTTATTGGGACCATACTTCAGGTAAAGCCTGAGAATACCTTGCTTCTTATCGGCAATTACCTCATAATCCCTGATATATCCCTCTTCCTTAAGGATCTTCGCGACGTCGCGCTTCACCCGCGAGGAGGGCACCTCAACGACGTCCCTCGTAACGGTGTTGGCGTTCCTAATCCTCGTGAGCATGTCAGCAATGGGGTCCGTCGTTACCATTCACATCGACCTCCTCCATATGCGGAATTGCTTGGCAATTTCCATCACCAGCTCGCCTTCCTTACTCCAGGGATTTCGCCCTGCGAAGCAAGCCGACGGAAGCATATCCTGCACATATCGAATTTTCTCATATATGCCCTAGGTCGTCCGCATATAGGACACCTGTTATAATGTCTTACACGGTATTTTCTCGGTCTCCTCTGTTTCTCCATGAGACTCTTCTTAGCCAAAGCTATCCCCCTTCCATCGCCGGATTCGACTGAGCTTCCCGGTTTAGCCGGAGAAAGGCATCCCCATAGCCTTCAGGAGGTCATGCCCTTCCTCATCTGTTCCGGCAGTAGTAACAATGGCAATATCCATGCCTCTGAGTTTATCTATCTTATCATAGACTATCTCGGGAAATACCAATTGCTCCTTAAGACCTAAGGTATAGTTGCCCCTACCGTCAAATCCGTCAGGAGACACTCCCCGAAAGTCTCTGATTCTGGGGAGGGCCACATTGAAAAGCTTGTCGAGAAAGTAGTACATCATATCTCCCCGCAGTGTGACCTTGCACCCAATTGGCATCCCGGCCCTAAGCTTAAAAGATGCAATTGACTTCTTTGCCCGTGTAATTATAGGCTTTTGCCCTGTAATCGCAGTAAGATCGCCGACTGCGGCATCAAGCGACTTCGGATCTCCTACTGCTTCCCCTACCCCCATGTTCACAACCACTTTCTCGATCTTGGGAATTTCCATGACGCTACTATACCCAAACTTGTCATGAAGGGCAGGTGCAACTTCATTAAGGTATTTCTCCTTTAGCCTTGCCGCCACTTGGCTCACCCCCGATACCTACTTGTCTATGTCGCGCCCGCACTCCTTGCATACTCGCACACACTCGCCATCCTGGGTTCGCTTTCTACCGGATCGAGTAGGCTTGTTACACTTCGGGCAGACCACCATCACTTTGGCCAACGGCATTGGCGCTGCTTTCGTGATGATGCCTCCCTGCGGGGCCAGCTGGGTTGGCTTGGTGTGGCGCTTCACTTCATTTGCGCCTTCCACAATCACTCGTTCCTCACCGGCAAGCACCCGTAGGACTTTTCCTCGCCTATCCTTGTTTTTCCCCCAAAGAACGACTACTGTATCGCCCTTCTTTACATGAGGTTTCATTGTCCTTAAAACACCTGCCTCTTCGCAGCCCAAAGGTTTCTTCTTAGAAACTCCATCATAGAACCTCAGGCGCCAAGGAGATTATCTTCATAAACTCCTTCTCACGCAGCTCCCGTGCAACAGGGCCGAATATTCGCGTGCCCCTGGGATTGTTCTGCTCGTTTATGATGACCGCTGCGTTTTCATCAAATCTGATATGGGTTCCGTCAGGACGCGATACCGCTGATTTTGTTCGGACAATCACTGCCCTGACTATCTCCCCTTTTTTCACAACGCCACCGGGTGTAGCTTCTTTGACACTGGCAATGATAATGTCCCCTATCCCTGCGGACTTCTGGTTGCCGCTGCCTAACACCCTGATGCACTTTATCCTCTTGCCACCTGTATTATCGGCGACATTTACCACTGACTCTTCCTGAATCACCTGGCAGTCCCTCCTTGTCAAAGAGCGCTCTTTGCGCCCTGGCTAATCCTGTACGGGACTACTTCGCCCTTTCAAGGATCTCTACCACACGCCATCTCTTACGCTTGCTAAGCGGTCTGGTTTCCATGAGTCGAACCCTATCCCCAACTCTGGCCTGGTTGTCTTCGTTGTGCGCCATAAAGCGCTGAGTCCTCTTCATCCTTCGGCCGTAAAGCGGGTGGGCAACTATTCGTTCAACAGCGACAACCACTGTATTATCCATGCTATCGCTTACCACTCGACCAATGCGCATCTTACGCGTTCCTCGCGCATCCACCGCATAACCCTCCTTAAGACCACTGGCCAATGCCGAGCTCACGCTGGCGCAAGACTGTCTTGACCCGTGCTATGTCCTTACGAACCTCACGAACACGCATGGGATTGTCAAGCTGACCGGTGGCAACCTGAAATCGAAGGTTAAAAAGTTCCTCTTTCAGCGAGCCAAGTCTCAGGTTCAGTTCATCGCTGGAAAGGTCACGTATTTCCCTAGCTTTCACCGGCCTCACCGCCTATCGTCATCCTCTTGACAAACTTAGTCTTTATAGGAAGCTTAAACGCTGCCAAGCGCATAGCCTCCTGCGCCACATCTTCCGGCACACCTGCAATCTCAAACATTATCCGTCCGGGTCTTACCACAGCTACCCAGTGGTCTGGGTTACCTTTTCCACTGCCCATACGGGTCTCCGCCGGCTTCTTGGTAACCGGCTTATCCGGGAATATCCTAATCCAGACCTTTCCGCCTCTCTTGATATACCGGGTCATGGCAATTCGTGCTGCCTCGATTTGCCTGGCTGTAATCCATCCGGGCTCTTGGGCCTGAAGCCCGTACTCGCCCATTGATACCTCGGCGCCACTGGCAGCCTTGCCTTTCATTCTGCCGCGCATGACCTTACGGAACTTAGTCTTTTTTGGTTGCAACATTCTTACCGGCCTCCTTCAGCGGCAGCCTTCTCAGGAAGCACATCGCCCTTGTAGATCCACACCTTAACGCCAATTCTGCCGTACGCGGTGTGAGCTTCCGCAAAACCGTAATCTATGTCAGCTCTCAGAGTATGAAGAGGAACTTTCCCCTCACTGTAACCCTCTGTGCGGGCAATCTCAGCCCCTCCTAATCTGCCGCTGACCCTTACTCTCATGCCTTCAGCGCCTTGTCTCATTGATCTTGAAAGCGCTTGTTTCATTGCTCTCCGGAAGGAGATTCTCCTCTCTATCTGGGAGGCAATGTTTTCCGCAACTAATTGGGCGTCAAGATCCGGGTTTCTGACCTCGACGATTGCCACCGAGACATGCTTGCCTGTGACAGCCTCAAGGTCTCGCCTGAGTGCCTCCACTTCCTGACCGCCTCGACCGATCACCATTCCGGGCCTTGCCGTGTGGATATTGACTTTCACCCGGTCTGCCACTCGCTCGATCTCAGTCTTGGAAATCCCGGCATTATAGAACCTTGCCTTCACAAACTGCCTGATATGGAGGTCTTCATGGACCAACTGAGAGTAATTCTTATCATCATACCACTTCGCAGCCCAATCCTTGACTATTCCTAGCCTTAGACTATAGGGATGAACCTTCTGTCCCAACCTGTCATCCCTCCTTCTCTCTGACAACTACTGTAATGTGACTGGTTCTCTTGAGAATCGGCGCAGGTACTCCCCGCATCCTCGGACGCCATCTCTTCATGGTCGGGCCTTCATCGATTCTCACATCTGCCACATATAAGTCATCTTTATCGAGCTCGAGGTTATGCTCGGCATTGGCTATGGCAGACTTCAGTACCTTACTGACCAGTTCTGCCCCTCTTTTCCGAGTGTGCCTCAGTATAGCAAGGGCTTCCTGGGCATCCTTCCCTTTTACCAGGTCCACAACCTGCCTAGCCTTTTTCGGAGTAATCCTGACATAACGAGCTATAGCTCGAGCTTCCATCATAGCCATAGCAATTATCCCCTCCAGCCCCCCGACTACCTACGTCCTGCCTATTTCAGCGAAGTAGACCTGGTAGTATGCGCTCCATGTCCTCTGAACGTTCGCGTCGGGGCAAACTCACCTAACTTGTGACCGACCATATCTTCACTGATATAAATCGGCACATGCCTTCGCCCATCATGCACTGCTATAGTGTGACCCACCATCTCGGGGAAGATGGTTGAGGCTCTTGACCACGTCTTGATGACTTCCTTATGACCCTTTTCATTCAAGTACCCAACCTTTGCCAAGAGCTTCGGGTCAGCGTAAGGGCCTTTCTTTAATGATCGTGACATTAGCCCAGCTCCTTCCCCTCTTACTTCCGCCTTCTGACTATCAGCTTATCAGATGGCTTTTTCTTCCTAGTCCTGTAACCGAGAGTCGGCTTACCCCATGGAGTCACAGGTGACGGCATTCCTATGGGAGCACGACCTTCCCCACCACCGTGAGGGTGATCTACCGGATTCATAGCCTTGCCTCGTACTTTCGGCCTGCGCCCCATATGTCTCGTTCTGCCGGCCTTACCTATCGTGATAATCTCATGCTCCACGTTTCCGACCTGTCCGATAGTGGCTTTGCATTCCAGCCTCACCAGCCTGACCTCACCTGAAGGAAGCCTGACGTGGGCATAGTTGCCTTCCTTAGCCATAAGCTGAGCCCCTGCCCCTGCAGAGCGAACCAACTGCCCGCCCCTACCGGGAATCAGTTCTATATTGTGGATGATTGTGCCTGTCGGCATGTCGCGCAGCATAAGCGCATTCCCGGGCTTGATATCAGCGCCGGTCCCGGACATGACAGTATTACCCACGTTGAGCTCAGAGGGTGCAAGGATATATCTCTTCTCTCCATCAGCGTAATGGAGCAGTGCAATCCTGGCAGATCTGTTCGGGTCGTACTCAATACTTGCCACCCTTGCCGGAATCCCGTCTTTCTCCCGCTTGAAATCTATGATCCGATAGTTTCTCTTTGCTCCGCCACCCCTGCGCCTCATGGTAATCTTACCATGCACATTCCGGCCGGCAGTCTTCGGATTCGGGCGGAGAAGCTTCTTTTCCGGTTTCTTCTTAGTCAGTTCCGAGAAGGTTGATCCGCTCATGAATCGCCTTCCTGCAGTAACCGGCTTATGTCTCTTGATTCCCAACTCTTACCCCTCCTTTTCTAACCACCTTGCTGCCAGAGGGGAGTTCACTCCAGCCGCTTCACCTTACCACTAACCTACACACCCTCGAAGAGTGGAATGTTATAACCTTCTTCCAGGGTCACCACGGCCTTCTTCCACTCAGGAGTCTTGCCTTCAAATCGTCCCATCCTTCTGGTCTTGCCGGGCATCCTTAAGGTGTTCACATCCTTGACCTTGACCTTGAACGTTGCTTCAACCGCTTTTTTAATCTCGACCTTTGTGGCGAGGATGTCTACGATAAACGTATACTTGTTATCTTCCAGTCCGCCCATGGTCTTCTCAGTCAACATCGGCCTTACGATAATATCCCTTGCGGTTCTCACTTCACAAGCACCTCCTCCACTACATCCGCAGCCTCCTTGGTAAGGAGAAGCTTATCGTAGTTGAGGATGTCATAAACATTTAGCTTAGAAGGAGTAAGCATCTTGACGCCTGGGATATTCCTAAGAGACAACTCCACGTTTTTGTCCGGCTCTTTCACAACTACAAGCGCTTTCCCGTCAGCGTCGAGTTTGCCTAACATGTTCACCATTACCCTGGTCTTCGGCTCAGTCATGGACAGTCCGTCGAGAACCAAAACTTGCTCATTCCCGGCTTTTGAAGATAACGCTGACAACAGCGCAACCCTTCGAGCTTTCTTAGGCAGATTATACCCATACCTCCTGGGCCTTGGGCCGAACGTTGTCCCTCCGCCTGTCCATACCGGAGATCTGCGGCTGCCATGTCTTGCTCTTCCGGTTCCTTTTTGGCGCCAGGGCTTTGCTCCACCCCCGGCCACTTCACCCCTGGTCTTTGTTTTCACTGTGCCAAGGCGTTTTGAAGCCAGCTGCATCACGACAGCCTCATGGAGAACATGCTCGTTGACAGGCACCCCGAAGACCGAGGCAGGAAGCTCGTAGTCGCCTATTCTCTCGCCATTCATATTGTATAGAGGCGCTTTTGGCATCTAGATCACCTACCTCACTTCTTGTTCTTTGCCGCCCGGCTCTTTACTGCTTCTTGTATAACAAGCAGTGAACCGCGTCGTCCGGGGACTGATCCCCTAACAAGCATCAAGTTCCGCTCAGGATCTACCCTGACGACTTCAAGATTTTGGATCGTTACGCGCTCTCCTCCGAGGCGGCCCGGGAGTTTTCTGCCCTTTAGCACTCGCGCCAAGCCGGTTGCACCCATGGCTCCCGGACGGCGGTGGTACATAGACCCATGGCTCATAGGGCCTCTCCTGAAATTCCATCTCTTGATCGCGCCTGCGAACCCTTTCCCAATAGATGTTCCAACAACATCAACCAGGTCGCCCTCGCTAAACACGTCAACCTTAATCTCGGAACCTACCTCCTCCGGCAAGTCTTCCGAGGTCCTGATCTCCCTGAGATAACGCTTTGGGCTGACCTTGCTACGCTTGAAATGGCCCATTTCCGGCTTATTGACAAGACGTTCGCGAATATCGCCGTATCCCAGCTGAATGGCGGAATAACCGTCTTTGTCCATTGTCTTCTTTTGAACGACCACACACGGACCGGCTTCTATGACTGTTACCGGAATCGTATGCCCTTCATCAGTAAACACTTGTGTCATTCCAAGTTTTTTTCCTAGTATCCCTTTTGCCATTTACCTCGCACCCCCTTCGTTGTCACATTCACCGCTATACCCGCTCGGGTCACGAGGCGAGGTTAAAGCTTAATCTCAATGCCCACGCCCGCCGGCAAGTCCAGCCTGGTAAGATCGTCAATAGTCTTCTGGGTAGGCTCAATAATGTCAATGAGCCTCTTATGAGTCCTCATTTCAAACTGCTCTCTCGAGTCCTTGTCCACGTGAACGGATCTTAACACTGTGAACACACTTCTCTCTGTCGGCAACGGAATAGGACCCGACACCCTGGCTCCACTGCGCCGTGCAGTCTCTACGATCTTCTCCGCTGACTGATCCAGCAGCCTATGGTCGAATGCTTTCAACTTGATTCTAATCTTCTGCTCAGCCATGGTCTCATTTCCTCCTCGCAGTCGTCTGATCGAGTTTGCAGACTCGCTCCCCTGAAATTCCCCTGCCTCGGCAAGCAACCTCCAGGTTCATAGCTTGCAGCAAGGGGCCGGGTAAGTCACGGGTACACGCCCGGCCCATTTATTCCTCGCTCTTATGGCAATACACGTCTTTACTTAATTATCGATGAAACAACGCCTTTACCGATTGTACGGCCGCCTTCGCGAATAGCGAACCGGAGGCCTTCCTCAAGAGCGATAGGCATAATCAGCTCAATAGTCATGGTAATATTATCGCCTGGCATTACCATCTCGACTCCCTCAGGAAGCACTGCGCTGCCTGTTACGTCCGTGGTTCTGAAGTAGAACTGCGGACGATACCCTGTGAAGAACGGTGTATGCCTTCCGCCCTCTTCCTTGGCTAAGACGTAGACTTCGCCTTTGAATTTCGTGTGGGGCTTGATGGAACCCGGCTTCGCGAGAACCTGCCCTCTTTCGATTTCATCCTTCTCTACACCTCGGAGCAGAACACCGATGTTATCTCCTGCTACACCCTGCTCCAGGGTCTTGCGGAACATCTCTACGCCTGTGACCACAGTCGGTCTGGACTCATCAACAAGCCCGACAATCTCTACCTGCTCCCCTACCTTGACTGCGCCTCTCTCTACCCTGCCTGTGGCTACCGTGCCTCGGCCGGTAATTGAGAAGACGTCCTCGACAGGCATAAGGAACGGTTTGTCGATATCACGCTCAGGAGTAGGAACGTACCTGTCAACCTCATCCATGAGCTTAAAGATCTGACCACACCACTTGCAGTCGCGACTTCCGCAACCGCACTCCAAAGCCTTTAGGGCAGAACCCCGTACAAATGGGATGTCGTCTCCGGGGAACTCATTCTTGGAAAGAAGCTCCCTGACTTCCATCTCAACGAGATCTACCAGCTCTTCTTCGTCTTCCATTCTGTCGCATTTGTTGAGGAACACAACGATGTAAGGGACACCTACCTGCCTTGCAAGCAAGATGTGCTCCCTGGTCTGGCGCATCGGTCCATCCTCTGCGCTTACCACGAGAATAGCCCCGTCCATCTGGGCTGCGCCGGTGATCATGTTCTTGACATAGTCGGCGTGTCCCGGACAGTCAACGTGAGCGTAGTGTCTATTCTCCGTCTCATACTCGACGTGATAGGTAGAGATGGTGATACCGCGCTCCCTCTCCTCAGGAGCCTTGTCAATGTCTTCAAACTTCTT
>DUVA01000100.1 GCA_012841305.1 Bacillota bacterium | reverse complement strand
CGAACCACATATGAGGCATTTCGAGGGGGGCAAGGTTGCGTCGCAGACTAAACCCAAAAGTTACCCGGACCCGAGAGTGTAGATGTGGCAGGTAAATGGAACGAAGGTGAAGTGTCTTACCCCGGGAGGTCTCACGGACGGGCGGAAGCAGAGTAGGAAGCCCGGTTGAAACAAGATTCGCCGTGAGAAGTCAGCAGAAGCCATAGTACCGGAAGCCGAAAGGCTGACGGGAAGGGCTGAACCAGATGAGGTGGAGGTCAATGAAAGCTACCAAAAGTGGCGAATTAAAGCACAGACAACTCACTTTGTGGGACTACCTGCAGAAGGATACTCAGGAAGAGGAAAGCTATGCAGAAGTGTGCGTGTCACCAAGGATGGCTGAAACGGATACCACCAACACAAGCAAGCAAGAAGGAGGGCTGTTGGAGAAAATCCTAAGCCCGGAGAACATGAATCGGGCTTACAAGCAAGTCAAGAGGAACAAGGGAGCGGGCGGTGTTGACGGGATGACGGTGGATGAACTAGGGCCGTGGACGAGGGAACACCGGGATGAGTTGCTAAAATCCCTTAGAGACGGGAGTTATCGTCCCCAGCCGGTAAGGCGGGTAGAGATACCCAAGGAAAACGGCAAGACCCGCAAGCTTGGAATACCAACAGTAATAGACCGCATGGTACAACAGGCGGTCAGTCAGGTGCTAAGTCCTATCTATGAGGAACAATTCTCAGAAAGTAGTTATGGATTCCGGCCCGGGCGTAGTGCCCACGATGCACTAAGACAATGCCAAAGAAACATCACAGACGGCTATGAATACGTAGTTGACATGGATTTAGAGAAATACTTTGACACGGTGAATCAAAGCAAGCTTGTCCAGGTATTGTCGGAGACGATAAAGGACGGACGAGTGATTTCCCTTATCCATAAATTCTTAAGAGCCGGAGTGATGGATGGCGGAGTCTTTGAAGAAAGCCCGGAAGGAGTACCGCAAGGTGGACCGTTAAGTCCACTTTTTGGAAACATCATGTTGAATGAATGCGACCATGAGCTGGAACGGCGAAGGCACCGCTTTGTACGCTATGCAGATGACCTGATGATATTCTCTAAAAGCAGGAAAGCTGCGCAGAGGACGCTGAAAAGCATCATCCCGTACATTGAAGGGAAGCTATTCCTGACAGTTAATCGGGAAAAGACTAAGGTCGCGGAGATAAGAGACGTGAGATTTCTGGGATACGGATTTTATATCTACCAGGGAGAAGGACGGTTGAAAGTTCACCCGAAAAGCGCTAAGAAGTTGAAAGACAGACTCCGTGAAGTAACAGGGCGCAGTAACGGGCTGAGCGTTGAGAAACGCAGAGCGAAGCTGAATTACATAATACGTGGCTGGGTCAACTACTTCAAACTCGCGGATATGAAGAAACTCATGGAGACACTCGATCAATGGCTGAGACGTCGCTTGAGAATGGTGACGTGGAAGCGTTGGAAGAAAGCACGGACGAGGTACGCAAATCTGAAGAAGGCAGGGATACCGGATTGGCAGGCGTGGCAATGGGCGTACACAAGGCTGGGTTACTGGCGCGTAGCCGGAAGATGGATACTGACCCGGGCGATGCCAAATGAAGTCTTTAAGAAAGCCGGTTACCTTAGCCTTAAAGAACTTTATCTTGCTGCACATGTGTAAAGTTTGGAAGCGCCGTATACCGAACGGTACGTACGGTGCTGTGGGAGGTCGGCTGGCCGAATAACGACCAGCCTCCTACCTGATTTGTCAGCGTACCGGATTCTACGTGCCGATCCTACTTCCTGAGCTGGCCTGACATGAGTTGCTCGGCTTTTTGAATTAGCCCACGGACTATTAGACCGGCTTCTCGAGTGGTGATGTTGCCGTAGTCGTATGATCCATTCTCAACACCGATTTTATCAGCGAATCCTAGTTCTCTTGCAATTTCATATTTTACTTCGTCCGAAACGATGCTGCGGTTTCTCCGACTCATAGCTACACCCCTATAAATAGTATCTCGCAGGAGTCAGATTGCATGAAGCACTTCTTCTAGCTCAAATGCAATAATAATGAAATATAACATTTTATTTACAATTGAAATTCTAAGGGTTTTTTCGGAGTTCAGCTATGAGCGCAGGGATGATCTCAAGAGCATCTCCTATGATACTGTAGGTGGCCATGGAGAATATCGGAGCGTTAGGATCCTTGTTAATTGCGACTATTACGTCAGATGAGGACATTCCCGCCAAATGCTGGACAGCGCCGGATATGCCACATGCTATGTAGAGCTTTGGCCTTACAGTCTTACCTGTTTGTCCTACTTGATGTGCATATGGTATCCAACCTGCGTCTACTGCGGCTCGCGAGGCACCCACTGCGCCTCCCAGCAGTTGGGCAAGCTCCTCCAGGAGTGCGAAATTCTCAGGTTTCCCAAGGCCTCTGCCACCTGATACTACTATATCCGCTTCTTGGATATTCGCTTGCTGCCCGGACGCATGGTGTGTTTCCAGAAGTCTGGCGCGGGGAGGCAGGATTTCCCGGGAAAGCTTGACTATTCTGCCGGTTAGGGCCTCATCACGCACTGCGGCTTTCATGACTTTCGGACGTACAGTTGCCATTTGGGGTCGCTTCTCCGGACAGACAATAGTGGCCATGATGTTTCCGCCGAACGCAGGTCTGGTTTGAAGGAGCAGCCTGTTCTCTTTGTCAACGGCAAGTCCGGTGCAGTCTGCCGTAAGCCCGGTCCTGAGCTTGACGGCTATCCTCGGGGCAAGGGATCTCCCGACAGTGGTGGCTCCAAAAAGAAAAACAGAAGGCCGGTATTCCATCACAAGCTCGGCAATTACGTGAGCATAAGGCTCATCTTGGAAGTCATGAAGGGCAGCGTCATCAACCAGGTATACTTTACTTGCGCCGTACTTCATCATCTCTTCCGCCACATGTTCAACGTCATATCCCAAGAGGACAGCGCACAGTTCTTCACCTAAGTCAGACGCTAACTTCGCGCCTTCCCCCAGCAGTTCGTACGCGACTCCTTGAGGTTTTCCGTTGCGTTGCTCTACGAATATCCATACTCCGTTTCCTTGCCGGTCATGCGCTTCAGACTCCTTGGCTTCAGACTGCTTGGAAGACCGGTGTGAATCTGAAACAACAATGGCGTCCGAAGGGCATTCCTCAGCGCAGGCCCCGCAGAGAACACAATTGTCCAGAAGATAAGGGATACCGTCTCTGATTTCTATAGCATTGTACGGGCAGGCAAGGACGCATGCCTTACAGCCTGTGCACTTATTTGAGATAATCTCAACTGACATTGGTGGAGCCTCCTGTTTTCTAAGCTGCGCAAAAACATATGGCATTATTGTTATTCGATACCTTCCAGTGCGAGGAACTCTTCCGAGGTTTCCGGTGTTTGCAGTGAGGGGGCGCCCTGAATTTGGCGAGCATATGGATAGGCCAAATTCGAACGAGGCACGCCAGGGGCGTTCCGTCCCCCGAACGGAACACCGGAAACCCGATGACTCCGACTCCGGGAAAGGGCGAAGACTCATGGCAATCTACTCACCTAGAGCAGGTGACTTTCCTTCAGCCGCGCCAGCAGGTTCCTGGCTTTTTCGTGTGCGGAATCCCCCTCAATGATTTCGCCTCCCGGCCTGATTTCCGGCGAGAAAATCCGTGCAACTTGTGTAGGCGAACCTGATAATCCCAGCATTAGTTCATCTGCCTCAAGATCGCCGGCGGTCCATGTGATAACTTGGGCTTTTCTTGCTCTTAGTGTGCCTTTGATAGATGGCATCCTTGGTTCACCGATTTCTCTTACTACGGTTATGAGGGCGGGAAGAGATGACAAAATGACGTCGTAGCCTTCTTCAGTCATGCGGCGGACACGTATATGTCGGTTTGAGATTTCTTCAACTTTGCTTACATAGGTAACATGGGGAATGTCCAGATGCTCTGCAACGCCCGGGCCGACCTGGGCCGTATCCCCGTCTATCGCTTGTTTCCCGCAGATTACCAGGTCAAACTCACCGAGTTTCAAAATAGCTTCTGCCAACGTATATGAAGTAGCAAGCGTGTCTGCGCCTGCGAAGGCCTTGTCAGACAGAAGAATGGCTTCATCTGCGCCAAGAGCCAGGGTCTCACGGAGCGCAGCCTCTGCTTGCGGAGGACCCATAGAGATGCAAGTGACTCGTCCGCCGTGTTCATCCCGTATTTGTAGGGCTTGCTCCACGGCGTACATGTCGAAGGGGTTTACTATGGACGATACCCCTTCCCGAATCAATGTGTTGGTTTTGCGGTCTATTCTAACATCCGTGGTTTCGGGAACCTGTTTCACGAGGACCACCAAATTCATTTGCGTCTCAAGGCCTCCTTGATGACAGCGCTGCCTATGATGGACCGCTGAATTTGGTTTGTTCCTTCGTATATTTGAGTGATTTTCGCATCACGCATCATTTTCTCAACAGGATAGTCGCGCATGTAACCGTAGCCGCCGAATATCTGTACAGCATCACAGGTGACTTTCATGGCTACATCTGAAGCGAATAACTTTGCCATGGCTGCAGCTTTCGTAACATGGCGCTCACCGGAATCAATCATCCAGGCTACATTATAGACCAGGGAACGAGCTGCTTCGATTTGGGTGGCCATGTCAGCCAGCATATGTTCGATAGCTTGGAATTCCCCGATCCTCTTCCCGAATTGAACGCGTGTTGAGGCATACTCGGCTGCCTTATCCAGTGCACCCTGAGCAATCCCAACCGCCTGAGCAGCCACTCCCGGACGTGTTTTGTCAAGAGTGCGCATTGCAACCAAGAAGCCCTTGCCTTCCTTATCCAAAAGGTTCTCAACCGGGACTTTGCAGTCTTTGAATATCAGCTCAGTTGTGGCGGAAGCCCTAATGCCCATCTTCTTTTCCTTTTTTCCGAAGTCAAACCCTGAAGTTCCCTTCTCAACAATGAAAGCTGTCATTCCCCTGGGGCCTTTTTCAGGGTCTAGCGTTGCGATAACGACATATACGTCTGCTTCACCGCCGTTGGTGATCCACTGTTTGGTGCCGTTTAGCACGTAGTGATCTCCGTCGCGGATGGCTGTGGTTCGTATATTGCCTGCATCGGATCCGGCATCGGGTTCTGTAAGAGCGAACGCTGCCAGCTTCGAGCCGGACGCTATTTCAGGCATGAACCTCTGCTTTTGCTCTCCTGTCCCGAACATGAGAATGGGAAATCCTCCAAGTGCGCTGGCTGCATATGATACTGCCACTCCTGCGCAAGCCCGGGACAGCTCTTCCACCACAAGGCATTGCTCGAACACACCACCACCAAGGCCTCCGTATTCTTCCGGAACCCATACTGCAAACAAGTCTGAATCAGCCAGGATACGAATGAGGTTCCACGGGAACTCTTCACTTTCATCGAACTCAGCTGCCCGCGGCGCGATTTTTTCCTCCGCGATCTTTGCCGAAAGCTCCTTAATTATCTCCTGCTCTTCGGTGAGAAAGTAGTTCACTTTGCGTTCCCCCTCTCTGCAGGAACCACTTAGCACCTGCTCATAATATGAGCTACTAATCGCAGTTTAACATCGGGCTTAGGGGCTGTCAAGAAAGATCAGGGGTCCTATGGTCGTTCCTATGGTCGCTCCTATTGACAAAAGCTTCTTGTAACGGTATATTATACCCCGTAGGGTATATTGTTGTGTTTCATCGTGTTAGATAGTGCGTAAGCCGGCAAAGTAGGGACATCGCCTGGAGGAGGTGTGTGAGCGAGAGTGAAGCAAAGCAAATTATCGAAGGAACAGAAATTATCGAAGGAACAGGGAGTTATTGAGCCTGATGCGCCGACATTGACTGACGATGCCCAGGATACGCTAATACTAAGTGAAAGCGCTAAAAATGATATTGTAACAAGACTAAGGCGCATAGAAGGCCAGGCCAGGGGAGTCCAAAGAATGGTTGAAGAGGGACGGCCTTGCGAAGATATTATCATCCAGGTTGCTGCGCTAAAGGCAGCTGTTACTCAAGCAGGTGTGGCCATAGCAGGATCGCACCTAGTTGAGTGTGTTGCTCATAGTGTCGCCTCCGGCGAAGGGAATTGTCGCGACAAACTATCAGGTTTCGCAAGACTTTTCAGCAAGCTTGCGTAAGTATATCTTACAGATATATGAAAGCTTGATTGTGACAAACTTGCAAAGGGAAGAAAGGAAGGATCAGATATGGCAAGCGGAGTGATTGAAGTCAAGGACGCAACATTTAAGGACGAGGTTCTAGACGCTACTGAACCTGTGCTTGTAGATTTTTGGGCTGAGTGGTGCGGACCGTGCAGGATGATGGCTCCGGTAGTGGAGCAGATGGCACAGGCGTACTCAGGCAAGATGAAGGTAGCGAAGTTGAATGTAGATGAGAATCCTGAATCAGCTTCTGCGTATGGAGTAATGAGTATACCTACACTGATTCTCTTCAAAGGCGGAAAAGCTGTGGAGAGATTTGTGGGGTTCAGGCCTAAGCAAGAACTTGCAAGGCTTGTTGACGCCAAGTTATAAAACTTCAACGGAAAACCCTTGGGTTAGTTGACTCATAGGATAAGTTCAACGCGACAAGTTCAACGCGCCGTGTTCAGCGTATTCATAGGCTGAATACCGGCGCCTTTTGCTTGATTACGGGTCCGGCATAGATCCTAGGAACTGAGCATCACGCTAACTGAGTATCACGCCAGAAGCGAGCGAATCTGAGGGCTTCCGTGTGGTTAATTGGCTCACCCGGAGAGCCACTCAAGCGGATCTAGTGCCCTTCCGGCTACCGAGTGGCTCTTCCTGAGAGCCACTCAAGCGGATTTGATGCCCTTCCGGCTGCCGAGTGGCTCTTCCTGAGAGCCACTTAAGCGGATCTAGTGCCCTT
>DUVA01000099.1 GCA_012841305.1 Bacillota bacterium | reverse complement strand
GAATCACTCCGTGTCATTCTTTGTTTCTTAGTCGCTCAAATCCTTCTTTAGCCCGGTAAGCCCTGACGAATTCTCCTTATCCATGGCCAGTAACTCATTCCGTGCCTCTTGCATCCATGGATGTATTACAGCGAGATCGCTTCGTCTTTCCCAAAGACAGTTGAGATAGCATAGCGCTGCAGCGTCCAATGATTTGTCCAAACAGATCAGGATAGCGTCTCTGAGAGGTGGCGTGCTTGGCTGATTCCACTGAATCTTATCTGCTAAGAAAACGACTTTGTCCAATGACGAAGCCCCTTTCCTTAGTGTTGTGTGGCATCCAATGGCACTAAGGACGGCTCTGTTGTCAATCCGAAAAATCTCGCGGGCAATCTCCGCGGATAGCCTCTGATGGAGAATAGGAGGAAAGTGTCGTTCTTCCGGTAAGACATCAAGCTTCAAAGCTTCAGCCAAGGCTACCATTTCAGAGCTTGGCACAATATCGCTTATGTCGTGTAGAAGACCTGCCACCACAGCCTCATCTGCGTTGACGGAGAATCGCCTTGCCAGTTGGTAGGCCTCTCGGGAAACCCGCATACAGTGCTCAAGCGTATGCGAAAGACCCCACTTCATTATTAGAGTTCGGACATCGGTGAGTACATCTCCGGTTAATACTACTCCGTCAATCAACTGCTGGACGATATGGTGCATTCTCTTGGCTCTCCTTATGGTAATCCGAGGTTCACGTGTCTTTAGCTTTTGACCCCACAGATATCAATGTTCGCCTTTAGGCTGGAAGTTCCTTCGGAGTAGTATCATATTGGCCTTGGCCTTATGACTGACATCCACCAATCCCATTGCAGCATGAGCCTGCGGAATGAGCGAAATCTATTGTACTCTCATAAAGAACTAGAATATAGCAATTATGTAGAAATTAAGCCTTATTCCGGAGGGAAAAACTTGCTGTCGCAGAACTAAATGGCATAAGAGAGGGGTGGTCTCGTGAGAGAATACATAATGAGCAGGAAATTATCGGTTGCTCATGGAAGCGTTCTATGCGGACCGAGAGGGCATGTACTTGAGAATCCATACCGCGACACTGGAGGTGACAAAATGGCGCTGAGGTTTCGGAAATCAAAGAAACTAGGCAAGTACGGAAGGATAAACCTTAGCAAATCAGGGGTGGGGTTCTCCTTCGGCGTACCGGGCTTTCGAATTGGCATCAGTCCCAAGGGTAAAGTTAGGCGTACTATAGGTATTCCAGGGACAGGAATCTACGACGTAGAAGAGGTAGGCCCGGCAAAGCCGAAGAAGGCTAATCGCGTTTGTCATAAATGTAATCGCAAAGTGGGGCAAAGAGATTCGTTCTGCCGGTACTGCGGAGTTAAGTTGCAGTGATCCGTACTCTCTTTAGTACATCCAGCGGATTGCTTTGCATCTAGTCAGATAATCCTATTGAGTGATGAGTAAAGCAAATCTTTCTCTTTGATTGGGTGATTTGAGCCGAGGATTCAACCCGAAGACCAGCTACTCCTATCGTTCAAAGCAGCAGCGCATGTATTTTTATAGAAAATATGGTATAATATATATAAGGTCTCATGTCTTGTTCTCAGTTATTCATTTTCGATACTACTTCTAACAACTCCTGACGGTATGTCTATTGTTGCTGCAAGGAAAACGTTCCAAACACAAAAAAGTAATGGAGGGTTCTTCTATGTTCAACAAATCTAACAAGAAGCTGGTACTGGTTCTGGTAATAGTATTGGCTTTGGGAATGGCGGGAACCGTTCTTGCCAATCAGGACAAGTCGGAGCAAATCCGGTTGTCATCAGCTACCTCAGCCCTTGTATTTCAGACGGATTTCGGCGTGCAAAATGACGCTGTTGCCTCTATGAAGGGTGTAGCTTTTTGTGTAGACCCCAATTTGAAAATGTTTGATTTGACTCATGAGATTCCCGCTTTTGATATCTGGGAAGCAGCTTACTGGTTAAACGGTGCGGCACTTTACTGGCCTGAGGGTACAGTATTTATTTCGGTTGTCGATCCGGGTGTTGGTACTGATCGCAAATCGGTTGTGTTAAAGACAAAGACTGGGCAGTACTTTGTCACCCCTGACAATGGAACTCTAACCCTGGTAGCGGAGAACCTGGGTATTGAGGCTGTGCGCGAAATTGATGAAGAGACCAGTCGTTTGGAGGGTTCCGAAGAGTCTTATACCTTTTATGGCCGGGACATATTTGCATTAACCGGTGCCCGTCTGGCGTCTGGAATGATCGCTTTCGAAGAAGTCGGCAGGTTGATGGAGCCCAAGGTAGAGATGATAAGCTACCAAAAGGCAGAAATCAAAGATGATGCCGTCTGGGGAATGGTCACCGTGCTGGATCAGCCTTTTGGGAATGTATGGACAAGTATTCCCAAAAAGACCTTTGAGGATTTCGGCATAGCAAAAGGCGATGTTGTCAATGTATGTATAACGAAAAACGGTGAGAAGGTATATGAAGGGAAGATTCCTTACGTAAATACCTTCGGCGATGTTGAATTAGGTAAGCCTCTCTTGTACATGAACTCCGAATTACGTGTAGCCTTTGCCATTAACATGGACAATTTTGCACAAACTCACAATATAGAGTCCGGTGCTGAGTGGGGAGTAAAAATAACAAAATAACAAGCATTGCGGGCTGACTCTGTAAATCAGACATTGGCAAAATCTCCTGGAATCATTGAGATTGCAGGAGATTTTGTGTCTGAGTCGGGTTCGCACGCTGGAATGCCTTTTTCAGCACGTCCATGAGTTCATTTTGGGTCGCCCGGCGTCTGGGGATACCAAACGATGCGCCAAGTGCATGCTCTTGTGAGGCGATCCAATCAAGGTCAGCGAGGTTAAGCCCTGCTTGCCCCAGAGAAGTAGGCAAATCGACATGCCCGAACAACTTGCTAATGCACTCTTCCAGCCATTCAAGCAGCTTGTCGGATCCTGCGTTTTGCGAGTCAGTTGCCTCTTCCCCGAAGCATAGATCCAAGATATGTTCATTATCTGATCTCGAAAACGCTTCTTCAACTCTTCCCAGCCTGGCTGCAGTGCCCGCATTGTGCCGTGCTTGGATCCGGAGTCCCGGTACAAGCAATATTCCCACCATATGGCCGTGGGACATTCCGAACTTCTTGCAGAAATGTACCAACGCATGGGGAAGGCCCAAGCCTGCGTGGGCAAAAGCAATCCCCATCAAGAGACTGCCCCAGCTTAGTACGTCTCGGGTGTTTTGGGGTATCTCAATCCTGGAGGCTACCGGCGAAGTAGCGTTATCCCCTGAACGGCCGGCGCTTCCTGGGGGCGTTCTTCTTCCCAGCGCACTGTGTTCAGATGGCATCAGTGCTTTCATGCCTTCTGTGAGGTTTAAGAAAGCCGCAAGCGCCACAGCCTGTACCTCAGGAGACGCCTTTGCATGTGTAATGACTTCAAGGGACTGGGCCATGGCGTCCACTAGAGATACTATTGTATATGAAAGGGGTAGGGAATCGGTAAAGGCCGGATCAGCTATTATCATGCGCGGAGGCGGTATGTGCCTGATACTTCGCTTCTCATCACCCAGCTCCACCACTGCGTTATTTGTGCTTTCGGATCCTGTGCCGGATGTAGTGGGCACAGCAATCCAAGGAAGAGCCTTTTTCGGGTCT
>DUVA01000098.1 GCA_012841305.1 Bacillota bacterium | reverse complement strand
GACAAAGGGCGTGCCGTCTGTAAGTATTGCAATCCTCCCTTCAAAGAGCGCACCTGCTACCCTGTCAGGCCTTTCTGTACGAAGGATAGTTGGAAACGGCGAAAAAGGCGCATCCTCAAGGTATTCCTCCAGTTCACCGCTTTCCTGGATGCTGTCTATGTCAATCCTTGTAATCCTTTCTCTGGCCTCTCGGATTACTTTGTCGTCGGCGATACCTTTGATGTAGGCGATTGCCACTTGAGTACGACTGACTCTCCCGACGGTGAATTCCTCAATCCAAAAGCGCGGATTCCTGATCCTCCTTCTAAGCAAGCTGGTATTGACCCGCAACACCTCACTGAATCCTTCCCTGGGCCCACGAATAACCACTTCACTCTGAGGCTCCTCAACACCGCGCTTCTCAAACCCGCGCACATCACAAACGAACGCCTCAGAGCTTCCGTCCACAACTATTCCGCACTTGCCTCCCGCTATGCAGTTAAGTAAACCGGCTTTATCGGAAACCTGCTTTACATCTGAAAGCAAGATCAGGCGGTCTCTCAATCTGTCTTGAACCTGAATTGAAGACAAGCGTTCTGATGGGAGGATTTCAGAGGTGACCCCTATGGGCTTGATGACAGCCTCACTAACAAGGCTTTTATCAACTAACCCGTCCATATGCACTACCAGCACAGCTATGCCCGGGCTTATTCCGAATCTCACCTCGCGGATAACAAGGTCCGAACTGTTGCCGAAGGCATCTCTGATGAGGGCTTCGTTTTCCCTGAGCTTTTTGCTGAGAATAGCGTCATGTGAACTTAGGCGAGGTCCTTGGCCTCGAATATCCATCCTTCGCCGCCTCGACAGCAAACGCTTTAATGCTTTCGACAACATACCCAAAGCCACGTCTTGTCATCCCCTAAAGTCTATCTCAAGAATCCTGTCTATCCAGGCCGGCCTTGAGGTCCATCTCCAGGATTTCCATGGGTATTGTTGCCTCCTATGGGAGATCTTATCCCTATGGCAATTAACGTGGCACAGAGGAAAGGAGGTTATCCGGATTCGGCATTTTCGCCTTTTTCTTTTGTGGGAATGAAGTTCACGAAACGTGAAGGGGTTATCGTGGAAATCGCATGCTTGTAAATGAGGTCTTCCCGAGTGCCGTCGCTGACAACTATCGTGAAGCTGTCGAATCCCGTGATTACACCTTTTATCTGATAACCGTTGAGCAGATAGACAGTGACTGTAATGCCTTGGGAACGAAGAAGGTCGAGGAATCTGTCCTGGAGGTTTTGGATCACCTTATTCACTGTGGCTCGCGCCCCCTCTTGCTGCTGTGGCTTCTCCACTCTTTGCCTGCAAAGTAGCTTATTGATTGTTAACTTTCTACATAGCAGCCATTTTCCCTTTGATCAACGATAGAATACACCTTGCAGCTTCTTTTTTCGATTCAAAGACTCCTACATCTAACCATTCCATGCGCGGATCAGCTCTAAACCAAGTGAGCTGCCTCTTGGCATATCTCCTTGTATCCCTCTTGATTAGTTCCACTGCTTCTTCGAAAGAGCATTCACCTTTGAGATACCGCACGACTTCTTTGTATCCCAGGGCTTGCCCGGAAGTCAATGTCCTACTGTATCCCTGATCCAAAAGCTCTTTGGTCTCCTCCACCAGGCCAAGCTCAATCATCTTGTCGCACCTGGCATCTATTCTCTCATATAATTCCGATCTCTCACGAACCAAGCCCAACATGACCAGCCTGTCAAAACGCGCTCTCTTCTTCCTTCGCCCCTCCCGCCACAGCTCTGAAATGGGACGACCTGTAGTGATATGCACCT
>DUVA01000097.1 GCA_012841305.1 Bacillota bacterium | reverse complement strand
CTTTTCCCGACACTTCTTCGTAAGTCGATATAGACAGGGCTTCTCCTCGGCCATACTCCAAGCCAAGTGACCTGCGGCCGGGCAATACCACAATTGTGGATCCTTCAGGCATTGGGATCATATCACCGGATTCAATCTCCCACATCTCATCCCATGACCGGCCCAATGCAGCGAGATCCGGCTCCTCAAATATGTTACCTTGCTCATCAGAGTATACTGTAGAAAACAAGTCTCCAGTTTCCTCAATGGATATTAGTGAATCCATGTTCTCATTATACATTTCGCCATATGCCTCTTCAACAACACCGGCCGAATGCAGTCAATCCCAGGATACACCCGGCTCTCATTAACTTAGCGCTCTGACGTTGTCTGCGAAAGGAGATTTCACCACCAGCTGCCTGAACTCTTCATTATTCTTGGTATGACGAAGACGTTCAATAACGAGCTCAGTCATTTCCTGCGCACCCAAACTCCCCATGGCTCGCCGCAAGAGGTACATCATATCCAATTCCTCTGCAGTAAGAAGCAGCTCTTCCTTACGTGTTCCGGATTTGTTGATATCGATTGCAGGGAAAATACGTTTCTCAGAAAGCTTGCGGTCAAGGTGCAGCTCCATGTTACCTGTACCCTTGAATTCCTCATATATGACATCGTCCATACGGCTGCCCGTTTCAACCAGAGCTGTAGCGATAATGGTAAGACTTCCACCTTCTTCGATGTTTCGCGCTGCCCCGAAGAACCTCTTAGGACTCCTAAGCGCGTTGGGATCCAACCCTCCTGACAGAGTCCGTCCACTTGGCGGCTCCACAAGGTTGTAAGCTCTTGCAAGCCTGGTGATACTGTCCATCAGAATCACTACGTCTTTTGAGTGTTCCACTTGCCGTTTTGCCCGTTCCAGAACCATCTCAGCTACTCTTATGTGATTCTCGGGCGGAAGATCAAAAGTAGAACTCATTACAAGGCCTCTCACAGACCGCTCCATGTCTGTTACTTCCTCAGGACGCTCATCCACAAGCAAGACCATGAGGACTACGTCAGGATGATTGGTAGTAATTGAGTTTGCCAACTTCTTAAGCACAGTTGTCTTTCCTGCCTTAGGAGGTGAGACTATAAGGCCTCGCTGCCCTTTTCCAAGAGGCGCCACCAAGTCTATCATCCGGGTGGTTATCTCTCTTGGGGTGATCTCCAAGTGCAACCTGTCATTAGGGTATATCGGAGTAAGATCCTCAAAAAACAGTCTCCTTGTGGCACTGTCAGGGTCTGCTCCGTTTACAGCCTCCACCCTGAGGAGAGCAAAATACTTCTCGTTATCCTTCGGGGGCCTTATCTGACCGGATATGTCATCCCCGGTACGGAGGGCGAATCTTCTTATCTGTGAAGGAGAGACATAAATGTCATCAGGGCTCGGATTCAAACCTGCTACTCTAAGAAAACCAAAGCCGTCATTCATTATCTCCAATATGCCGTCACCAAAAAGCAGCCCTTCGCTTTCCGCTCGCATCTTCAGTATCTCGAAAACCAATTCCTTCTTTCTGAGCTTTGACACCCCGGCTATGCCTAACTTCCGTGCGACCTCATATAATTCTTGGATGGTTTTTGCCTCAAGGTCACCGAGGTTCATCACAGGATCCTCGTTGTGGTTTTGACCATTTCGCGCCATGCACGTATCATTCCTTTTCCTATAGTTTTTCGTAATTTTCATGAGATTCCCTTTGCTTTCGAACCTCTCGACCTAGGACTTGCAATACCATGAAGATTAACAGATGAACCTGGCAAGACTCATTCAACATGTAGAATCGGCAAGAAGCATAAGATGCGTCTCACCGCTTAGACGAAGAAGTATCTCTACGTCTAATACACTGTATTCTTGAAAAGTTGCCAGGGAGACTTCATTGGAATTGAAAAGCACCTCTTGAAACTTATGACGACTGCGGACAAATAGGTATCGTTATCTGAAGACTACAACACCGAGACATAAAGATAGTGTGGGATGACAGACTGACATGGCATTACACTTCGTCACCCAAACTTGGATTCCTTCAAAAAGTTTAGAGCCGCCTAACTAAAGTCACGAATATTATGTCCCTTGGATCTCCTGATTAAACCTTGAATACTTCAGAATCGCCTGCACAAATTCAGAGAATAACGGGTGAGGACGGTTAGGCCTTGACTTAAATTCGGGATGGAACTGAGTTCCCAAGAACCACGGATGGTCTTTGAGCTCCATGATTTCTATATGACGCCCGTCAAGAGACATGCCTGACACTATCATACCTGACGCTTCCAGCATATCCTTGTATGCAGTATTGATTTCAAATCTATGTCTATGCCGCTCATGGATGACATCCGTTTGATACGCGGCCTCTGCAATAGAACCATGAGCGACTCTACATGGGAAGGAGCCGAGTCTCATCGTGCCGCCGAGTTCCAGAACTCCCTCCTGGCCGGGAAGACACCGGACTACCGGATGAGGGGTATCCGGATCGCACTCTGTGGTATTTGCATTTCGGAGTCCCAAGATTGACCTGGCATATTCTACGACAGCGCACTGAAGCCCCAGACAAAGTCCGAAGAAAGGCACCTTGTTCTCTCTGGCATAACGCGCAGCGATGATCTTGCCCTCAACCCCTCTGCATCCGAATCCTCCGGGAACCACAATACCTTGGACGCCACCTAGAATCTCCTCTACGTCATCAGTTTCGAGCAGCTCCGAATTCACCCACGAAATATCTACTTGTGTTTCCAAGGCTATTCCTGCATGTCTCAAAGCCTCGACAGCGCTCAAGTACGCATCAGGCAAAGCCACATACTTTCCTACAATAGCCACTCGGATAACGCGTTTAGGGTTAAGCAACCCAGAGACCATATCTCTCCACTCTGAAAGGTCTCTCTCACCTGCCAGGCTTTGGAGGCCCAATCGCTCAATGACGATATCGTCCAAGCCTTCGCTCTCAAAAGCCAAAGGCACCTCGTACATGGTTTCCGCATCCAGATTCGGTATTACCGCCCGTTCATCTATGTCGCAAAACAGAGCAATCTTTGCCTTAATATCGTCAGACAACGGACCCTCAGAGCGTGCCACTATCACATCAGGTTGTATTCCGATGCTTCTGAGTTCCTTGACACTATGCTGCGTAGGCTTTGTCTTTAGCTCCCCTGCCACCCTGAGATACGGCACTAAAGTCACATGGACATACATGACGCTTTCTCGTCCCAAATCTGTACGGAGCTGTCTGATAGCCTCAAGGAAAGGGAGGCTCTCAATATCACCGACTGTGCCTCCGATTTCAACCAGCACGACATCAGCACCGGACTCTTCTCCTGTTTGAGTAATTCTGGATTTGATTTCGTTTGTTACATGCGGAATAACTTGAACTGTACCGCCGAGGAAACCACCCTTACGCTCCCGGTTGATTATAGACCAGTATATCATACCTGTGGTGATGTTGTTGCCTCTTCCAAGATCTACATCGATGAACCTCTCATAGTGGCCAAGGTCCAGATCCGTCTCAGCTCCGTCCTCTGTAACGAACACCTCTCCATGTTGATACGGACTCATTGTGCCTGGATCCACATTAATATATGGATCAAGCTTTAATGCAGTCACTCGAAGACCCCTGCTTTTCAGAAGCCTTCCTATGGATGCAGCAGTAACGCCCTTACCCAGTCCTGAGACAACTCCGCCGGTCACAAATACATACTTTGCCACGGTTCCCTTTCCCTCCTGCCACAATTACAGCCACTGACTTCGGCAAATTGCTCCCTGCAGTAGTCGACCACCAGAAGCTGCTTACAGCTTAAACACGTATACTGTGGTTTCTTCAGGTAGCTCATTGGGAGTCAGCTCAAGTTTATTACAATCCAACCTTACTACGTTATCAAAACCTTCAAGGAATTCATCCACTGATGCAATAGGCCAATCACGAACCGTCTCTGTCTTGTAATGCATAGGTATTACGACTTTTGGGTAAGTGGCTGCAACAAGTCTCTTAGCGCCGGCTGCATCAATAGTATAATACCCTCCGCAAGGCACAAGAAGCACATCTGCCGGCGTGATGGCGTTAAGTTGTGAAGGTGTGAGATCATGACCGATATCACCCATATGGACTATCCTCACGCCATCGACTTGGATGATGAATACCTGGTTCCGGCCGCGCTTTGCACCGTGTTCAGTATCATGCCATGTCTCAATGGAGGAGATGTTGACTTTTTCATCATTGTATTCTCCCTGGGCTTTCAGAACCACCGGGTTCCCTTTTGCCACTGAAACGTTGCTATGGTCAAAATGACCGTGACTGGACGTCACAACATCGGCAAATGTGTCAGGAAGACAATAGCCTACACTCTCATCAAATGGGTCAGTAAGGATCTTTGCGCCGGATGCCGAAGATATCCGAAAACATGAATGGCCGAACCACCTAATCTGAAGCTTCGCTGTCATTTTGCGCCTCTCCTTCCATATTAGGAATCACACCGTAGTGTTTCAGGAGAACCACTGTAGCTCTATTCCCCAAAAGACCGGTAAAGCCCAAATACGCCATGCAGAACACAGGCGGAATAAACCTTAGGGACAGAACAGCCACTCCCACCTGAAATACTGCAATAGTCAGAGAATAGAAAGGGTTAGCCAGTGTAAGTAATGCAGCGTTCTTAAAGGTTTGCCTAAATCCTGCATCTTGGTTGACGATAACAGGAAATAAATACGTTGAAACCATGACCACGAACAGCAAGACGTACGCAAAAACTAATGCAACTACCTTTGGCAGCCAAGTAGACCTTGCCAAGAACCATACTATATCAAGTACTAAGACACTTGCAAGGGTTACTTGAGCGGCGGATACGGCCAAGCTTCTCCAAAAGAGCTTCCTTGTGCCTTCAATAAAGTCTCTCGGCACAACATGATCACCCCTGAGGATGAGATTCGTAACATAGAAACCTGCACCTATCAGAGGAGAAGTCATGACAATTACTACCGGCAGCGCCACGAGAAGAGACTCTGCGAAAAGGGTCACAAGAAGTATCCCGGCTGCAGCTGTGGCAAACCACACAATACTCACTGACAGTACGGTGCCCAGGTATCCATAAGTATCCTTGAGCGCGCCTAAAATGACAGCCCCCGCCTTCTGAATCTCGTCTCTAAATCCCTTCATGTTCAAGCTCCGGTTTCAACATTCTCCCATCTTTACATCTCATGAGGAGCAGATATGCCAAGGAGGCCAAGGACATTGGAGAGTACTGTTCTGACTGCCCCGGAAAGGGCAAGCCTCGCCATGGTCAAATCAGAATCTTCGTTGATCACTCTATGGCTATTGTAGAACGAATGGAAAAGCCCTGCAAGATCCAACGCGTACCCGGCTAATCGATTCGGCGTACGGTCGATAGCGCCCGTTACTACCTCGTCAGGATAGGCTGCGAGCTTCCGTATGATGTCAAGTTCAGCTTCCTCGGTAAGATTGGATAGGTCCGACTCACCCAAGTGCGAAAGCTCTATGCCCTTCTCTTCCGCCTGCCTGAAGATACTGGAGATCCTGGCATGGGCATACTGAATATAGTAGACAGGGTTGGCTTGCGAGTGTTCCTTTGCAAGGCCAAGGTCGAATTCCAGGTGGCTTTCGATATTCCTCATCAATAAAAAGTAACGAGCAGCGTCACTGCCGACCTCATCTATGAGATCATCCATAGTCACGAACTCCCCGGCGCGTTTCGACATCTTGACACGTTCGCCGGAAGACATGAGGGAAAGGAACTGCAAGAGCAAGACTTCCAAGCTGCTGCCGGGATACCCCAGAGCTTCCAGGCCGGCACGGGTCGGTATGACATGGCCATGGTGGTCAGGGCCCCATATGTTAATCAACAAGTCAAATCCTCGCTCAAGCTTATTCTTATGGTACGCTATGTCTCCTGCAAGGTATGTGTAATCCCCGTCACTCTTTACAAGGACTCTGTCTTTCTCATCACCGAATTCAGTAGTACGTAACCAAAGAGCATCCTCTGCCTGGTATACCATGCCTCTTTGCTTCAAAATGTCAATAACCGACGAGACTGCGCCTGTATCCACAAGCTTTCTTTCACTAAACCATACGTCAAACTCCACCCCAAAACGGGCAAGGGAAGCCTTCTGATCTGCAAGCATACGGGAGAGTGCGAAATCCCGGAAGAACTCGGCCCTCTCTTCCGTCTCCATAGCTTCAAGCTGCTCGTCGTGGTTCTCCATGGCCAAGCGAGCTATATCAACTATGTAGGACCCCTGATACCCCCACTCAGGGAACTCAACATCTTCCCCCTTAAGCTCAAGATATCTCAGTTCGCAGGAAGTGCCCAGCACATTGATTTGGCCTCCGGCATCATTTATGTAATATTCAGTGGAAACATCATAACCTGCTGCCCTGAGAATATTTGCCAAACTGGCCCCTACTGCAGCTGCCCGTGCATTTACTATGTTCATAGGGCCGGTAGGATTTGCGCTGACAAACTCCAGAAGAATTCTTCTGCCATGTCCTGTGCGAGATCTGCCATATGTAGGGCCTGCTTCCATAATGGCTCTCAGAACGTCTTCCAGCCACCTGCGTCCAAGAAAGAAATTGATAAATCCTGGGCCCGCTACTTCCACGCACTGAATATAGCGGGTCTTGTCTTCCTCTATCTTCATATGGTCTACTATTGTCTCAGCAATATCCCTGGGCTTTCTCTTTACCTTTCCTGCCAGGACAAGTGCAATGGGCGTAGCAAAATCCCCGTGGGCTTTGTCCCGCGTATACTCTACTGGAACGTCTTGCTCAGTGAAATCTCCCAGCATCCCAAGAATTCCTGATCTCGCCAGGCCGGCAATGATCCTTTCTTGGATTTCACGCCTTACATCATCAACTACATTGTACAACCTGGTCCCCTCCCGCCGACCCATGCACTGACTGCAGATTAAACTCACGTCCCCTATTATAGCATAGATGAACCTATTACTCCCATCATCTCGTCTTCTCCCTCAAAAGGGCCTACTGCAGCTAAACTCAGCTTCTCCTTCCTAAGCAAGTCCTTTGCAACACTTTGGATCCCCTCTTCCGTAACAGCCTCAATCCGCTCAAGGACCTCCTCAACCGGGATTATCTTGCCTGACAATACCATGTGCCCGCCATGTCTTAGCGCCAGGCTGAGAGTATCCTCCAACCTTAACGAAAGGTTGCCTTTATAGAAATCCTTCGCCATGCGGAGCTCGTCCTTTGTTACGGGTGTCTCTCGAATTCTTGCTAATTGCTCGAGAATTACCTCCACGGTATCCTTGCCTCGTTCAGGATCAACTCCTGCGTAAACACGAAATAATCCGGTGTCCTGGTAAGGTGAGTACTGAGATCCTACTGAGTATGCAAGCCCTCGTTCCACTCGGACCTCCTGGAACAACCGGGAACTCATTCCTTCACCTAAGACGACATCAAGTAGTTCCAGAGCATAACGGCTGGGATGAAGCCGGGGGTATCCGGGGAAGCCCAACACAATATTGGCCTGCTTAGTGTCGCGATTTTCCACCCTGACAGACGGCCCTTGATCCTTGACATCAACCGGCGCGAAGGTCTTTTTTGCATGACTTTCTCTTCCCTGGAAGAAACCGGCGATAACGCGATTCACTTCTTCTTTCGATATGTTTCCCGCAACTGAGACTATAATGTTTCCAGGATGATAGAAGGCGTGGAAGTAATCTAGAATTGCCTCCTTAGACATGGCAGTAATTGAGTCAAGGGTCCCTGCTATGCTCCTTCCCATGGGATGTGCCGGCCATACCAGATCCTCCAGCATCTCATGGACCCATGAGTCGGGCCTGTCCCTTACCATCTTGATTTCCTCAATGATGACTCCCCGTTCTCTTTCTATGGATTCGTCCAGAAAAAGGGAATTTAGGACAATGTCTGCGAGGACATCTATACCCATCAAAAACTCACTCGCAGGCACTTTCACCAGATAGCACGTGGTCTCCTTGTCAGTGAAACCGTTAATTGACCCCCCGACACCTTCTATTGCCTGGGATATCTTTAGATTATCCTCTCTCTTCTTAGTGCCTTTGAATAAGAGATGCTCAATGAAATGAGAAACCCCGTTTATCTCGGGTGTTTCATACCTGGCGCCTGCGCCGATCCAGATGGTGCAAGACGCAGACCTCATTTGAGGCATTTCATAGGTCACGACTCGAAGCCCATTTCCCATTGATTCGATGGATAGCATAATCAATCACCTCTGGATTAGCTTCTCCGATTTTCAAAAGAGAAAACGCCCCCTATTGTATGACGCCCAATCTTGAGTATAGGGGGCGAATCAAATGCTACACATGAAGCCTGACAACTCCGCAATTGGTTTAATGCCGGTTAAGCTCTCTTTTTCCTGACGATCTCCTTAACCTTCATGAGACGTGTCAGATTACCCCTCTCAACCTCGTCAAGTTTCATTACGATATATCTGGCTGTCTCTTCGAGATTAGGAATAACCACATACTCCAAGGCATTAACCCTGCGCCTGGTCTTTTCCAACTCATCAGCCAGGAGTTCAATGCTTTTCTCAACTTCTGCCAGTTCCACTAACTTCGGCACGATCTCTGTCAAGCCCTCCACAGCGTCATCCAAAGCAGCAGAAGTCCCGAAAAACCCGTAGGGATAAACGTCTTGTGCCTCGCCGATTACCCACGTAAGCTCAGGCACCTTAACACTCATAATGTTTCTCGAGGTCGCCTCTATCTTGGATTGAGCCCTGGAAACCAAGAGGGCTCCTTCCATCGCTTCTCTGCTCATCGTAGCTCTCGCTTCGAGGAATGCAGGTAGCGCGCGAGCAAGGGCTGCCTCTACCTCCTCGCGGAGTTCATATTCTGCCCTTATCAACCCGAGAAAGTGCTTCATGAGCTCATCGAGCTTGTCTTTCAGCAGTTTATGTCCTCGTTCTGCCATCACCAGACGCTTTCTTGTGGCAAGAAGCTGCATCCGTGTGGCGCTTACTCTAATTTCCATAGCTGCTCTAGAGCTAAGCCTCCCTCCTCAACCGGGCCGTACCCGTTCTCAACACGCCTTTTCATTACGCAGGACGCGTATCAGGCAGGTACTTCTCGATGTACTCCTCGCGGATCCTCTTTAGCTCTCTAACAGGTAGAAGCGTTAAGAGTTCCCAACCCAGATCAAGTGTCTGCTCTATGGTCCTGTTCTCTTCAAGGCCTTGGTTTACATACCGCATTTCAAACTCATCGGCAAACTTCGAGAACCTCTTGTCATCTTCAGACAGGGCAGCCTCGCCCAGGATAGCCGCAAGTTCCTTTGCGTCTTTCCCTCTGGCATAGGCAGCGTACAGCTGATTCATAGTATCAGCATGGTCCTCTCTGGTCTTGCCGTCACCGATTCCTTTGTCTTTCAGCCTTGATAACGACGGCAGCACGTCAATTGGCGGGTATATGCCTTTACGATGGAGTTCTCGGGCAAGCAGTATTTGACCCTCTGTGATATAGCCTGTCAAGTCGACTATAGGATGGGTCTTGTCATCCTCAGGCATAGTAAGGATAGGAATCTGTGTTATCGATCCCTTCCGTCCCTTGATGCGTCCTGCTCTCTCATACATGCTGGCAAGGTCTGTATACATATATCCCGGATATCCACGACGACCGGGCACTTCCATTCGGGCTGCGGAGACTTCTCGCAAAGCCTCTGCATAGTTCGTTATGTCGGTAAGGATAACAAGCACATGCATATCCTTTTCAAACGCCAGATATTCCGCAGCAGTAAGAGCCATCCTCGGAGTGGATATCCTTTCAATAGCCGGGTCGTCAGCAAGGTTGACGAAAAGCACGGCACGCTCAATAGCGCCTGTCCGTCTGAAGTCTGAGATAAAGTAGTCAGCTTCCTCAAACGTGATACCCATGGCGCCAAATACAACGCTGAACTTCTCATCTGTGCCCAGAACCCTTGCTTGCCTCGCTATTTGAGCAGCGAGGGCAGCATGGGGAAGTCCGGATCCGGAGAAGATTGGAAGCTTCTGTCCTCTTACAAGGGTGTTCAACCCGTCTATAGCGGAAATCCCTGTCTGTATGAACTCTGAAGGATAGTCCCTGGCATAGGGATTTATCGGGTTTCCGTTAATGTCCACTTTCTTCTCGGGAATAATCTGAGGGCCGCCATCCCGTGGCCTGCCGAAGCCGTCAAAAACCCGGCCCAGCATATCCATGGATACGCCAAGCTCTATGCCACGCCCTAAAAATCTGACCTTAGCAGTTGCAAGGTTTAAACCGGCTGACCCTTCAAATAGCTGGACTAACGCCTTTGAACCATCTGCTTCCAGCACCCTGCCTCGTCTGATCTCATCTTTAGATACTTCAATTTCTACCAGTTCACCGTACTTAATACCTTCAACCTGCTCCACAACCATTAGTGGGCCGGCGACTTCAGAGACTGTTCTATATTCCTTAAGCAACTTCCTCACCCTCCCCTGCCTGGGTCAGGCCGGCAAACGCAGCCTTCATCTCTCGAAACACACTGTTTAATCTCTCATCTTCGTGTTCCGGAATATACTTCATCCTGGCTATGTTGTCACGGACTTCAAGTTTCATGACTGCGTCGAAATGAACACCTGCTTCCACCGCATTCAAAGCAGAATGATGGAAGTCAAGAATAGCCTTGAGCATAAGCCTTTGCTTGTTGAGAGACGTATACGTGTCTACCTCGTGGTAGGCATTTTGGTGCAGGAAGTCTTCGCGTATGGATTTCGATGTCTCCAGTGACAACCTATCCTTGATGGATAAGGCATCTATACCGACAAGTCTTACGATTTCCTCCAGCTCCGCCTCTTCCTGCAGAAGTTGCATGGCTTCCTTTCGCAAATCTCCGAAGTCAGTTGCCACTGTCTTGGAGAGCTGTTCCTCCAGCCTCTCGAGATAGAGTGAATAGCTTATCAGCCAGTTAATTGCAGGAAAATGACGCCTTGCAGCCAGGGTTGCGTCCAGGCCCCAGAATACCTTCGCCACTCGGAGTGTTGCCTGAGCAACAGGCTCTGACAGGTCACCGCCGGGAGGAGACACAGCTCCGATAGCAGTCAGGGTACCTTCTCTCCCATCAGTCCCGAGACACTTGACACGTCCTGCACGTTCATAGAACTCAGCTATCCTGGAACCAAGATATGCAGGGTAACCCTCTTCACCGGGCATTTCCTCAAGTCGTCCTGAAATCTCACGAAGAGCCTCAGCCCACCGGGAAGTCGAGTCCGCCATTAGGGCTACATTATAGCCCATATCGCGGAAATACTCGGCTATTGTAATGCCTGTGTAAATTGAGGCTTCACGGGCTGCAACAGGCATGTCTGAAGTATTCGCCACAAGCGTTGTTCTCTTCATGAGAGGCTCACCTGTGCGCGGATCAGTCAGCTCAGGGAAGTCCATGAGGACCTCAGTCATTTCATTTCCACGTTCCCCGCAGCCGACGTAAACAATGATGTCTGAGTCCGCCCATCGCGCAAGCTGGTGCTGGACAACTGTCTTTCCGCTGCCAAATGGGCCCGGCACGCACGCAGCTCCGCCTTTTGCCACCGGGAAGAACATGTCTATGATACGTTGCCCTGTGACAAGCGGCGCGTAGGGAGCAAGCTTCTCCGCATAGGGCCTCCCTCGCCGGACAGGCCAGCGGGTCAGCATTGTAATATCCTTTACGCCGTCGCTTGTTTCAACCGTCGCCACCACGTCCACAACGGTGAACTCGCCTTCCTTGATATCTCGAACCGTGCCCCTTACACCATGGGGAACCATTATCCTGTGTTCAACAACTGTGGTCTCTTGGACTACACCAAGGATATCGCCGGGTTCCACAGAATCCCCAGGCGCAACTCTTGGCTGAAAATGCCACTTACGTTCGTGGTCTATACCGGGCAACTCAATTCCGCGTTCGATACGGTCACCGACACGGTCCTTAATCTCGTCAAGAGGCCTCTGAATTCCGTCATATATCGCCTCTATAAGGCCAGGCGCCAGCTCTACGGAAAGAGCCTCACCGGTAGTGTAAACCGGTTCACCGGGTCCGAGACCGGCAGTCTCTTCATAAACCTGGATTGACGCCCTGTCGCCGCGCATTTCTATGATTTCGCCGATGAGCCTCTTATCGCTCACCCGCACCACGTCGTACATTTTTGCGTTGCCCATTCCTTCCGCTATGACCAAAGGCCCTGAGACCTTTACAATCCTTCCTTCATCCATACTAGCTCCTACCCTCTCTCCTGGAATAAGATGTCGGCTCCGACAGCCTTTTCCACGATCTTCTTCATCCGCGTCCGTGCAAGCCCTATCGAACCTTCAATTCCCGGAATTATCGCCACTGCAGGAAGGGGCTGATCTTCAAATGCCTCTACAAGTTCAGGCAAGATCTTTGCTGCCCGTTCAGTGAGGAAAACCACCCCGTATCTGCTCTTTTTAAGCGCAGCCATAATCTTTTCGCCTTCTTGGGGTCCACTTAGGGTAAATATATCCGCTCCAAGGGAACGAAACCCCAAGACAGCTTCTTCCTCACCAACCACTGCCATCTTATACATAGGCATCACGTAGCCTTTCCCTCATGCTATCTCTGGACACCCCGGCTGCCTTACCTGCAATCACCAATCGAGCAACTCTGAGCTCCTGCTGCTTAGCAAGGATATACCCGATGAGTGGCTCGGGGCCTAATGGAATGTATCTGGCCTGCCGGATTGATCGACTTACGGCTTCTTCAAAGAATCGCTCTATCTCAGAAAGGGATGCTCCTTCCTCTACCAGTTTCAATCCGCGTCTGGCAATGAATTCATATCCTGTTCCGGACAACACATCCATTAGCGCATCAGCGGACTCGTCTTCGTAGGCGTGGACAAGCTTCACGTGATCTACATTGCCGCCTGCCACGAAGGCATGATCCACAAGCCATTTGTCTCTCTTCATCTTTCTGGCTCTTAGGAATATCGAGAGATTAAGGAAGTCTATCTCCCTCTGTACGTGCTCAATCAAGAATGGAATTCCGATAGTCTGCGCTAAATCCAGCAAGGTCTCATGCATAACCCTGTCAATCACGATATCAATGACTTCAGGGGAAGGACGCAAAGAATGAATGGCTTTAGCCTTTTCTATTGCAGAACCAAACTCAACAGGCAATTCCCGCATCTCGCCATCCATTGCCTTGCTTATGGCTTCTGCACTAAGAGTCCCGAGACGAGACATGGCGATACCGGGCGAAACATTGTAAATCTCAGCTTTCAGCATGACTTTCAGGTTATGGTAGTCATGCCGCAAGGTAACAAGTTTCGAGAGTCTCTCATCAGGACTGGTCTCTCTGATAAAGCGAAGCAGCTTTGATTCCTCTTGTTCCAGAATCTCATCTATAGGTAAGAGATCCTTCGCGGAACTGTCAACATGAGCATAACCTGCTTCCTCCAGCACTTTGAAAGCGCCGTGGACATCGGAAGCATCAATCATTCGCTCTACTGTCGCGCGATCCAGAAGCCTGGCCTCAACAGTCCGCGTTCTGCCTACAGCATATGCATACTTTTCCTCAAGTCCCAGCAATTCATCACCTCCGGACGCAAGAGTCTTCTCAGCTAAAGAGAATTCCTGCTACATCAATTAGCAGTGCTTCATATTCTCTGGCCAGGATAGCGTCGAAAGTGCAATTGACTTCAACTTTTCCTGAGCTCAGGACAAAGCCTCCGATGAAATCTCCTGAAGTATCAGCCAACCGAACCCTGCCCTTACTGTTTGCCTTAGCGAGTGTGGCATTGACTGCAGCCACGATTTCTTCACCGATTGTCGACCGGTCTTGTTCTGACATGATAACGTCTCCGCCGGTGTCACCTGTGGCTTCAAATAGAGACTGTTTCAGATAGTTTTTGTACGCTTCAGGTTCAAGAGACGCAAGCCGCCTCTTAGCGCAAGAGAGTGCTTCCTCAATCAGTTCCTCTTTTACGGCAAGCAACTGCCGTCTGGCATCCAAGTCAGCCAAAGTGCTGATACGTCTGACATTCTCCTGGGCTTTCTCTCCAGCTTCAGCCAACTCCTGTTCACGCTTCCTCGCAGCTTCTGCCCGCGCTTCTTGGAGAATCTTTTCTGCGTCACGTGTAGCAGCTTCTACAATCTCATCAGCCTTCAATTGCGCTTCTTGAAGGATGGCCTCCTTCATCTTCTCCAGCGCGTCCATTTATGCCACTCCTCCGAATTCGATACCAAACAGAACCAGAAGCAGAGTTGCAAGGAATGCCAGCACTGCGTAAGTCTCAACCATAGCGGCGAACACCAGAGGCTTTCCAAGCTCTTCAGGACGCTTCGCAACTACACCGAGGCCTGCAGCAGCTACCTTACCCTGGTAGACAGCGGAAAGAAGTCCGACTAACGCAATGGGCATGGCTGCTGCGATTGCAAGCCAGCCTTCAGAAGTGGTCAGCCTAACGATATTACCGCTGAAGACCCCCATTTTCATCATGAGCAAAAACCCTGTAAGCGCTCCGTATATACCCTGTGTACCTGGGATAACCTGTAAGAGAAGAACTTGTCCAAACTTATCAGGGTCTTCTGTTACAACCCCGGATCCTGCAGAGCCTACCAAGGCCACGCCGATTGATGATCCGATCCCCGGAAGGATAAATGCTACAGCAACTGCAAAGAACCCCAAGACCATTCCTACTGTGATTGACATATCTTTCTATGCCTCCCCTTCCTCCACAATCTCAATGTACTTTGTCTTCTTATTAAAAGGCCTGAATCTTCTGCCTCCGCCTTCGAAGAACTTCCCATAGAACTCTACGTACTGCAATCTGCTGGAGTGTACGTACGAGCCGATTACGTTAATCGCCAGGTTGAATACATGCCCTATAACGAGGATCATGAGCATGGGAATCCATCCGACAAACCGGATTGAGAGAAAACGCTTTGCCATATCGTTAACTACCATCGCAATTACAGATGAGGCAAGCCCTAAAGCCAACAGCCTCGAATACGACAGTATGTCGCTGACGTAACCTGTCAGGTCATATAGGCTCAGAATGCCTGTCCCCAGTCTCTTGATGATGTTCTTATGCGCTCTCCCCTGGGTAACAATGAGTCCGCCTGCGCCTACTATGGCCAGCCACTTTCCGACTTCACTCATAGCGGGATTACCCAAAGCAGATCCACCCAGCAATAGAAGGAATCCTGTTAAGAAAGGATACCACAGGCCTTGATCAAATATCGCTTCCTTCAGATTACCCTGTCTGATATTGTAATAGAGTCTCATACCGATGCCGACATAGATCTGGACAAGTCCAAGCGCAAAAGATACGCCAAGCATAAGCAGGGGGTTGTCCAAAGGACTGAACCAAATAGGAGCAATACCGAAAAGATCACCGAACCATGAACCTGTGACAGCTCCCACCAGCACACATGCAGCTCCGCATATTGCCATCATTTTGAAGAGCTTCTTCGCAGTCCCTGCCATCTTGATTTTCCTAAGCAAGAGCAAGCAGACTATGCTCAGGATAACACCGTATCCGGCATCTCCCAGCGCCATCCCGAAGAATATGAAGAAGAACGGCATAGCGGCAAATGAAGGATCGAGCGTTCCCGGCCTGGGCATCCCGTAGACTTCAGTGACTGCCTCAAAGGGCGCGACAGATGCCGGGTTGTCCAAAATGACAGGAGGATTCTCATTCTCAAACGGATCACGAGCCTCCACATGAACCAAATCGTATTCTGCCTGCACCGCCTTTTCCAATGCAGGCAGGGCATCCAGAGGTGCCCACCCTTCTATCAAGAACGCAGTCCGAGTTGCGGGACACTCAGCCGCTAACGCTTTTCTGTCAAAGGCAAGGGATACACTGTCATAGACTGAGTAGATCTTGATGCGCTCCTTAAGAAGCCCCTTTGCTTGCTCCTTAAGCTCTGTCACTTCTTGGTCAATGCGAGACAGCCTCTGTTCAATGGTGGCGATAGCATCTTTCGGTGTGCCCTGTACCTCAGGAAGAAGTTCAGGGAGTATGCTACGAGCAGAGAGGACCTGGCGCACCTCATCTCTATCTTCACTGAGACAGATAACTATGACAGGGATGTAACGTGACCCTGATGACGGACCGGGCACCACGTATGCACGAGGGCATGATTCCTTAACTTCAGTTACGATATCTTCATAAAACCGCGATGGGAATTCATAAAGATCAATTGATATCCGGTTGTTGCCGGCCAATTCAGAAACGGGTATGTCCAGCCATTCCCATGAGATGAGTTGATTGTAGTTATCCAGGAGACGAGCTTCCTCATTACTCCTCGTTGAAAGCTCTTCATCGAGTCTTCGGCACTCTTCGTAGACCGTGTGCGCTTCCTCGACCCTACTTCCCAGGTCGTCAAAGGTCGAGTTCGCAAGATACACCTTTCCCCCGGCAAACTGCTCAATCATATTCTTCTTGATTCTCTCGAACCTATCGAAAAAGTCTATACAAAACTTCAGTTCAGTAAGTGCCCTTGATAGCTCTTCCTGTTTCTTGCCCAGGTCTTCTCGAACTTCTGCCAACTGGCACCATGAGTACTCCTCAGGTTCAATCTCAGTCTGTTCAATCTCAACCACACCGACGTCTTGTAACACCCGGATGATTCCGTCGGCGCAAGATACAGGCGCGACAAGCGACACCTTCTTCATCTTAGCGATTGCCACTTGACGTCACTATCCTCTCCACTACCAAGTCCGCAGCACGAGGAATGTTAGCTCGTGCCTTATCACGCAGTCCACGGCATAAATCATTGCTTCGTTTCAACGTCTCAGCAGCTTCGGCCTGTGCTCTGGCGTCTTCAGCATCAATCATGGATCTCCCCTCAGCAGCTGCCTCAGCCTTCGCCTTCTCTATCAGAGTTCGGCTAGATGCGCGAGCATCTCGCATGATGCCTCTGGCTCTCTCCTCTGCTTTCCTGACAATTTCATCAGCATGAGATTCAGTTTGCTGAAGCTGCCTGAGGACTTCGTATGCCAAAACCCTCACCCCCAACCTACAGGCAATTATACTCTATGATATATTAAAAATTGAACTATAACAACAATGAAACCCAGGCGGTTCCATAACCTCTCTTATATTCGCGAGAAATTTCTCATATCCTCCAGTAAAATCCTTCTAAATAGGTTTCCACGGATACCTGCAATTTATTGACGGACAGAGCCTGTAGGCAGGTATCTCCTGGAAATAAAATCTATTAAAGTCTTGGAACTAGTTTTCTGAAACCACGTTCTATATTACTGAAGTGGAGAGATGAGCCCCTCTTTTATGGAGAAGAG
>DUVA01000096.1 GCA_012841305.1 Bacillota bacterium | reverse complement strand
TGCTTGCGGAATTCATAGTTCGGCTCGATAAGAAGTATGTGGAGGGATTGAAATGCTTCTAAAAACCCTCACAGAAGCCTTCGGCGTTTCAGGACAAGAACAGGAAGTCGCAAGTATCATAAGGGAGCAGGTCAGCCCCTACTGTGACAAGGTAGAAACAGATGCATTAGGCAACGTCATCGCTGTAAAGAGCGGTAACGAGAAAGGCCCCAAAGTCATGCTGTCCGCCCACATGGACGAGATTGGACTAATGGTCATGTTCATCGAAAAATCCGGGACTCTCAGATTCAGGCCCATCGGTGGTGTTGACCCGAGAGTGCTGGTGTCCAAGTCAGTCTATGTAGGCAAGAATCGCGTCCCGGGGGTAATCGGAGCAAAGCCCATCCACCTCCAGAAGAGGGAAGAAGCGGACAAGCCGTTTGACATTGACGGGTTGTTTATAGATATCGGAGCAAAGGACAAGGATGAGGCGGAGAAACTCGTCAAGCTCGGCGACGGCATTATCTTTGCCACGAAGTATGAGGATATCGGTAATACCCGCGCCAAAGCCAAAGCCTTTGATGACAGGGTTGGGTGTGCTGTCCTTGCCAGGCTCCTAATGATGGAGAAGCGGTGGAATTTCACAATCCAGGGCGTCTTCACCTCACAGGAGGAGGTAGGCGGCCGCGGAGCACAGGTTGCGTCCTACAGGCTGGAGCCTGATATGGCTGTCGCGTTTGAGGGCACGACCGCGTCTGATGTCCCGGGGTCCAAAGAGCATCTGTATTCAACTTCTCTCGGCAAAGGGCCTGCCCTGACCCATGCGGACGCTTCTTTCGTGGCGGATCCAAGGATTGTCAAGAGGCTCATGGAAGTTGCAGATGTGAAAGGCATTCCCTATCAGATGAGGGAGCTTACCACCGGCGGTACAGATGCGGGCAGGATCCATCTTGTGAGAGAAGGCATCCCAGCCGCGGTCATATCCGTCCCGACCAGGTACATACATTCACCTGTGTCAATCATAGATAAGAATGACTTTGAGAATGCCATAAAGCTTATGGCAGCTTTTCTGGACAGTATTGAAGAGAGGGGGCTACCCTTTTGAAGGACTTATTGAAGAAGTTAGTTGAGGCTTTCGGCCCCGCCGGGAATGAGGGCTCAATTAGAGACATTATTAGGACAGAAGTTGAGGGCCTCGTAGATGAGGTGACCGTGGATACGCTGGGGAATCTCATAGCCATCCGAAGAGGCCAAGGGCCAAGGGTAATGATTGCCGCGCACATGGATGAGATTGGCGTAATTGTGACCCATATTGATGAGAAAGGCTTCGTGAGGTTCTCCAACATAGGCGGAATCTCACCGTTCATGCTGATAGGTCAAAGGGTAATTTTCGCCAATGGCACCCTTGGGACTTTTGGCATGGAAAAGCTGGATGACATAAAGGATCTGAAGCTGAGCAAGATGTTTATCGACATCGGAGCCAAGGACGAAGCTTCCGCCAGGGAAAAGGTGTCAGTAGGCGATATTGGCGCGTTTTACAGGGAAGCTCATTTCCAGGGGGATAGAATCATCGCGAAATCCCTGGACAATAGAGCAGGTTGTGCAGTATTGGTAAAGACGCTGAAAGAACTTGCCGGCAGAGAGATTCCCAATCAGGTCTATGCGGTCTTTACCGTCCAGGAAGAGCTGGGCCTGCGCGGAGCAAGGACTGCTGCTTACGCAGTCAATCCTGACATCGGATTCGCAGTGGATGTGACAGGGACAGGGGACACGCCCGAGGCGCCCACTATGGCGGTGAAGCTGGGTGAAGGCCCGACGATTAAGGTAAAGGACTCAGTCGTGCTCACTCATCCCCGTGTCAGGCAGTTTATGGCGGAGACTGCAAAGAAAAAGGGAATTCCTTTTCAATTCGAGATCCTGGAGCGTGGCGGGACAGATACAGGGCCTATCCACCTTACCAGGGAAGGCGTCCCGTCAGGCGCAATTTCGGTTCCTACCAGGTATATACATACTCCGTCGGAAATGGCGGATATGAATGATATAGAAAATGCTGCGAAGCTTTTCGTAGCTATACTCGAGGAGCAACTGGACGCGGCGATTCTCTAGTCATAATCCGTCGTCCGTCCGGCCTCCGGTAAGGATTTGGGTTTTCGGGAGCGTGGCTATGCTACGCTCCTTTCCCTTTACCACATGCGCCGTAAAGCCCCTAGCCATGGGGATACAACTTCTTGTATTCGGCATATCCTCTTTGGTTCCGGAATATGTTAATGCAAACAAAACGCTGTATCCTTGTTGCGAAGTATCAAGTTAGCCTCTCAACCAACTTCCTTGGGGGGATGGCAATAATGAAATCCAACAAAAATGGTTTGGATGAAATGCAAAGAGCGAGAAGAGACAAGATAGGCAATCAATCGTTTATGTTAATGTTCTCCCTTCTTATGCTGGATGCCGGTTTGTATGGTTTTGGATTACGATGGCTTGCTTATCCGGCAAATGTCATATGTATCATAACTGTATGTATGATCATCTATCTGGCTAGGGTAATCGCAAGCGACTCTTACCTCTCCCCAAAAGCACAAGGATCAACACCGATAATGAGGTTGACCCCAATCGTAGTCTTTTCCATTATTATGGCAATCGCAGCGGCAATTCTGTCCGGTAGATTGTCTTTTTTGCGAATAGTCAGGAGCCCTGAAGACAACTCAGCAATCATATTGTTTATTGTGTCTTTCGTTGGGCTGATTATTGCCTTGATTGTGACAATCATCAAGAGAGTAAACAACAAAGACAAATGACAAGCGCTATAGGTGCCCAGCTTGTCTTCGGTATATCCTCCTTGCTTCAGGAATATATTAGTGCAAGCAGACATGGTAACGTGAGCAAGCCACCCCAAAGTTCAGGCAAATTGCGGCCGGTGTCAGCGAGTTCTGGTTATCGGAGCGGGAGGGAAGCTGAGTGCGAAGGAGGATCTCCTTTGGTCGGGCTGCGCTGATATGCGCGCTTTTTCTTTGCGTAGACGTAATCCTGGTTTCCATTATGTTGCCGGTGGTATCTTCTGCTATCTCATCAGGTGTCATCCCATCAAGTGTCATCCCATCAGGTGTGATCCCATCAGGTGTCATCTCTGTAGGTTCCTATGAATGCACCGAGCGTTACGGGGCACCTGAACCTTATTGCATTAAGATCAATATTCCCGCATTCACACTGACTCTGCTCTCAGGCAAAGCCCTAGTAAAGACCTACCCGATAGCAGTAGGAAAACCTGCTTCACCCAGCCGTATCGGGACTTGTAAAGTAGTTGAGAAGGCTACGTATCCTACCTGGTATCCTCCGGACGGCAGGCCTCCTGTGCCGCCTGGCCCCGACAACCCTATCTCCTGTAGGTGGCTGGGTTTGAGCTGGTCAGGATATGGTATCCACGGAACGAACAACCCTGGATCCATTGGGAAAGCAGTAACCCTGGGCTGCATAAGAATGCATGACAGGGATGTTATTGAGCTTTTTGATATTGTCCCGGTAGGTACCAAGGTGGAGTTCGTCTATGAGACTTTGGAGGTGAGTTCTGACGCATGGGAACCGATGGAGATGAGGCTCACCGTGTATCGGGACTTGTATCAGATAGGGACAAACACGGTCGAACGGGTTTTGGAGTTTCTACGAACCTATTTAGCTCAGGCAATGCCTGGCGCAAAGCCTGATATGACACGTGACACGACTACGATCTCTCCTCTGATACCTGATGTAGACCGGCATGCTTTAGCTGCTTTGCTAAGCGCAGCCCGCGGAGAGCCTGAACCCGTCCCTTGGCAAGTGCGGGTGGAGCTGGGTGTTATGGCCGGGTCGTTGCGTTCGTCGAGAGGCACAGGACATAGGACTGATTTCGACGTAGACGCAATCGCCTGCGAGAGTACGGCGGACAGTGATTGTATTGAAGTTGTGGATATAGTCTGCGTTGAGACGGGGCTTGCGCGTATTGAAGGCAATGAGGTTCTGGTGGCGTTAAGGCCTGTGGCTGAAGCTTTCGGCTACAGGGTTAGCTGGGACGAAGAGTGGCAAGCCGCGATTGTCAATCAGCACGTGGTAGGGGGAGTGGTAAGAGAAGGAAGACTCTACGTAACTCTCGATGAACTCAGGCATCTTTTGGATGAAGTCGCAATCACCTGGGATCCGCAAACATTGACCTTAAGAATATGCACAATCTTGCCTGCCACACAGTCGTACGCTCCCGAATCTGCAAAGAAGGAATTAACTGCCGAGAAGGGCGGGGAAAGCAGGATGTGACTGAAATACTGCAGGCATAAAGAATTAACTGCAGGCATAAGGTAGCAAATGCGCCATATGTCCCCCGGACGTCCACAACTTACATAAAGGGATAGCTTTGTGCGTGTGGAATCAGCGTAAAGGATGGGATAAAGACCCATCAAGCCAGGCAGGAGCACGGCAAAGGGGGACTTGGCACATATGAGCGTATATGGCATAACACGCCGGACGGCGCAACAGCGCAAACCTATGGAATCCGCACTTTTGAAAGTTGCAGTCATCGCGCTGCTGGTCGTAGGCATAGCTGGATCGTCTGTAGTAACTCTTCACATAGAGGCTGCGCCGGAACCAACTGACATCGAGGACTGTTGGGCTGAAGAAGCCATCGTAGCCTTAATCGATGAAGGGATAATCACAGGTTATCCTGATGGAACATTCAAGCCGGAAGACCCGGTGACAAGGGCAGAGTTCTCGAAAATGGTGGCCAGGGCTTTTGCAGTCCGCGCCGCAGGTGAACCTACATTCAGTGATATCGAGGACAATTGGGCTAAGACATACATTGCTGCCCTTACAGAGGCTGGGATAGTCTCAGGCTTTCCTGACGGCACATTTCGTCCTTCAAAGGACATAAGCAGAGCGGAGATGACTCAG
>DUVA01000095.1 GCA_012841305.1 Bacillota bacterium | reverse complement strand
GCTCCAGAAATACCTGGTGCCTTTGTCGGTCAGGAAACTCCATCACCTTTGTCTCAATGGAAGGGCAATAACGGGGTCCACGCCCTGTGATAGCCCCTGTATAAAGCGGCGCTTTGGAGAGATTGGCTTTAATGATATCGTGCGTCTTTGGCGTAGTATAAGTCAAATAGCACAACACCTGATCCTCTCTGGTGCCATGGGTTTCATAAGAAAATCCAAAGGGAAGGACATGGCCCGGTTGCTGTTTAGTATTACTGAAATTGATGGAAGCTCGAGCTATCCTTGGTGAAGTGCCTGTCTTGAACCTTGCAAGTTCAAGTCCGAGATTCCTCAAGATCTTAGTCAGTCCGATAGATGCAGGTTGTCCGTGAGGTCCTGAAGAATAGCTTACATCTCCTATGTAAACTCTACCACCAAGATATGTCCCTGTGGCAAGGATTACGGAGGGCGCCAGATACACCTTGCCCTCCCTGGTCAAAACCCCTCTGACTTGGCCTTCACGGCTGGTGAGGATCTCCTCTACATGCGAGACTTCTACTGCCAGATTCTCCTCTTTGTCGAGAACTTCCCTCATTCGAGCCTGATAAGCGTCTTTATCTGCCTGAGCACGTAATGAGTGTACTGCAGGGCCTTTTCCCGTGTTAAGGAGTCTAATCTGTAGATAGGCATGGTCAATGTTCCTTGCCATTTCCCCGCCTAAAGCGTCTATCTCCCTGATAATTTGAGCCTTCCCAGGACCGCCCAGGGATGGGTTGCATGGCATATCCGCAATTGACTCCCACCCCAAAGTCAGCAGGAGAGCAGTTGCGCCCATTCTCGCAGCAGCCAGAGCAGCCTCACAGCCTGCATGGCCACCACCGACGACAATGATATCGTAATCATACACTCCTACTGACACCTCCTTAGAAAGAGCTTAGGCAGTCGCTCATTTACCAATACAGAATTCACTGAAGATCTTCTCCATCAAGTCCTCTGAGGCAGATCGTCCCGTAATTTGATCAAGCCAGAAGAGGGCTTCATATATATCAATAGCAGCGAGATCAGGCGACAAATTATCACTGAGGGCGTATGAAGCTTCGTTCATGGAATGCATAGCATTCTGTAAGGCCTCGAGCTGGCGTAGATTAGCCATGACCGGATTTTCACATGCACCTGTAATTTCCTCCACAGCAAGGTCGGCCAAGGCTTGTTCAAGCTCATGGACGCCTTCTCCCGTTTTTGCGCTCATTCTCAGTATCCTCTTACCCCCCGCATTTGCTATGAGACCGCCTTCCTCGACTTTGGTTTCGAGATCACACTTATTTATAGCCACTACACCTGATTTGTCTATTACCTGCAACAGCATATCTCGGTCCTCATCACAAATAGGACGACTACCGTCAACAACCGCCACAACGAGGTCAGCTGCTTCAGCCTGCTGATTCGCTGCTTCCACCCCAAGTTTCTCTATTAGATCCCGGGTCCTCCTCATTCCGGCTGTATCCACCAGTCTTATCGGCACTCCCTTAATCGTAGTCCAATCATCTATGACATCACGAGTGGTCCCTGGTATGTCAGTAACAATCGCACGCATCTTTCCTACAAGAGCATTGAAAAGACTTGACTTACCCACGTTAGGCCTTCCGGCCAAAACTACGCTTACACCATCTCGATAGACTCTGCTGCTCATTCCAGTGTGCACAAGTTCATTAAGCTCAAGTACTGCACCTTGGGCCCGCTCCGTCATATCGCTTACTTCTAAAGCGCCGATGTCTTCGTCAGGGAAATCAATTGAAGCTTCTATATGTGCAAGGAGCACCAAAACATTGTCCCTTATTCGACTCACCCTGGTTGAAAGCTCACCCTTCAAATTCGCCAGCGCGAGCCTACGTGCAGAATCCGTCTTGGCACGAATAACGTCTATTACAGCCTCTGCCTGGGAGAGATCTATTCTGCCTGCCAGAAATGCTCTTTTTGTGAACTCCCCGGGTTCTGCAAGCCGTGCCCCGCATTTTATTACAGCCTCCAGGACTCTCGTGAGAACCGCAACTCCCCCATGGCAACTGAACTCCACCACATCTTCCCTTGTGAAACTATTAGGGGCAGGCATAGCGATAGCAAGAGCCTCATCGATGTGCTCTCCTGTCTCAAAATCCACTATAGAACCATATCTGACTCCCCAAGGTTTCAGCGTCCGTTGACGCTGACCAGAAGGATCCCTGAAGACCTTATCAGCAATGGCAAAAGCCAGGCGCCCGCTGACCCGGACAATTCCTATGGCGCCCTCTCCTAAAGGAGTGGATATAGCTGCAATTGTATCCCTCGCTTCTGACACAAGCAGAGCTCCTCTCAAGACTCTCCCCTACTCAGGCAGTCAGCCTTCTACCCAAAAGTGTAGCATAAAAGGAAAAGCGTGTCATAAAGACACGCATTTGCTTTCACCCTGCT
>DUVA01000094.1 GCA_012841305.1 Bacillota bacterium | reverse complement strand
GGGCTTCGGCCCCTTCCAAATTAACCTCACCTTTTAGTTAAATTCATTCATAGCTCGCTCAATACCGTGTTCCACCCAAACAGACACAGCATCCGCTGCCCTCAGCAAAGCCTCTGATATAATGGGAATTTCTTCCTTGTCAAACAGATCAAGCACATGGCAACTCATGTCTACAGTAGGATTGGGCATTCCAATACCAATGCGCAGCCTAGGAATTTCTTCTGTTTTTACAGAATCGATAATGGATTTCAACCCGTTATGTCCGCCATCGCTTCCTTTGGCGCGAATTCTCAGCCTGCCTTGTTCCAGCGCGACATCATCCAGAACAACAAGCATGCTGCCAGGGTGCAGATTGTACCAAGCCACCATAGCGTCAACTGCAAGACCGCTGCGATTCATATACGTCAACGGTTTGGCAAGGATAACATCTTTCCCTGCTATCTTCCCATATCCTATGAGCGATGAAAACTTATACTCTCCAAAACGAATCCCATGTCGTGCGGATAATATGTCCATTACCCTAAACCCGGCATTGTGCCGGGAACCTTCATATTGACTGCCGGGATTCCCCAGCCCGACTACAATCTTTATGTCTTTATTGGATTCCCTTCTACTCTGTTTCATGCCCTCCGGCAGCGACATGATCCTCAGCTGCCCCTTCAACCGCCGATTCTTCATCCTCCGCCTCAGCTTCCTCTTCAACCACTACTTCGGGGGCAGAGACAAGGATGATTACTTCATCTTCACCGGTGTTTACTTGGACATCCTCTGGAAGGTCAAGGTCTCCTACCTTAATGGAATCACCAATCTCCAGCTTGGAAACGTCTACCTCTACCCGCTCAGGGATATCCATAGGAAGGGCATGCACTTCCAGTTCCCATATCATGTGCTGCATGATGCCTCCGTCGCTCGGCCTGTTCTCTTCACCCAGAAGCACTACCGGCACTTTCGTGGTAATGGCTTCATCCAAAGATATGGCCTGAAAATCCACATGAATCACATTACCGCGAACGACATCTGACTGCACTTCCTTGAGAATTGCAGTCTTTTCAACCTTATCCGGGCCTGTCGCATCCGCATCTTTGGATAGGATCAGCTTAATCAGAGTTCCTCCTCCAAGCCCCGCTTGCATCGCTTTCTCGAATTCGCGCTCATCCAGGGAAATGATTGTGGTCTCTTCGCTTCTCCCATAGACCACAGCAGGCACTCTGCGGCGTGCCCGCATTCTTCTGGCAGCGCCTTTACCCGTCTGATGCCGTAATTCTCCCTCTATTATCACCTGTCTCACTTCGTGTCAACTCCTTCTATCCGTGCCGCCTACTCGAATAACGTAGAGACCGGGAGGTCCTGGTAAATGCGCTTGATTGCCTCCCCCAAAAGAGGTGCTACTGACAGGACTTCAGTTCTCTCAGGACGTTTGGATTCACTCAGCGGTATAGTATTCGTCACGATTATCTTCTTAAGAACCGATGCTGACAAATTGTCCTTTGCCTGCCCGGATAGGAGAGCATGGGTGCATGCTGCAAATACCTGTTTTGCACCTGCATTCTGCAAAGCCTCAGCTGCTTGGACAATTGTGCCGCCGGTATCAATTATATCATCAACTAGTATAACAGTCTTACCTTTTACATCTCCAATAATGTTCATCACTTCTGAAATATTGGGCGCAGGACGCCTTTTATCAATGACTACCAAACCAACGCCTAGTTTCTCTGCCATTGCCCGCGCTCTCACCGTTCCCCCTATGTCAGGAGATCCAATAACGCAATTGGAGAGACCGGAATCCCTAACGTATTTTACCAGAATTGGCATGCCAAGCAAAGGGTCGACAGGAATATCGAAGAAACCTTGAATCTGTCCGGCATGGAGGTCTATCGTCAGTATCCTATCACATCCTGCAGTAGAGAGGAGGTTAGCGACTAGTTTTGCGGTAATCGGGTCTCTTGCTTTAGCCTTCCTGTCTTGTCTTGCATAGCCATAGTACGGGATTACTGCAGTTACAGTCTTTGCAGACGCCCGGCGCATGGCATCGACAATAATCAGTAGCTCCATCAGATTATCATTCACCGGTGGGCAAGTAGGCTGCACTAAGAAGCAGTCTACACCCCTGACTGTCTCGTCTATGCCTACTCGTATCTCGCCATCCTTAAACCTGTCCACCCTCATGGCAGAAACTCCTATGCCAAGGTGGTCAGCAATCTCGAAGGCAAGCTCAGGATGAGCCAACCCCGTAAACAACTTCAGCCTCTTGTAGGACGGTAATATCAGATGCACCCCGCTGTTATCATTCATTGCGCAAGCCCTCCTATATATCGCAGGTTCCGCCGGAATCTTCTGCAGAACCCGATTTTCTGCTCTTCTCATGTCTCTTGTCTGCCCAGCCCTGGATGTTCTTCTGCTTTCCGCGAGCTATTCCAAGGGCTCCTTCAGGCACATCTTCTGTGATAGTGGAACCTGCGGCAATGTAAGCTCCCTTACCAATTTCCACAGGTGCCACAAAGTTAGTATTACTGCCCACAAATGCTCTGTCTGAAATAATCGTGGGATATTTATGATGTCCGTCATAGTTACAGGTTATGGTTCCTGCTCCTATGTTAACCCCTTCTCCCACTGTCGCATCACCGAGATAAGTCTGGTGAGGAACTTTACTGCCTTTTCCCACAGTTGACTTTTTTACCTCAACAAAAGTCCCGACCTTGGAGTGCTCAAGAAGGACAGTTCCTGTGCGAAGATAAGCATAGGGGCCTACAGATACATCTTCACCTACTTCAGCTTCAATAACGACAGCATTACTTATGGAAGCCCCGTCAGATACCCTTGAGTCGATAATGCGGGCAAAAGGCCCGATTGTGCAGTTTTCACCGATAACTGTCTTGCCCTGGATTACTGAAAACGGTAGAATCTTCGTATCTTGTCCTATGGCAACATCAAAATCCACAAACGTAGTGGCAGGATCCACCATAGTGACACCGGAGAGCATAAGGCGCTCCCGTATCCTGTCCCTGAAGATCCTCTCAGCCTCTGCCAATTGGACTCTGGTATTGATGCCTTGTGCGGCCAGAGGGTTCTCTGAGACTACGGCTTCAACACGAAGGCCTTCCTTTATCATTACTTCGATTACATCTGTCAGATAGTATTCTCCCTGAACATTATCGGGAGTAATACGGGAAAGGGCATTAAACAAGTCACGTTTTTCGAAGCAGTAGACGGAACTATTGACTTCGGATATCAAGGCTTCCTCAGGCGAGCAGTCTTTCTCCTCGACAATCCGCCGTATCCGTCCTGAAGCCTCACGCACCACTCGCCCGTAACCGAATGGGTCTTGGAGAATTGATGATAACAGAGTAGCTGAAGCTTTTGTTTCTTGATGGTGGTTGACAAGGGATGCCAGGTCGGATCTAGTCAGGTAGGCGGCGTCTCCTGCAGCCACCACCACCCGCCCTTCATACGCGGAAAGCGCGTCTTTAGCCTGCATGACAGCATGGCCCGTTCCCTTTTGCTCAGCCTGAAGAACACAGACCGCCCTCGCGCCCACAATTTCCTCAACAAGCTCCGCCAAGTGCCCTACTACTACAAGAGTGCGTTCCGCCCCGGCAGCCTCCAGTGCGTCGAGGACCAACATAATCATGGGCTTGCCACAGATTTCGTGGACAACTTTCGGTAGTTTTGACCGCATTCTGGTTCCAAGGCCGGCAGCGAGAACAATAGCTTGAAATCCTCGCATGATTTCTGACTCCCCTACAACAACATACCCGCTCCAACTCTTGTTTCGGCAGTTAGGAGCAGGTTTTAGCATACCATATATATGTTCAACATGGTATCATGAGTTTCCTCTATTATGCCAACAGAAAACAGCAAAGACGTTAAACGTTTTTCACTTAATAGGATTAAGCCTTGCTCCGACCGCGCCCCCCGGGTGAATTAGTGCAAATTGATCCAACTGATAATCTGTTACCTCCATAATCGCTACCAACATGGCATCAAACATTGCAATTGTTGCAATGAAACTTGAGGTAGCCATTACGTTGAACTTGTCGCTCTCCTTCTCAATCTTAAGTTGAACGGTAATATCAGCGGTTCTTGCCAGCGGCGAATTCAGATTCTCTGTGATAGCGATAATGGTAGCGCCTTTTCTTTCACATACATCAATTATTGGCAGCAATTCAACGGTTTTGCCTCCGCGTGATACGAATATGACTACATCATCTTTCTTTACACAACCGAGTCCCCCATGCACTGCTTCGGCCGGGGAAAGAAAATAAGCGCTCTTTTCAACACAGCAGAGAGAGTGAGCAAACTTCTTTGCAGCAATGCCTGAAGACCCGCTACCACAAGTTATGACCTTAGAACACTTACCTATTGCTTCCACTGCTCTCATGAATTGCTCTTTATCCAGATATCCCAGGATATCGGATACGGCCTTGCTTTCGATCTCTATGGAAGCCATCGCCAACTCCAACGCCTGTTCTGTCATTATCAAGTCCTCCCGCACTATGAATGGCAAACCTGCATTCTTTGAAACAACTCACGGATTACTCACCGATGATTTGAACCTGGCAAACTCTCTTGCGGGCACGAACTTGATCCCAGTCAACAAAGTATATATACCCGAATTGGCCAAGCTGTAGCTCGCCGTCGGCAATGATAATAGTCTCTGAACGGCCAAAAAGCACTGAACGAAGATGAGCGTCAGTATTGAGGCTATACTTACCATCCTCGCCAACTGTTTTCTCAGCAAATTCAATATGCTTTGGCCCGGGATGCATGTATTGACCTTCCGTTCTACATGTGGGAATGAGGTGTTCCATAATATTACATAGATCTTGTTGGAGGAATTCCAGTCCCCAATAATTAGTATCATGTGAATTCTCTTGAGTCATCACACTACACGTAGTGTGATGCGAATAGACAACGCAAATACCATTCTTTATACCGGACTGTTTGACTATTCTCTTTACCTCATCTGTAACATCATGAAAAGTTGGATTCAAGATTTCTGATTGTAGGTTAATTATGTCTCGATAAACTGCCACGTTGTTTTCCTCCTTGTCCCAGTCAAGATAGAGTTCTTTAGAGTATAGAAACCTGTGGAACTGTCAATGGCATTCATCCCAGGCGGCGCGTACAGCACTTATCATCTCGTAAATCATTGCCTCAGGATCGTCGGCTTTAATGATACCGCTTGTAGATCCTGTTCCTTCCGCGCCTGCCTTAATCACCCTGTAAACATCTTCACCGGAGCTGATTCCTGCCCCTTGCAACACCTGTATTTCCGGATTTACAGCCTTTATCGCAGCTGTAGTCATAAGCACATATTCCTCATCACTTGTTTGCCCCGTGCCAATGAGTTCTGTAGGCTCAGCTACTATGATATTCGGTGCAAAATGAGCAATGGCCGCAGCTTCAGCAATGGAATCAGCGCAAACAATTGAAACCAGTCCTACCTCATCAGCCCGCTTGATTGCTCTATAAAGCTCTGAAACAGTCACCGGCTTCTCCGCATGATTGAGCATTACCCCTACTGCACCGGCAGCCTTAACCGCCTCAGGAAGAACGGACCCAAGGCCTTTGCCTATTGGAAGAGCGTCCATATGCTGGGCAAAGACAAGCAGATTCTCGGTTTCTCTTGCCAACATACTTATGTCAGTGTATTGGGGAGTCATGATTATTCTTACGTCATACTCCAGGGCAGCCTTATCCGCAACCTTTGCCAGCTTCAGCAATCCCTCACCGTACAGATAAGCCTTCGGCCCAATTTCAAAAAACGGCGGTTTGACTTCAAAACCTTTGTACAAGGCAAGAATCCTCCTCGTCAAACTATCTTGTCTATAGATGCGGTTTTATTACGATCTTTCCTCCGGCCTCTCCGTTTTCAACCATCTCAAGAGCTAAAGGCAGTTTCTCAAGAGGGAAGATATCTGATATTACCTTCTTGGTATTGATTACTCCCTTATCAATCAGTTTAATTGACTCTCCAAAGGTACGGTTCAGAGCAAAGACGCCTACAATGTTTATATCCCTACGATAGATCTCATAAGGAGATATAGTAATCGTAGCAGCTTGAGGACAAACACCGAAAACCATCAACGTACCCTTGTTTTTGATGAACTTAATTGCATTCTCAACAACTCTCGGAGATCCGGTTGCATCAATAACCACATCATATCCCTGAGGCGCATACTTTAGTGGGGAGTCTTCGTCCTCTTCACGGGGATTTATGACATAGTCTGCTCCAAGCTCTCCGGCCAGTGCCAATTTGTCCTTCTTCAGATCACAGACAGTAATATTTGCAGCTCCGCTATGTCTGGCAACCTGCAAGTGTAACAGTCCAAGAGATCCTGCCCCAAATATCAAGACATCATCACCTAAATGGACAGGCGCCCGCTTATGACCATAAAGCACGCAGGCCAGTGGCTCAGCCAGGGAAGCCTCCTCAAATGACACGTTCTCGAAGTGGAATAAATTCGCTTCCGGGACAAGCACATACTCGGCAAATCCGCCTGCAATGGTATCCCCCAGCCCGTTAAAGTTGATACAGTGGTTTTGCTCATTCCTCCTGCAGTAGTAACACTTGCCACACGGTATTACCGGGTCTATGGCAACAGGGTCATTCACATCGAAATTCTCGACGTTCTTACCCTTTTCAACAATTGTCCCGCAAAACTCATGGCCTGGAATCAAAGGGTACGGATCACTGCCTATGAAGTCTCCTTTTAGGATATGAATATCTGAAGCACAAACACCGCTTGCTTCTACCTTGACAACAACCTCATTATCTCCGGGTCTGGGTGTTTTCACCTCTTTTATTTTGAGCGTATTTGGTGCCTCGAAAACAACTGCCTTCATTCGTCTACACCTCTTCCTCTAAATGTATATCCTAATAGCGACTGGATTTCTTGAATACCTCACCCAGGGAATTATATAGATCCAGATATAAACGATACTTCTGTTCGTATATCTCAACTTTCCGAGGATCAGGTCTGTAACAATCTTTGGTCTTGATCTTTCGACAGATCTCATCAAGGTCGTCATAAAGCCCTAACTGTTTTCCAGCCAAAAAAGCGCAGCCCCGGGAGGTCGATTCTTCACTCTCTATTGTCTCAAACTCCCTGTTCAAAACATCGCTCTTTATTTGCAGCCAAAAAGGACTCTTGGCGCCCCCGCCGAGGGATCTCACCTTATCAATGTGAAATCCACTGTTCAGCAGAAAAGTGTAGTTTTCTTTGAGCAAGAACGCCACACTTTCCATAATACCTTTGACTATGTCGCCTTTGTTGGTGTCCAGATTCAATCCGAAGATAACCCCTGAAGCGTCCGGATTAACAACCGGGCTTGTGGCGCCGCCAAAGTGAGGCAGGATTATCAGTCTTTTGTTTATAGAATCCGGTCTTGCTTTCCGAGTCAAGATGTCATAGACATCTTCATTGCTTCTGGCTGCTTCCTGGATTTCTATCTCGCAGAAGTTATCTCTAAACCATTTCAGGAGTATACCGGCGGTTTGACAAAAAGTCAGGGCCAAATACTTATCGGCTACTCCATGGCACACTATAGGAACTCTGTCATGCAAATCCAATGAATCCAGATTCCGAATTGTGCTGGCCAAAGCCAGAACCGTACCTGTCGTCTCGGTCAGGGAACCTTCTTCAATATTTCCGGCGCCGATTGCAGAACCACTTTGATCCAACATTCCATTCATTACTTGAATCGGCCGTTCAAGACCGAACATCTTTTGGACTTCCGGTTTCAGTGTTCCGATAATCTCCTCTGACTCTTCAAGCCGAGGCAGTTTATTTGCGTCCAGTTCTGCAAGGTCAAGTAATCTCTCAGACCATTCCTTCTTACCGATGTCAAAGTAGCCTGAAAAAGAACAGATAGAAGGATCAGTCACAAATTCGCCGGTGAGTTTGAAGAGGACATAGTCTTTTAAGAGTAAGAACTTGGCGGTATCAGAATAGAGTTGCGGCTCATTGTTTTTAAGCCACTTTATCTTGTTTATCGGCCAAATCGGGTCCATATCATTTAATCCGGTTATCCTATAAAATGAATGGACGTCGATACTGTTTTTCAGATCGTCATTTTCCTTAACAGCCCTGGTATCCAACCAGACCATGGCTTTTCTTAAGCAATTCCCTTTACTGTCAACAGGGATTACAGTCTCAGCCTGACTGGCTATGGATATGATTTCCAGTGAGTCCTGACATTGATTTCGGGTGATGATCTCTTTAGCTGTATTGACGGCTATCTCCCAATAAGTCTCAGCGTCAAATTCCACATACCTGTCTTCAGGGTAATCGTAACTTAACTCTGTCGTAATTACGTCAAGTATTTGGATGTTCTCATCGAATAGGACAGTCTTGACTGCGGTAGTTCCAAAATCGTAGATCAGTATTTTCCCTTTTCCCAATTTCGTCCCTCCTTAGGTCAACCCTTGACGGCCCCGGCTGTCATACCCCTGATCAAATACCTTTGGAAGAATAGAGAGAATACCAAGACCGGTGCTGTAGCTATGACACCTGCGGCGCACATTTGCCCCCAAAACATTCCGTGGGGTGTAAGGAATTGGCCTACAGCCACAGGAAGAGTCCTAGTATCCATACCGGTTAAAACCAGAGCATACATAAAATCATTCCATGATAGGATTATGCAGAATATCACCGTCGCGACCAGCCCGGGTGTGGCTATAGGAAGGGTAACCTTGAACAGAGTCATGAGATTACTACATCCGTCAACCATGGCGCATTCTTCAATCTCCACAGGAATCTCTTCAAAGAACCCTCTTAGCATCCATACGGTAAAGGCCATACAGAACGAGGAATGGGCCAAGATAACCACAAGATAGGTGTTTAACAGCCCGACCCTTGCCGCAGCTACATACAAGGGGATACTCAAAACAATCGGCGGTAGGATATATGAGGCAAACACAAAGATGAACAGGAAATTGTTGAATCGATACCTGGTCCTGGCAAACATATATGCCAGCGGAGTGCCTAAAACCAGAGAAATGGCGGTAGCGCCCAAAGCCACAATAATGCTGTTCTTTATGTTGTGATGCAAACCTCTCTCTTTAAAGATCTCAACATAATTGCTTATCGAAGGGCTGAAGAATATTTTCGGAGGCATACTCCACGCTGTAACGTTATCTTTAATCGATGTGATAAAGGTCCAGATTATAGGGAACAGAAACACTAGCAGAACTATGGCTATAACAGACACCTGAAGAAATTTCTGTATTGCTTTTCTGCGTCTATAGTCCATAGAAGACTCCTCCCGATTTCTCAGAATTCATTTACATAGAAGGTTTTGAATACTGCTACGCTAAGTAGTATTACAATAGCAAAAATGACAACTACATAAGCAGAGCCTACGCCCATATCGAAGTTTATGTAGTTTATTCTGTAAGCCGTGAAATTCAGCACCTCCGATGCTGCGCCCGGCCCTCCATATGTCATGACAAATATCTTGTCGAATTCTCTAACTATGTCCGCCATTCTTATTAAGATGGCAACCGTCAGTACCGGTCTTAATAAGGGCAGGGTTATATTGGTTAAGATCTCAAAACCGTTTGCCCCGTCAATCCTGGCTGCTTCAAAAGGTTCATGCGGTAAGGCAATCAGCCCGGAAAGAATAATAATGGCTATGAAGGGAGTCCATTGCCAAATATCAGCAAAAATTATCCCCAATAGAGCTGTGGACCTGTTTCCTAAGACTGAGTTTTCAATTACAATCCCCATCTTTGATAATAGAAAATCGAAAACACCGAATTGCGGGTTGAACATGAATCTGAAGACAAGTCCTATTACAATCGGCGCCATCATTGAAGGCAACAGTATTAGTGAGGTAACGATATTCTGGTTCTTAAACAGCCGGAATATGAGAAGAGCTATACCTAAACCGATGGCCAACTCAACCACAACTCCGACCACCAGATAAATTCCGGTATTCAGCGCAGAATTCCAAAAAGTGGTGTCCTTGAAAATCGTAATGTAATTCCCCAAGCCAATCCAACGAATGTTACTCAGTGGGGTTTCGATAAAGTTATACTTATGAAAACTCAGATAAACGGTGAATATGATCGGAAATAAGACAATGGATAGCAGGTATATGATGCCGGGCAATGATATTAAGGCATAGAACTTATTATTCTGCTTCAATTCCTATCGCTCCCTGTAAACGAAGTAGGATTCCTCCTATGTGTGGAACCCACACATAGGAGGAATATGGCCTATTTACATCCGAAATTCAGTATGTTAATAACCTGCCTCTTTCATTATCTCTTCCCAGGACTTCTGAGCATCATCTAACGCCTTCTTGGGGGTCTTCTCCCCGGAAAGCGCTGATGACAATTGGACGGATAAAGCTTCGTTCAGTTTAAAGAATTCCGGAATTTTCATGGGTACTTTTTCAATTGGGAACGTCTCTTTTATGGCCTTGAAGTATCTGAATTCCTCTGTGGCAAATGCAGGGTCATTCAGCACTGACAACCTGCTGGGAGCACCGCCTATTACAGCCAGTTCTTTCTGCACTTCATATCCGGTGATCCATTTCAACAAGAGATATGCTGCTTGTTTCTTCTCTTCGCTTATGTCTTTGTTGATTCCGATGTTAATGGTTCCCACAGGCGAGCCTTCACTTGGACCCTTGGGGGTCTTCATGAAGTTCCAAGTCTTGGTAACAGTGCAGCTTGCAGGATCTTTCAGAGCGGGAACCCAGTCGCTGAAAATGAAGGCATGGGCAGCACGGCCCTGAAGGAACTCAGTTGCAGATTCTTCCCAACCAAAAGTCGGTACTCCTGCAGGGGCATACTTGCTCAGTTCAACCATGTATTCCAGGGCCTTAACGCCTTCAGGCGTGTTCAGAGCCGGCTTCATGTTGTCATCAAAGAACTCTCCGCCGAATCCCCAGAAATACGGTAGGAACTCGTAGAAAACCGGTTGTCCTCTTTTACCCATCAAGGACACTCCGCGGACATTTGACTTCGCATCAATTATCTTAACATTCTCCAGGTATTCTTCCCATGTTTCAGGCACCTTCAGCCCCAGTTCTTCATAGACATCTTCCCTGTAGGCCAGCAACAGAAGACAGGCGTCAAACGGCAGGCCGTAGATCTTGCCATCATACTCCTGAGTCTGTTCAAAGAATACCGGATCGAAATCTTTCAAATCGATTCCGATTTTGGGATCATTGATGAATCTGTCTATAGGTTCGAAATCGTTCTTGAATCTTCCTAACCAGGTAGGTTCCATCCAGAACACATCATACTGCTTAGTCCCGGTAGTCAAGTCAATGGTTATCTTCTGAACCAGACTGTCATAAGGCATCAAGTCTACCTTAACATTGATTCCCGTCTCTTCTGTAAACTGAGGTAACATGGCTATTGCTTTTGTCATTGTCGGCATCGATTGAACTGCAAAGGTAATAGTAACTCCCTTTAGAGGTTTGTCATCTGCAGCTTGAACTCCCCAACCAACTAAGAAGACCATTAACGCAACTGTCAACAACGAAATTCGCAGTGTCTTTTTCAAGTGCCTGTCTCCTCCTTTAGAGTATTCAATACTTGCGAGAATGAACACGGGACTAGTTCGTTTACACCTCACCTCCTAATAGACTGTAAATTACTCTTAACGAGGTCGAAGTCCTCCACATATGTTGAGTGCTTGACCGGTAATATTCTTTGCCAAATCCGAACTCAGAAAAACGATAGCATTAGCAATATCTTCAGGCTCCTGAGACCGCCTCATTGGTATCGTGGTCATGAATTGATCCCAGATCTCTTCGTTGTCAAGATTCTGATACTCTTCACTGCTTTTCAACTGCCTAAGAAGGTTCTCCCAGAGCTCAGTTCTTACTATTCCCGGACATACGGCATTTACGTTAATGTTGTATTCTGCCATTTCCTTTGCAAGCCCTTGGGTTAATCCTATGACAGCGAACTTAGTGGCAGAGTAGACAACGAAAAACTCGTCAGCTTCCCTGCCTGCAATTGAAGCAACATTAACGATCTTCCCGTGGTTTTGCCTCATCATATGAGGCAAAACTGCCTGGCAACACAAATAGACTCCTCTGATATTAACGTTGAGGAATTTTTCAAACTGAGCCAGGTCAGTATCGATAAACTTTACTGCCTTACTGACTCCTGCGTTATTAACCAGTATGTCAATGTGGTTGAACTCAGAAAGGGTCTGGTTTACAAGCGCATTTACATCATCTTCACTGGAAACATCGGTTCTTATAGCTCTGCCCTTGCCTCCGGCCTTCCGGATCTCTTCAGCTACCGCCTGAGCCCCTTCATAATTAATGTCACAGACTACTACCGAAGCCCCTGCCTTAGCCAATTCGACAGAAGCGGCTTTGCCAATTCCATTTGCTCCCCCGGTCACAATGGCAGTTTTCCCTTCAAGATTAACAGTCACCATTTCAAGATCTCCTCCATTTTCGACAAGACTCTGAACTCAAGCAGTAATATCAACTACGTAGTTTGAGCAAATTATTCATCGTCATCAGGAAGGGGAAATATTCTCTCAGGTTCATGCCTTCTCTTGGGTCGTTCAATCAATTCAATTGTTGTACCGATTAGATCCTCAGTATTTAGATAAGCATAATGTCCGTCATCGTCCAGACCGAAGCCTGCACCGTCTTGCGTAACAGTAAAACCTGCCTCCTTTGCTTTGTTCATAGCTTCTTCCATGTCATTGACGAGCACGCCGAAATGATGAACTCCGTAACCATGTTCTTTCACAAACTCGCTGTAGACCGTATCGCCTTCTAAGGGCTGAATCAACTCAATCCTAAGAGGACCAATGTTGGCTAAGGCAACCTTCATCTTATACTCCGTAGGTTTACCGTGTCTTGTCATCCTTTTTACAAGAGGTTTACCATATGTATAAAACTGCCATGGTCCTATTCCAAAGACATCCCAGTAGTTCTTCACTGCTTCTTCAATGTCCTCAACTATTAGACAAACTTGGGCGATCCCATTAGCCAGAAAATCGACTCTGTTATCTGATTTATCAGCGGAATTGCTCTTCATCTATAGTCCTCCTCATAGACCTGGACCAATTGCTTCGTGTGTTAGCCGGACATCATTAGCCTGTTTCCTGAAAATGTGTCAAGGTTTTCTGCACATTTATTAATGCTCTCTGCACATTCATTCATTGCTGAAATCTCTTTCGCCAGTACATTCTACAAGAACACATAAACTCCTTCACCTTTGCCTCTCTCGCGGCCGACGTCAATCCTCTCCTAGACGCCTAGCTTATTAAGCCTGATCTGCTCGCAGGGCGTGAAATTGGTAAGCGGTGTATGTCCCTTAAGCGGCAGTATCTTTTCATGGATTGCGTCTATGATCCACGTGGGTTGCGGGAAGAAGTGCGATTCCAATTCGTAAGCGGGAGTAATCCAGTTTCTCGCGCCAACTACAACCGGTGGAGCGTCCAGGTAATCGAAAGCCAACTCGCTGATGGTCTGAGCCATGTCTTTGAGGTGAGAACCCCGCTCGCAGGCATCACTGGTAAGAAGAATCCTACCTGTCTTCTTAACTGATTCCAGCACTTTTTCATAATTGAACGGAACCAGTGTCCTGGCATCAATGATCTCTGTGGAGAGATTGTGCTTCTCTTTAAGTATTTCAGCTGCATCCAGAACCCGGTACAATGTAGCGCCAACGCTTAAGATGGTAAGGTCTCGTCCTTCCCTTTTTATATCAGGCTCACCGATGGGAACCTCGTAGTAGCCTTCAGGTACGCCTCCCGGGTGGAAAAGCTCCCCGATATCATAGATGCGTTGACTTTCAAAGAATACAACAGGGTCAGTTCCAGACAAAGCGCTGTTCATTAACCCCTTGGCGTCATATGGAGTCGCGGGAAAGACCACTTTTAAGCCGGGAATATGCGCGGTAAGAGAAGTCCAGTCCTGGGAGTGTTGGGCACCGTATTTAGAACCGACAGACACTCTTAGCACCACAGGCATCTTGAGCTCACCTGCACTCATTGCCTGCCATTTCGGTAGCTGATTAAAGACTTCGTCTCCCGCTCGGCCCAGGAAATCACAGTACATCAACTCGGCGATTACTCTGCCGCCGCACATTGCATAACCTGCAGCCGAGGCAACAATAGCAGCTTCGGAAATGGGAGTGTTAAAAAACCGGTGGTAGGGCAAGGATTCGGTCAATCCTCTGTATACAGCAAAGGCTCCGCCCCAGTCGCGGTTGTCTTCACCGTAAGCAATCAGGGTAGGATCTTGATAGAATTTATCAAGTACAGCTTCAAACAGTCCGTCTCTCAACTGAAACACCTTGTTCTTCGGAACCGGTTTCCCGTTCTCCATGCCAAATCTTGTTTTGCGCGCTATTTGCCTGACTCGAGGATTCTCATCCTTAGGTATCAATACCTCGCATTCTCTGTCATCCATCTTTTCCTTTCGCTCATTGGAGAACATCAAATCGCCGATGGCATCAGGATTTGCCACGAGACTCATTCTCGGTGACACACTGTCGTTTGTAGCTAAGGCGCAAATCTTGGTAATGAGTTCACCGGTCTCTTCCAGAATTCTATGGAAATCTTCTTCCGTAGCTACCTTGTTCTTGATCAAGTCTTCCTTGTACGTATCAAGAGGATCCACATTGACCCAGGCCTCTATCTCTTCTTTTGTTCGGTAACTGGAGGAATCTGATGGTGAATGCCCGGTTACCCGATATGTAAGAGTATCAAGTAGAACAGGACCTCGATTCTCCTTCAGTATTTGAGTCTTTCTACGCATGGCATCTATCACAGCCAATGGGTTATAGCCGTCGACTCGCTCGGCATGCATTTGATCCGGGCTAAGACCTGCCCCGATTCTGGCCAGTATTCCGTAGCCCATGGTCTCGCCTGAGGTCTGGCCCCCCATTCCATAGCTGTTGTTAAAGAAATTGAAGAGAATAGGAAGTCCGCCTTTGTACCCCTTTTCCCATAAGGTATTAAACTGATCCATGGTTGCCATGTTCATGGCCTCCCAGACCGGACCACATCCTAAGGCGCCGTCACCGACATTAGAAACGACTATTCCCTTCTTACGGTTGACCTTTTTGAAGAGGGCAGCTCCCATGGCGATTCCTGCGGATCCTCCGACTATGGCGTTATTGGGATAGATGCCAAAAGGGGTAAAGAAGACATGCATCGAACCGCCCAGCCCTTTTTGGAAACCGGTCTCGCGGCCAAAAATCTCCGCCATTATCCCGTATAGCAGAAAATCGATAGCCAGTTCCCGGGTATTATTCGTCTTCCGCTTCCCTTCCACGATATCCAAAATCAAACCGTCGGAGCAAGTGCGCATAATCTCCATTAGTTCATCATCAGACATCTTCTCGATGGCAGAAAGCCCTTTGGCTAATACTTCACCGTGACTGCGGTGTGAACCGAATATGAAGTCATCCTTATCCAGCAGATAAGCCTGGCCTACGGCCGACGCCTCCTGGCCGATGGAAAGGTGAGCAGGACCGGGATAATTGTACTTAATACCGTTATACTCACCGGTTGTCTTGATCAAATTCAACATCGTCTCAAATTCCCGGATTATTGTCATATCCCGATAAATGCGAAGGAGATCTTCGTTTCGATAATTGCTTTTCTCCTCTTCGATAGTCTTGTCATAGTGGTTTAGAGGAATGGTGGTAAACGTTACTTCTCCTTTTTCCCTTAGCGCTTTAGGATCCACAAAAAGTGCTTTGGTCATTTGAGATTCTCCTTTTTAAAATTTGATATTATATAAATTCGTCCAGGAAACGATATCTACAAGCTAAAGACCCCTTCTCTGATGATTTCAGAGACTGTAGGATGTGGGAATATGATCTCTTTGATATCGTCTGTTCTTAACTCCATTTCAATCATGGCGCTTGCGCCGAATATTATTTCCGAGGCATAGTTGGCTATCAAATGGACCCCGATTAAGGTACGACGCTTCTTCTCCAGTAATAGCTTACAAATTCCGTTTCCGCCTTCATTTTCCGCAACATACCTTCCACTGAACCCCAAAGGCAGGACTACACTGTCATACTCAATGCCCTTTGCTTTTGCGGTCTCTTCAGTCTCGCCTACAGCCGCCACTTCCGGATTGGTATAGATAACCGAAGGCACAGCGTGATATCGCATGATATCTTTCCTGCCTAAAATATTGTTAACGCATACCTCAGCTTCACGGTAAGCTGTATGCGCCAACATGGAGCGACCATTAACGTCGCCGGCAGCATATACATTGGCAATATTCGTCCTGCCTCGTTCATCGGTATTTATTCGACCGCCTGCCGTCTCAACTCCGATCCGTTCGAGTCCAATTCCTTGAACCGCAGGTTTCCGGCCAATGCTCAAAAGGACCTTCTCTGCAGATACGGTAGACTTTTCCCCATGTGACTCGTATATCACGGAACCTCTGCAAATCTCAACGACCTTGGAATTCAATCGGAAGTCAACGCCGTTCTTTCTGTAGTTATCCTGTAATATTCGGGAGATGTCACTATCGGTATCCCCGGCAATGTGGTCCAGCATCTCAACAACCGTGACTTTGCTTCCTGCAGAATTGAAGTAGGAAGCCATCTCGAGCCCTATGACCCCGCCACCGATAATAACAAGTGACTCCGGTATCTCCTGAAGATCCAGGATCTCACGGCTCGTCAGGACAAATCCCTTGGATAGCCCTTCTTCCACACCGGCGATATGAGGAACTATCGGCGTAGAACCGGTTGCGATAAGTAACCTTCTCGCAATGAATTCATCTCCGTTCACCTTTACTCGGAATCCTTCATTGCTCTTGCCGGTGATTTCACCGACTCCCTGGACCAGTTGCACACCATTCTTCTTCAGCGAATTCTTAACTCCGGCAACCAACGATCTGACAACTCTATTCTTTCTGGCAACCACTCGTTGGTGGTCCAGGGATAAATCCTTACCGCTAACGCCGTATTTCTCCCCGTATTTTACGCCGTCCAATAATTTTGCTGAATATAAGAGAGTTTTCGACGGGATGCAGCCTTCATTCAAACAGACTCCCCCGACACTTCTCTCTTCAATTAATAGGGTCTTTAAACCGCCTCTACCAGCCCGTTCGGCTGCCAAATATCCGGCCGGGCCTCCGCCAATAACTACAAGATCATAGCTCATTGCCTGTCTCCTTCCTGTAGACGACACCCCGGAGCATACCGTTTACTCCGCCAGCAGTAGGGGGAAACTCTCAAGAGCTGTCACCAGATCCTTGAGGAATCTGGCAGCAGGCGCTCCGTCAATTGCCCGATGATCAAAAGTAAGTGAAAGGCCTAGGGCAGGATAGTATATGTTCTCTCCGTCTCTCTCTTTTACTTTACGAGTAATGGTGCAAACTCCGAGGATTCCGGTTTGGGGAGGATTCAGCACCGGTGTAAAGGACTCAATCCCCAATGTCCCCAGATTTGTAACGGTAAAAGTGCCTCCCTGCAAATAGTCTGGATTCACTGTCCCCTTCCGGCACATATCACCCAGCCTCACAACTTCTGCGGAGAGCTCATTCAGGGACTTTGTGTCAGCATGGAAAACAGTCGGCACCATGAGTCCTCTTTCGGTATCAACAGCTACTCCCATGTTTACGTGGGTAAAGAGACGTATTGTGTCGCCAAGGAGGTGCGCGTTTAATTCCCTGTGTTTCAGCAGTATTCTAGAGACTGCATACACAATCATGTCATTTATCGTTATGTTCGCCAGACCTAGTTTTTCTTGTGATTCTTTGATCTTTTGCCTGTAATTTAGGATTTCAGTAGCGTCAAATGAGGAATTCAATGTCAGTTGCGCGGTGGTGGTTAGTGAGCGATACATGGATTCAGCAATAATACTTCTGATAGTTGAAAGCTTTCTGTCTTCATATTCTTTGCCTTCAATACTGACTCCCGGCATTGGGGCATCCTTCAAGTCCCTGGTAGTAATTCTGCCTCCTATGCCTGTTCCTCTCTGAACACTTCCCATAGGCAGATTCCCATACTCGGCCTGCGCTGCCGGTGTGACCTTGGGACCTGTCTCCTGCAAAGCAGTGATATCTCTTTCAATAATCCTGCCATGAGGACCCGTTGGGTTAGCGTACCGGTAATCTACGCCTGCTCTGGATGCCAAGTTCTTCGCTCTGGGGGATATCTTCAGTCGTTTGGCATCCTCTTCGCATAAAACCGAAATCTCCCACGCCTTTTTGCTGTCTGCTATATTAACGCCCGGATCGGAGCGCATATTTTCCAATTTTCCGTTGTCACCGGACGCAGACTCCTGCGTATGTATGTCTGTTTGTCCGCTTGTCAAATCTGCTTCTTGGATCTTGGGATTGAACTCAGAATAGTCTTCGCCTTCTTCCCCGATAACACAAACATTAGTCAGAACCGGAACATCCTCGCCCTCTTCAAAGAATATCTCCAAAATAGTACCATCTACTTTTGCTTCTTCCTCAAAAACGGCTTTGTCAGTCTCGTACGTGAATAGGATATCTCCTGTTTTGACTTTATCACCTCTTTTTTTGTGCCATTCTCCAATAATACAGCTTTCCACCGTCTGACCCTGTCTCGGCATTATGACCGGTGTCGCCATATCTGCCACCCCATCTCTAACATTTTTTCTATGCTTAACATATTTTCATTGCTATAGTTTATATTCGCCATAAATCCAAATATCCTTTCTCAATATGCAATTATTCTTGACCATGAAAATATGTGTTGTAAGGATACTAATGGACTGAGCAGCCTGTCATGGCGATGGCCATGTTAGTTGCAATTAGGGTGGAGGCTTACCTGATTTTTCAAACGCTTCCATAAATACACAGAAGGGTGTCTGAAGGTTGTCCTGATGTTTTCAAGAGACAACGGAAAGGCGTCGGGTACCCCCGGCTTAGGCGCTTATTTTTAAGAAACTCACCGTTCCAGCAATGCAGTGGCGGTTTTTATGTCTGTAACCAGCACATTAATGTAATTGCCTACCAAAGCGCCGTGGATGGCGTCAACCTTCTTCAGTCCGCCGGCTAATCCGATTTTGGTTGGAATCTTCCTTAGGTCCTCAAGCTCTATGGATATTGTCCGATGGTCAATATCAGATGAACAAGGTTGTCCGTCGGCAGTAAAAAATCGACAACCCACTTCTCCTACAGCCCCCAGGGACCTTAGATGGCGTATTTCTGCAGAGGTCAGGTAGCCGGCTCTGGCGAGCAATGCGTCGTCATTGCACAAACCGACCCCGATTAAGGCTATATCAGATTCTTTCCCCATCTCCAATACCTGCCCAATGTGAGGCTCCTTGAGGAACGTTTTTGCCGAATCATTGCTCTCCACCACTGCGGGAGCAAATAATATGTGCCACTCGCCGTCATAGTTGGTAGCAATCAACCGCGCCAACTGGTCGGCATGTGTATCAGACAGCATATTCCCAAGGGTGCCTACCATTTGAACGACTTTGACACCTTCGACATCCTTAGGGACTAAGTTGCGAACCAATTCATAGATGGTTGAACCCCAAAATATCCCAATAGTCTGGTTGCCTCTAATCGATCGGGAAAACAGAGAAGCCCCTGCGACTCCGATATCTCTTTTGATGACATCTACAGAATCCGAGTCTCCTTCGATTACAACAGCCTTCTTAAGGTTGAACTTCGCTTCCAACCCAGCGGCGATTTGAGTGCAGACTGAATTCGGATCGATTATTTGAAAACGTACTATGCCGCTTTCCCTGGCTTCTTTCAGTAACCGGGAGACTGTTGAACGGGAAATCCCGTATTCACAAGCGATATCATCCTGGTTCTTCCCGTGTTCATAGTATAATCTGGCAATTTCCACAACAGAAGACTTCTTCGTCATCCTCAGACTCCTTAGAAATCGCAACCTCGCACCTTTCGTCTTGCAGTGCGAGATTCCTTTTTTGCTGTTCACGTTTATCGGGAAGGGTCTTCCTAGAAATATCCGATTTCATTTTAGCACAATAATCATACTATTGCACAGGGTAGATAGATCAAGGCAAGACAGATCAAAGCCATTTGCGTTCGCTGTGGCCTTTGTCCGTGCACAGAAGCTAAGGTCCGTGAACAGAAGCTAAGCGATTTGGCAAATGGCTCCTCCCGATTGAACAACTACTCCGGTACCATCAGCGCCTTGAAGACGTCATCAAGATCCATGGATTGTACCGGCAAAAACAGTTTATCCCCCAACTCCCCCGTAACACTTCTTGCTCCCATCTTTCACTTTCGAGGCGACAATGTGCTCACCTTTTAACTGGAAAAGCAGATGATCATGGGGTTTAAGTCCAAGCCGGCTACGTACTTGCTCCGGTATTATTATAGCTCCGTCGCCATGAACACTGGTTACTCCAGAGAATCTCCTTGTCCGCCCCACCCACTTCCCCTCCTTTCCAGCCATGTAGGAATGTTATGAATCCATTTTATACTAATATAGCCCAATTTTCAACATTTTTATGGAAAATAAGACATTAAATGTATAACAACGGGCCCGGATGGCTATTTGCTTATAATATCTCTCAGTATCTCAGCTAAGAGCTAACATCTGCCTTGTTACTCAAATAAGAGCAGTCCGAGGGCATCGTATACTTCGTCCGTAACCACACCTGTAATGCGCATGGAATGGCCCTTTTGGAATTCTTTCACCGTATCAATCGTAGATTGCTCGTACATTCCGTCTTGCGCTCCCGGGTCAAACCCCAGCATTTTTAGGCGTTTTTGGACAGCCAGCACATCAGGCCCACGTTCTCCCGGACCTATCTCACGTCTGGGATTACGCAAGGGGCCGAAGGAATTGCCTATTATCACGACTTGAGTGCCCATGGGAATCCAGTCATAAATGAGTTCAACGTCATGGTTAAACATCCTGATACATCCTGCGCTGACAAAATCCCCAATCTGCCAAGGCTTATTTGTGCCATGGATGCCGTACTTGCCCCACGGCATATTGAGCCCTAACCACCTTGTGCCGAATCCCCCGCTCCATGCCCCTTTGGATACAACTTGCCATTGCCCGGGAGGAGACGGTGTTGATGACTTGCCTACAGCTACAGGAAACTTCCGGTAAGGCTTTCCGTCGGAGAAAACCGTGAGGGTCCTGTCCATTGTATCCACCACTATGTCTATCCGCCCTGTCGGCTTGATAATGTCAGTTGGGCCGGATGGGTTTGCGATTTCCATCTGCCAGGATGGTTTTGCAGCCAATTGCATCATTTCAGGAGTCAAAACCTCCTCAGGCTCGCAGTCGCATGAGTACTCCTTTACAGGGCCTGGCTCGTCAATTCCCGGCGCCATGTCCAGGCCTAATTTTTCTCTTCTAATCCCACTTTCCCGTTGCCACATGACAGCTATGCCCAGAAGGATAGCGGCAATAACCATAAGCGCGCGGAATTGACGCAAAAAGAACACCCCCTGAACGCATACGGAAATCTTCTCGGTGGGTTTCCATGATTAAGCTTAGTATTTCACAGTTAGGTTTAAGCCTGTCACGTCACAAGGAAAATTGGCAGGGCTCATGAGCCATAGGAGCGCTCCTCCTGAACATGGCAGCGATCTACCTCTAGCAATGCACGGCTCACCGCTGTGTAGGTGTGGAAGGCATCAATGTAGACCTGGGAGAGGGATTCATCCGGGAGCACTATACGTCGGACAGGCCTGGCCTTTGCCAGTGCGTCTTCTGTGTCTTCATAGACACCTGACCCAATTCCGGCAAGGAGCGCTGCTCCCAAGGCGACTGCCTCATCTACCTGAGGAACTTCAATCGGCATCCGGAGAACGCAGGCCTTAATAGCAAGCCACAGATCGTTCCGCGCACCTCCTCCGATAGCTATTATGTTTCTTACAGGTTTCTTGAGACCTGCCTCTATAGCGTCGACAGCCATCTTAAGCTCAAAGGAAAGCCCTTCTAACACAGCGCGTGCGAAATCCGCAAGAGTGACATGGGGAAGAATACGGGTGAAAGCCCCGGTTGCCCGTTGATCCCGATCCGGAGGGCCGCTTCCGAGGAGACGGGGGATGAAGATAACTCCGCCTGACCCGGGTGCAGACCGTCCCGCCAAATCAATGAGGTCTCCATAAGATGCCTCTCGCCCGCAGAATTCATGACGGAACCAATCTTGTGCCCCGCCTGACGCATAAAGTCCGCCCATGGCATAGTACATGCCTCTTGCCACGTGGCTGCCGAAAGAGAAACCATTCTTTATGACATCTGCCATTCGAGAAGAGTCAGAACACGGCGCAACCAGGCTTTCAGCAGTTCCGCATGAATCCAGGACAGTCCCTGACTCTGTTGCACCCACGCTCAGCGCTCCGCATACGTGGTCGTGGCCGCCTGCGAAAACAGGCACACCGGCAGGGATCCCGGTAGCCTGGGACGCCAAATCGGTCACACGTCCGATGAATGTACCGCTTGGGACAGGTTCAGGAAGTATTCGCCTGGGAATGCCGGCTATGTCCAGGAGATCCTGGGACCAGGTGAGGTTTGTCTGATCGAAAAGCATAGTCCTTGAAGCCTGTGAGTAATCAATTGACCGCTCTCCTGTAAGTTTGAATGAAATAAGGCTTGACACGGGAAGCCACGTGTCAATAGCGTCACTGAGGCCATTCACCTCTTGAAACAGCCAAAGAATTTTTTGTGCGGAGTAGATGGACTTAACGGAAAGCCCTGTGATTTGTGCAGTTCGCTCCCTGCCGATTTCCCTAGCCCACCATTGGGCCTGCTGGAAAGTGCGCGTATCAAACCATGGGATTATCGGATATAACGCTTGTCCTTGGCAGTCCAGCGGGACACCTGACTCACCTACACTGGCAACAGCAACTCCCACTATTTCGGAGTCTCGGACACGATCTTCCAGGGATACACCTTGCGAAAGGGCGGTCAGAGCAGAACGGGTTGCATCTGTCACTGCTGTCCACATTGCCTCAGGATCCCACACCTGTCCGTACTTGCTGTCTGTCATGGACGGGGTGCCTACAACGGATTTTGAGATTTCCGTTCCCCATTCATTGAAGATAACCGCTTTTATGTGGGTTGTACCGACATCTATACCGATCATGTAGTATTTTGAAGCAAGAGTCATAGACTAAATGCAGCCTCCTTGGGTCGTCTACGACTGTAAGTCTACTTGATTCCCTGCCGGATATCAATGTTGACGGTGGTTCATATTGACGGTGGTTCAGCTTCTTGGCTATACTTCAACTAGATGTCCGCCATTATTTAAGGAGATCTCAGGACATGGATTGTCACACGCCGGTAATCTTGCAGATAGATATTAAGATCCCGGAACACGTTTTGGCAATTGCCGACATGCTGACGAAAAGCGGCTATGAAGCTTATGTAGTCGGAGGCGCCATACGGGATTGTCTGATTGGCAAAACGCCGACTGACTGGGACATAGCGTCTTCTGCCACACCTGAAGACGTGAAGAGGATATTTGGTGATAGAGCGATCCCTACAGGCGAGCGCTTCGGGACACTGACTGTCTTTCTTGGCGACCAGGGAGTTGAGGTCACGACATTCCGGAAAGAAGGTAGGTACTCTGACGGACGCAGGCCTGACAGAGTAGTTTTTTCCGGGAATCTCAGGGACGACGTGGCACGCAGGGATTTCACAATCAATGCTTTAGCTTACGACATCCGGCGAAAGAGCGTTACTGACTATTTCGGAGGAATACGCGACCTTGGAGATGGGATTATCCGCACGGTAGGAGATCCTGAAGAGCGTTTCAGTGAAGACTCTCTAAGGATGCTCCGGGCAATTCGGTTCGCAGTTGAACTTAGTTTCGAGATATCCTGTGAAACTCTCTGCGGAATAGCAAAACTTCATTGTGCCATCAGAAGGGTGTCGCCTGAACGTATACAAGATGAATTATCCAGGATGCTATTATCTACCAGGCCCGGCAAAGCTCTTCGGTATACTTATGAAACTCATCTTTTGGATCATATCCTCCCTGAGCTTTCAGATTGCGCCGGTATTCCTGCATATCACGAAAGCCCTGATACCCTTCTTGAGCATAGCATTAAGGCTTGCGAGAGCATCGAACCCAGGCTGGAACTACGTCTCGCGGCGCTACTCCATGATATCGGAAAGCCTTTGACCATGGCGCAGGATGACACAGGCAGGCTCCGGTTCTTCAGCCACGAAAGCGTCGGTGCCGAGCTTGCAAAGACCGCTCTCGAGAGGCTCAAATATCCCGGAGCCCTAATTCATAGAGTCACAACCCTCATAAAGTGGCATATGTTTACTTATGAGCCTGCTACAAAGGATAAAGGTATCCGGAGACTGGTGAATTCATTGGGCCTCGAGGCCATCTACGACCTTGGCAAGGTCCGGCAGGCAGACAGAGTAGCGCTGGGCTTGGATCCTGGCCCAGGCAGCAATATGGAGGCCTTTCTCAGAAGGCTGGAAGAAGTATTGAAACAAGGCCCTGCGTTTACAGTAAACGACCTTACTGTGGACGGCAGAGATGTTATGAGAGTCCTTGATATACCCGAAGGCCCGGAAGTGGGCCGAGTCCTTGCCAAGCTCCTCGATGTGGTTCTGGAAGAGCCTGGCCTTAACTCCCGCGAGAGGCTGTTGGATATTGTGAGGGCCATGGCGGACAAGAAAATACACTGAACAACAAAAAGGGCCTCGCACTTAAGCCGGCCCGAAAACTCGAAAGAATTGGCTGGGGCGGGAGGATTCGAACCTCCGCATGCAGGATCCAAAGTCCCGTGCCTTACCGCTTGGCTACGCCCCAACATATGTCAAACACAATATATTTCTTATGTTTCTTGTAGCACTACGAGTATAGCAAAGGCTCCGGAACACGTCAAGACTACCCAGCCTTCCCAATCCCTCCCCACCGCCAGGAATTCCGCAAATACCGTATTCCCTAGATATATGTTCCAACTGAACCCCTTTTGCTGTGTGATTTTCCACCACTCTTTTCAGCGCAATTACCTAGGTGGCTGGGATCAACCGCAAATCCTTCTTTGCCGTGTGACTTTTTGCCACCTTTTGCGAGGCGACAGTTCGCATGGTTGAAAAACAACCACCGAGAGGCTCTTCGGTGGTTCATTTTCAACCATCTTTTTCAGCGCAATTGCCCGGATGGTTGAGAATCGACCCCCAGAGGGCTTGTTAATGGTTGTTTACCGACCACGAACATGCCTCTGGGGGGTAGAATATAGAACACCTCATCACAGAGAATCCCTTCACATGAGGATTGTGGATACAAAATCGACCACATTTTTTGGAAAGGTGGGCGGAAAACTGCCATCTTTTCCAAAAAAGTGGTAGAGAACCTTCCACATGAGCCTCAAAGGGCTATCAAAATCCCTCTTCAAGCGAAAAGTTGGGTCGAGAATCTACCACTTGTGCCGTCGGGGGTGGTCGAAAACCGAACACTTATCGGCTTTTTGCTGCAGAAATCCAAAAAGCTGGTTGAAATTGAAGCGGCGTTTTGAAAGAAGTGGTTCAAAATCGATCATGTTCATGTTAACCGTAAGCGCCAAGTAGCACCACCTTCAGCGTATGGGGGCTAGGGGTCTTGAGGAAGCACATGAGGAAGGACGAGTAGTGTTTGCGAACCGGACACGTTGAGATAACTCGATTAATTCCACGGGATACCTCGATTAATTCGACATTTTCCAATATCAAACTGCCTCTTCTAATTGCTCCCTTGCAGTGTCCATGCTGGTTCATCACATGCTACGCTCCATAGGTTACGGAATTCCTGAGGTGAGCGTGAGTAAACGTAAGCAGCCGCAGGGTGGTTTCAACCTCTCAAAGGATGGTTCCGACCTCTCAACAAGTAGCTGTCTTAGTGGACCACAGCTTCGGGATCACCTGACTGTTTTTCAAATTCCGCGAGCACCACAGTCTGAATTTCGTCACGAGCTTCTGCAGTAATCGGATGGGCGATGTCTCTGTACCCTCCGTTACCCACTTTGCGACTGGGCATTGACACAAATAGCCCTGAAGGTCCTTCCACTATTTTCAGTTCCTTTACCACAAAGGAGTCATCGAAAGTTATCGAAGCTATAGCTCGTGTTTTCCCGTCACTCTTCACCGGCCTGACTCTTACCTCAGTAATGTTCACTTCTACGCCACCACCTTCTATAAAGAATAGAAAAGCGGGTTGCGTAGACTATATTCCATATAAATACAGAAATTCCTCCTTATGGAATATAGAAATTGCCGTCAAAAGCTCTTGGGATTACCACGCCTGGTTGGTGATCCCCTGATCTCCCAATATCGCTTGCGCAAGCTCCAGGTCTTGTGGCTTGTCAACGTCAAACGCTATTTCCGCATAATCTGAAATCACACCCATAGCCTGGACCCCGGTGAGGGTTTCTAACCTGCGTTCAATATCCCGCACAGATAAACGTCGTATGAGGAACTTGAAGATTAACCACATCCCAAGGACGCTCCCCATCATCCACGGCTTCTTGCGGGTAGCTATCGCTTGTTCCAGTAATCTTCCGCAAGCCAAAAGGGCAGACGGCTTTACTAAGGCAATGTTACCACCGGTCAGCGTCCCCTCACGGATAGTCAAGTATGTCCTCTTTATCCCCGGGAACTCGGCTTCGCAGGCTTCTCGCCGAACCACCGGATAGTATATGTCAGCAGCGCGCGTCGCTGCCTGTCTAAAAAAGTCATCAATTGCCTCGTAGGTTAAGAGAGGTATATCCCCGGTCACAATAAGCGCCGGTTTGTCAGGATCCAATTGAGAGAGGCCTGCTCTCAAATTCTCGAGCAGCGCGCCGCGCGCCTCTACGGTAAGAAGTCCGGGTATGGGGCCTATGCTCTCGGACACCTCCTTAGGGCATACAAGCACTATCCTCCCAATTTCCTCATACCTCCTGAGCGTATCCAGAACATACGAAAGCATGGGCTTGCCTTGGACACTGATAAGGGCTTCATACTTTGCATTATCGCACGTAGCCAGTTTCCCGTCATTGGCCGCGCCAGCCAGGACAACTGCGTCCACCATGCTTACCGCCCTCCCTCCCCGCAGCCAGGACCATTTACCCGGCTTGCATTTCTCTGCTTAACATAAGTCTCAGGTATCGTGTATTAGTTGTCAAGGGCAAAGCTTCCTTTGCTTGACTAATTCGGCCTTACTCAAGTTCGAAGTCGCACGGTTTCGAGATCCCGGACTCAGCGTGCGCCGGTGGCCAGCGTGCGTCGGCAGCCGGCAAGGATATCCGGCACCTGTTGGCACCCGCATAATGGGTTAGTGCCCTGCACCGGCATCTGGCACCCGTGCATAAGCAACTCCTTGTGAAACCGCTCTACACACAAATACCTCTTTGAACGCTCCAATGGCAAAAGTGCCGCCCGATGACGCCTGCTCCTTCGCGCAAGCTGATGATGCCTGTTTTGGCGTACCGCCGGACGATGACAATTTCGGCACATCATAGGACGATACCTGTTCCAGCGCCCCACCGGATGATGTCAGTCTCAATGTGTCACAGATTGCTTCTGCTTTTTCCCTGCTATCAGCAATACCGAATACTGTAGGGCCACTCCCTGACATCCCGACTCCAACTGCCCCGGCAGCAAGCAGCGCCTCTTTCGCCCGGGCAATTTGAGGCACGATTGACACTGCGGAGTACTCCAGATCATTGGTGAGCCTACCGGCAATATCCTGAACTTCGCCCGCTCTGAGAGCCCGAACCATACCTGAAGTAACATCAGTTGCATCGACAGCAAGATCATAAGAGCCGGCATCATAGGCACCGGTAGTCTCGGTGAGTTGATCAAACGTGGTGTAAGCCTGGGCAGTGCTTACTCTTTCCGGCAATGTTACAACAACAAACCACAAGTCATCAGGCGTCGGCAGCAATTCGATTCGTTCACCTTTCCCCCGAATAACTCCTGTCCCACCTGTGACGCAAAAAGGAATATCTGCCCCGAGGCTCTCACCGACAGCCATTAACTCTCTTTCGCCCAAGCCCAGTCTCCATAGGTGATTGAGTCCTATGAGGACTGCTGCTGCATCAGCGCTTCCGCCTCCTAAGCCCGCAGCTACAGGTATTCTTTTTCCCATGTCTATTTCCACGGAAGCTCGCGGGCAGGCGTCTGTTTCTACAGAAACTCCCGGATCGGCGTCCATTTCCACGGAAGCTCGCGGATCGGCTTCCATTTCCACGGAAGCTGGCGGGCAGGCGTCTGTTTCTGCGGAAGCTCTTAGGCCGACGAAGTTGGCCAGAGCGAGGACTGCTTCCACCGCCAAATTGCCGCGACCGGTTGGAATACTCGTATCGTTACAGGTAACCGTGATATCAATCTCCTGGCCACTTCTCCCGGCGTAAACAGGAGAGCAAGTCCGAAGAGTTATTCGGTCGCAAAGATCGACCGACTGCACCACCGACTCGATGTCATGGTATCCGTCGGGACGCCGTCCTAGGATTTTGAGGGTCAAGTTAAGTTTGGCCCGTGCCTGTAAGACCATGTCTCCCACGATTATCGAGTCTCCCTCCGGCGCGAAATCCCAGGGCAAAATCTACGAGCCAACTCCCAGAGCAAATTCCTAGAGTGAAATTTCATTCTGAGGAATCGCGCGCCGGAACAAGCCCCGGAAGAAGTCACGGATCCCTCTTGACAGCACTGTGAAAAAGCCCGCCCTGGGAACATCTTCGGTAGACACCACATTGACTCTTGTGATTTCCTTACCGTCAACAGATACTATTACCTGGCCGACCCTTTCTCCTTTGTCGATTGGGGCTTTGCGCTCGTCAGAGACGAATTCCGTCGTTATTAGATCCATCTTACCTTTATCCACGAGCACTGCATAGTCTTTGTCAACACCTGCAACAACTATTTCCTTACGTCCGTTGGGAATCCTGACAGAACCGACGCTCTCTCCTTGAGTTGCCAGAACCACACGATCGAACTCGCGGAATCCATAATTGAGCAGCTTTATCGTATCATCCAGACGCTCATCATTTGAAGAAAGCGCCATGACTACACCAACGAGCCGCGTATCGTTTTTCTTAGCTGTGGCAGAAAGGCAAAAGCCCGCCTCATTGGTCATGCCTGTCTTGAGGCCGTCAGCCCCGGGATACTTGATTATCAACTCATTCGTGTTTCTGAGAAAGGACTCCTTCTGCTTCGCCCTTGGATGCAAACGCTGGAGCCAGTCCGTCCAGGTGGCGGTCCATTCAAGGATTTTCGGGTGTTTCGTAATAAGCTCCCTTGACATGATGGCAATATCCCGCGCTGAGCTGTAATGATCTGAAGCGGGGAGGCCGTCGGAATTCTGAAAATGTGTGTTCTTCATGTCAAGGTCTTTCGCTTTTTCATTCATCAACCTGACAAAGTCCGATTCAGTACCTGCGATATGCTCGGACAAGGCATAAGCGGCATCATTGGCGGAGACAATGGCGACTGCTTTCAGCATGTCTTCGAATTTCATTTCTTCGCCTTCCATGAGCCAAATCTGGGAGCCTCCGATCTCGCTGGCAGCGGTACTTGTGACTACCATATCATCAAAGCTGACTTTCCCGGTCTCAGCAGCCTCCATAGCCAAAAGCATTGTCATGACTTTCGTAACGCTGGCAGGCGCCAACCGCATATCGGGATCTTTCTCGTAGAGCACCTGTCCGGTCTCAGCATCAATGAGTATCGCAGATTTCGCCTTCAGCTCCGGCGCAGCTGCTTGCGACAGCGGAGACAGACTTACCATTAGCGCAGCTATAACACAAAAACATACTCCCAACCGTAGCCGGGAACGCAAAACTCGGGAACGGAAAAGTTGCTGGATCCTGTTTGTCCTACCAGGGCACATACAATAACCACCTCTCGAAAGCATTAGGCCTTCTTGTCAAAGCAGATCGACAGTCCTATTACAAGAATCGGACTATCTTATCGAAATAACCGGATTGTCTCATTGTGGGCCTGATACCGCCTTCGCTACATCCCGTCCACAAAACTAGACCGTCCCATTAAAGGAATAAGCCCCTTTTGAGGAGGGGCGCATGTCGTCTCCCTATAAAAGAACGCCACCAGGCCACCGGTTCTCACGAATATTGTGGGATTATGGCGATACCTGTTGTTTATTCTGCACATAGATCCTTTCTTCCTTCTTCAGAAGACGGAACTTCGGTCTTTCCATAATATACCCACAATGGATTTGGTTTACACATAATCAGAACTTCCAGCCCAATAAGTTCCATATGTTCAGAAACCATACCAAGCCGGCATGGGCAACGACGCAGAGCCAAGGGAGAACGCGAGAAGCGAATCCCTGGCGTGTTCTCAGGTTGAAAGGCCTTCGACAAGGCTTCTTGGAATCCACGGTCTTTGTAAGAGTCTGCCATGCCAAAGCTACTGCAAGGGCTGTGCCTACGAGTGGCAGAGCCAGGGCTGCTTTCGTCGTGTTCGGTACACGAGTGGTTATCTCCCAGTCAGGGGCTGTAAGGAGCGAGCCGGCAATGCCCGTAACCGCAACTACGTCTACCAGACCGAGCAGAACTGCCAGGCCGCTCGCCTTGCGTCTGAAAACCCATGCAAGCACAGGCCAAACAAATACTGCAATGATTATCCCAAGACATACCGTTGCGAAGGAAGTTGTCTCATAGAACTTCAGTCTGTCGAAAGCCCACAAATCGATATACATGCGGGACGGTCGATTCCTTCCAAATAAAGTCTGCCATTCGTCAAAAACCATAAGAGCACCGCTTGCCGTGTCGCGGTAAACTCCGGGCCTTTCGGCCACCCATATCGTATGGGGCATCCCACTCCCGATAGGGAAAACAAGCGCCACAGCTTCGTCGCCCTGAGCGGTTACGCGAATCTGGGTCAGCAGTGATATGGCCTTCTCGGCAGTGGTCATCGGGTCCCGGATCATGCGATATGCGCCTGCAAGATCCTGTGGATCGCCTGCCGGTAGGGAGGGAACTGACACATCCGGCCCTTCCCCAAAATGCACCGTTTCCTCCGCCTTAGGCCCGGGAAAAAACGTGTCAAAAAGCTCCTTTGTGAGCTCATCATTTAGTGTTGCCGCTCCGATCCCGTTGCCTGACATGAATACGCCGAAATCCTCGTCCGGCACGAGCACGAGCTGGGTGGAAAATTGCGGTATGTCGCCGCCGTGGAAAACTGTGCGGCGTCCGTTCCGCCGGCCTATCATCCATGAGTATCCCATTCCGGGCACAAGAGGATGGTTCGTAAACTGCTGAGACTGCATAGCGTCTACATACTCCGAGCAGAGCACTCGTGCCCCGGCAAGCTCGCCACCTGCCAAATTAGCCATTATGAATTTGGCCATGTCGGCGCCGCAAGTCATTAACATCCCGGCTGGCACTACGTTTGTATGTATGTATGGCACTTTTTCATACTTGCTCTTGCGCCACTTGTAGCTCGATGAAAGCAGTGTTTCCACCTTAGACGTCAGCTCAAAACTGCTGTGGTCCATACCCAGCGGAGTGAGGATGTTCTTTTCGATGTACCGGGCAAACGGTATCCCACTGACGCATTCCACTACATATCCGGCCAGTGCCATCCCGTGGTTACTGTATTGAATCACTTGCCCTGGAGGCCGTATCCTAGGTGGGAGTTCAAGCGCAAGGTATTCGCCTAATTCAGGATAGACATCTTGCCCGAATTCCGACACCCCTAAATACCGTTCATCGAATCCTGCAGTGTGAGTGAGAAGGTGGCGCAGGGTAACCGGCTCAGGGTAAGTGTCCGGGATTTTGAACCCATCAATATAGGTATTGATATCTTCATCCAGGTCCAGAAGACCTATCTCCACAAGCTGCATCACAGCCATTCCCGTAAAGACTTTAGACACAGAGCCTGCGCGAAACACTGTTCGGAGAGGATCGACCTCCTTGCCGAATTCTATGTCAGAATATCCGAATCCACGCATGGTCAGGACTTCCCCATCCTTCACCGCAACAAAGACAACCCCCGGAACATGCAGTCGAGTCATTGCAGGCGGCAGAAATTCGTCAAGAAACTTGTCTAAATCTTGGTGGATGCAGGCCGTATCATACGGGAATATGGGATCGGTTCTTACGTCCGCGGCGGCCTTGATCGACCATAACACAACTACAAACATGAAAAAGGCAAGAAGCCCAGACACCGTCTTTTTCATGAGCGCACCTCCGGCAATCCAGAAGGGAAATGATCTTTTCCATCCTTTCTCCTCATCCGGCGCATCTCCTCCTTATGCAAGACTGCTGCTTCCACCGCCACTAATTGGAAGGCAAGCAGAAAAATACATTCCGTGGACGCCGTGATGGCAAGAAGGATATAATAGATGTTGTTATTAAAGAAGAGGTGGTTGCTGCATGCTTAAGAGGATCAATGCTCTTTTCGGCGCGCAAGATATGACCGTAGGGAGGCCGGTATCTGCATTGCTGAGATTCTCCATCCCTTTGCTCATCGGCAACTTTGCGCAGCAGTTGTACAGCACGGTAGATTCTATCATCGCAGGCCGTTATGTAGGCGACAAGGCCCTCTCAGCGATCGGGACGACTCTTCCAATTATTAACCTGCTCCTTGTTCTCCTCATGGCGATTTCTACAGGCGCAGGAATCATGGTGGCACAGTACTACGGGGCCAAGGATAAAGAAGCGCTCTCGCGTTCAATCGGCAATGCGTTGGTATTGGTCTTCATATCCTCACTTTTGGTTATGGCGATTGGCATACCCCTGGCGGGTTCGCTATTGAGGCTCACAAAGACACCTGTGCAAACCTTTGATATGGCCCGTTCCTACCTTACTATTGTCCTCTGGGGAGCTTTGGGTCTCGGATTCTATAACATAGTATCAGGAATCCTGCGTGGACTAGGCAACTCTGTGTTCCCGTTACTAACCTTACTGCTCACCTCATGTCTTAACGTGATCTTGGACATCTGGTTTGTAGCCGGCCTTAACATGGGGGTTGCAGGCGCTGCTTGGGCAACCATCGTTTCAGTGGCCGTCTCTGCAGTCGTATGTATCATCAAACTGTATAGAATGAAAGATGTAGTGCAGATAGATCCTGTGAATCTAATCCCCTGCAGAAAACTGACCGGCCAATTACTGCGGTTAGGGTTGCCGGCAGGCGTCACGCAAGCTATCTTCTCAATGTCCATGGTGTTCGTGCAAGCGCTGGCCAATAGCATGGGTTATCAGGTGGTGACCTGCACCACCTCGGTCATGCGGATTGATGGCTTCGCAATGATGCCCAACTTTACTTTCGGCATGGCTATTGCCACTTTCGTCGGCCAGAACATCGGAGCGAACAGGATGGATCGCGTTAACCAGGGGTCAAGGGACATGTTAAAAGTAAGTCTGACCACGTCATTCGTGCTGGTGGCCTTATTGTCGATATTCGGCAAACACCTGATAAGCATGTTCACTACCACAGAAGATATCATCAACCTCGGCGTAAGACAGATTCGCATATTATCCGCCGGCTACATAGCTATGGCGATCACCCAGGTTTACGGCGGCATCATGCGCGGCGCCGGAGACACCATGCCCTCCATGTGGATTTCTATGTTCACCACTGTCGTAATACGTGTGCCCCTTGCGTATCTCTGGGCGTGGCTTACGAGAAGCCCAGCGCACCCTCAAGGGTCGCCTGATGCGTTGTTCTTCACGCTTCTCATAAGCTGGGTCATTGGGGCTGTCTCCACATACCTTTGGTATCGTCGAGGAACCTGGCGAGAGAAATCCCTAATCCCATCTTCGGCTTCGGCGCCCTTGACGGCATAGGGCGCTATCAGATCCTCGCGATTGGCTCACTGGGTAAGCCAACCGACCCTCGGAAAGCTATCAGATCCGCTCGAACGGCTCATGGGGTAAGCCATTCGCTCACTTAGAAGCCCTTAGATCCCCTTGAATGGCTCGCTGGGTGAGCCATGTTCCACTAGGACGCTGTTAGAAAGCGATTCCATATGT
>DUVA01000093.1 GCA_012841305.1 Bacillota bacterium | reverse complement strand
TTGACACCGCCTGCAATTATGTTTATACTGTGTATAGACTATATATACAGTAGCGGTGAATCTATGCACATTCATTTATCGTACAGTAATCCGGTGCCTCTCTACAGGCAAATAGTCGACCAGATAAAGGAGAAGATCCTATCCGGAGAACTCCCGCCCGGAACTCCTTTGCCTTCTATCAGGCAGTTGGCCGAGGAGGCTATGACCAGCGTGATCACGACCAAGCGGGCATACTCTGAGCTGGAGAACGAGGGGATCATCGTGACCAGGCCGGGTCTTGGGTCTTTTGTTGCCAATTTCACCTACAATGACCTGGGAGTGATTCGCGAGGAATCTGTTAATGAACGTATCCTCGAGCTCATTTCCACAGCGAAGCTCGTAGGAATAAGCGATGAAAAACTCCTTGATATGGTCAAAGAGGCACTGAAGGAGGAGACAAGGCGTTATGAAAGGCAGTAACGCGAGGAATGACAGAAAGACAGAAAGACGTAATCAGGCAGGGGCCGGGGCTCACACTTCCGACAACCTCGCCCTGATGCTTTGCGGAGTATGCAAAAGTTATCCCAAGTTTGAGCTGAAGGATGTAACTTTCTCTCTGCCCAGAGGGTTCATTATGGGATTCATCGGGCCTAACGGGGCAGGGAAGACGACGACCATCAAGATCATCATGAACATGGCGAGAAAATCCCGAGGGACTGTCAAGGCATTAGGCCTTGACCACAGGCTCTACGAAAAAGAAGTGAAACGCCGTATCGGCTATGTCGGAGAAGAACCTCGTTTTTACGAAGAAATGACACCTCTGTGGTTCGAGGGATTCGTATCCAAATACTATCCCACTTGGGATAAGGTATATTTTGACGCCACCCTTGATCGCTTTGGGATCGATCCTGCGAAGCGGGTGAAAGACCTTTCGAAAGGTATGAAAGTGAAGCTCGGCCTTGCCCTGGCTTTATCACACAAACCTGAGCTCTTGATACTGGATGAACCTACGAGCGGGTTGGATCCTGTGATACGCAGGGATGTCCTGGATGAACTGATGTCAGTGATTCAGGACGAGAAGAGGAGTGTGTTCTTCTCAACCCACATAACCCAGGACATCGAGCGAATCGCCGACTATGTGACCTTCATCCATGAAGGCAGGATTGTGGAATCTGACGTAAAAGACGACATCCTTGGCAGGTGGAAGTCGATTTCGTTTCCGCTGCCGGTCCGAGCAGGGGAGGCGCAAGGCAGTCTCGGGGCAAGGGATCTCGAGGCAGATGTGGCGAAAGCCGCGGCTTACGTAGAAAGACTACTGGATCAGGAACTTCAGGGTGTGTTCATAGGACACAAAATCGAAGGCCTGACATTCAGTGGGATTACTTCCGCATTTTCCAGCACTCTTGAGGGCAAGGTAGCCCAACTTATAGGTAGCAGGCCAAGAGTGGCCCCTGTAAGCTTAGATGACATTCTGGTCGCCATCGTAAGGGGGAATAATGCGTGCTAGACCTTATATATAAGGACATTATCCAAAATAGGAAGTTGATACTCCTCTATGCGCTCCTCGGCGGGTTTGTGGGGCTTGTGATGATGGCGTCAGGGTCTGACGGAGGGGGCATATTCACGGCGTACGTCATGGTATCCACCTATGGGTTTGCGGTAAGGTCCACATATGACGAGGACAAAAGCGGCGCGTACTTGTTCTTGAAGAGTCTGCCCCTGTCAGATGCGGCAATTGTCACAAGCAAGTTTGTATCGGTCCTTGCCGTGTCTGTCCTCCTTGTCATATTCTTTAATGTTACTGCCGTGCTCGGCGCTTACCTGGCTTCATTGGGAATAATTCCGGGCCTTGGTTCATCTGCCGCATCTCCGGGGACTGTAGATGTGGCAGCAGTCTTGCTTCAGAACGCTGCACCTTTCGCTATGGTGTTTAGCATGGCCGTAGTGGTTACAGGCGCCTATTTGGTGATGTTCTTCTGGGCAGGATTCGCCAAAGCCTCCACGTACAGCAGAGCGATTCTTCTGGCGATATTTGTTCTGGTGATGGTAGGGGCAGGTGCAGCAGGGCGTTCACCTGCGATTCAGAATCTTGCGCGGATGATTGAAACGAGTTCATGGGTGCCGGCAATGTCAGTATTTCTCAGCCTCGCTGTTTACTGGGTCTGTTGCGCGGCGTCTGTCTTCAGAGTCAGATCTAAGGACTGGTCGTAAGATACGAGAGAAACGACGGGCAGGTCGTGACTTACGAGCAAAACTGCGGTCGGCGGTAGTTTGCGAGCAAAACGACGGGCCGATCGTAACTCGCATGTAGAAACGAAGGTCCGGTGGGGCGAAAAACGTCAGTAGCTTGCAGTAGCTTGCACCGGACTTTATGCTATAATATTAAAAGTACTAGTGGAATGCTCAGATCATAGCGCAATCTGCCGAGCCCACATCGGACTCGCTTTCTCGCATGTTGGTGGGTTAATATAGAAGGATGCGATTTCATAGTAATATGAGTGAGCCCTCTTAACATTGCAGTAATTGTCCTTTGTGCAATCAATACCGGTGATAAGGAGAAGTGATAAGAATGTCAACCTCGAAGACTAAGAAACACATAACTACGATAAGCTTAGGTTCAACCAGAGGCGGGCTTAAAGAAGGCGGCTGCAAGGAGTGTCAGGCTTCATGCCAGTCAGCATGTAAGACCTCCTGCACTGTAGGGAATCAGGTTTGCGTTGACAAGAGAAAGTGACAAGGGCATGTTGGGAGAGGCTAATTGGCACATATTCTCCTGTCTAGGGAAATCGCTGCTATT
>DUVA01000092.1 GCA_012841305.1 Bacillota bacterium | reverse complement strand
AGACAGGCCGTTTGGCTTATAACAATCTTTGGTAATTTGTGTTTTATGGAGGCTGGGGTCGATGAAGGAAGTGAAAATAGTAGGAGAAGACATAACGCGCAAGGAGATAGAAGAGGCGCTTAGTTCATGGCTGGAAGGTTTCGGGCACAAGCCGGGAAAAGCCCTGCTTCTACCGCCTGACTATACTCGCAGTCTTTCTCAGGCGGGACTCATTACAGAGATACTGTATGAAAAGCTCTCTCCCGATACACAGGTAGACATAATGCCTGCCTTGGGAACTCATGTCCCGGTGTCAGACGAAGAAAGGCTTAAGATGTTTGGTCCGGGCATCCCGAAGGACCGGTTTATCGTCCACAATTGGCGTGACGATGTAGAGAAAATCGGTGAAATACCTGCTTCATATGTAAAGGAAATCTCCCAAGGCCTCGTTGACTTTGCCATTTCCGTTGAGGTTAACAAGAGGCTTTTTGACAGGAGTTATGACTTAATCATCTCCATTGGCCAGGTGGTTCCCCATGAAGTAGTGGGTATGGCGAATTACACCAAGAATATCCTCGTAGGCTGCGGAGGAAAAGAGATAATCGATAAGTCCCATTTCCTTGGTGCAGTATACGGCTTGGAGAACCTCATGGGCAAAGACCATTCCCCTGTTCGAAAGGCATTTGATTACGCTGAGGCAAACTTCCTTCAAGACATCCCACTTCAGTATGTCCTTACAGTCACCACAACAGATGATGAGGAAACGAGGGTCCGCGGTATTTGGGCAGGCAGGCATCGCGAGTTTTTTGAGCAGGCTGTGAGCCTCAGTCAAGAACTCAATTTCACCTTGCTGGATGAGCCGCTTGAGACAGTAGTTGTTTACCTTGATCCTGAGCACTATAAGAGCACGTGGTTGGGAAATAAGGCAGTGTACCGCACAAGGATGGCAATTGCCGATGACGGAGAGCTTATTATTATCGCACCCGGTGTCAAGCAGTTCGGTGAGGACAAGGCTATTGACGCCTTGATACGAAAATACGGTTACTCAGGCACCCCGCGCATTCTCGAGCTGGCAAATAAGGAAGATGATCTAAAGGATAACCTTTCTGCAGCTGCTCACCTTATCCACGGTTCCTCTGAGGGAAGATTTCGAATAACCTATGCCCCTGGACATCTGACCTGTGAGGAGGTTGAAGGAGTAAACTTTGAGTATATGTCCTTACCGCAAGCTCTGAAGCTGTATAAACCTGATACATTGCACGAGGGACATAACACCATAGACGGCAAGGAAGTCTTTTTCATCGGCAATCCGGGTAAAGGCCTTTGGGCATTAAGGCGTAGATTCTCCAACAACGGCTAGGCAGGTGACGCTGTGTGAAATCAGATATCGGCTTAATAGGTTTGGGTGTAATGGGACAAAACCTTGTCCTGAATATGGTAAATCATGGCTACTCGGTCTCGGTTTTTAATCGTACCTTGAGTGTGGTAGATGAGTTTACTGCCGGTAAAGCCGAAGGCTATGAGACGATCCGAGGCACACATTCAATCCAGGAACTTGCTGAATCCCTGGCAAAACCAAGGCGGATAATGCTCATGGTGAAAGCCGGCCGGGCTGTAGATGCAGTGATTGAGCAGCTTGTCCCATATTTGAGTCCAGGGGACATTATTATTGACTGCGGGAACTCATATTTCAAGGATAGCATCAGACGCAGCAAGGCCTTGGAAGAAGAAGGCTTCTTGTACTTGGGCGTCGGGGTCTCCGGCGGAGAGGAAGGCGCTCTGAAAGGGCCGAGTATTATGCCGGGAGGCTCAAAGGCTGCATGGAAACATGTAGAGAAGATTTTTACTGACATAGCTGCCAGGGCAGGTTCAGGTGAGGCATGTTGCAGGTATCTTGGGCCTGATGGGGCAGGCCACTTCGTCAAGATGGTGCATAACGGTATTGAATATGCTGATATGGAGCTCATTGCTGAAGCCTACGCCATCATGAAGAATCTTTTCGGTATGAGCGCCGAAGAGATGGAAGCTACCTTTGCCCAATGGAGCAAAGGGGATCTCAGTTCATACCTTATTGAGATTACCCGGGATATTCTGGGTAAAAAGGACAAGGATACAGGACGGTCGATAGTGGATGTGATTAAGGATGCAGCAGGGCAGAAGGGCACAGGCAAGTGGACATCCCAGGAAGCGTTGGAGTTGGGTGTTCCTGCTCCAACCCTTGTCCACGCTGTGTTTGCACGTTGTATGTCCGCACTGAAAGACGAGAGGGTGCAGGCATCTGCTATGCTCAAGGGGCCGGCACAGGCCGAATTTGCAGATGACCGAGTACGGAGCATATCTCACTTAAGAGCTGCGCTTTACGCTTCGAAAATCTGCGCGTACGCAGAAGGATTTGCCCTCTTAAGAGAAGCATCGAGAGAGTACGGCTGGAATCTTGATCTAGGCGGGGTTGCTCTCTTGTGGAGAGGCGGATGTATCATCAGGGCTCAGTTTTTGGAGAGGATAACTGACGCTTTTAACCATAATCCTAATCTGACTAACCTGATACTGGATCCATACTTTAAGAATGTCATTATTTCTTCCCAAGACAGCTGGCGGCTCTTGGCGATTTGGGCAATTCAGAATGGAATACCCGTGCCTGCCTTTGCTTCAGCTCTTTCATACTACGATTCCTACCGCGCGCCGGAACTCCCTGCCAATCTCATACAGGCCCAACGTGACTACTTCGGCGCTCATACTTATGAAAGGGTGGATAGGCCCGGTACTTATCATACTGACTGGTTAGCTCCGGGGGATATTGCAGAAAGCCTGGAGAGCAAGTAAGGATGGCGTCGACACGGTAGAGTGATGCGGTGAAGGCATGGGATTGGGATGCGAAAAAGCGCATTCGTCAGTTGGTTGGAGATGGGTAGCTCAAAGAGATGAGATGGATGGCGGAAAGGAAGAGATGATGTTGAACATAGGATGTGCGTATCCCAATTCTCTTCACGAGAAAGACGGGTCAGTCCTCTTTCTCATCAGGGGCGAGCGGGAAAAGAGGTTGGTGGTAATAGGCGACGGTTCAGAGGTTTTCCGGGAACTCGAAGGCACTGTCAGTTCCAATGAGGGCCTTAGGATGAAAATCTGTGACTTGTCAGTTGCCAACAGCCATGTCATAAGGAAACACTTTCCACATACGCGCCCGGTCTCGTTGCGGAAGTTCAAAACCACTGTAGGCCTAGGTGACAGGCTGGGAGTGGCATCACCGGGACACATAGAGTTGATGAAGGGCTATGACGTAGGGCCGGTCCTTGCTCAGCAGTCAATCAGGGAGCTTACTCTTACAGGAAGGACCTTTGAAGATGTGCTGTCAGACGTGGTTTGGGCGGTGTTTCAAGAAGGCTATAGCGGTGGATTTGGTGCAGACGGCGATCACTTGAAGTCAATGGAAGAAGTGAAGCTTGCCTTAGATACCGGTTACACCATGATAACGCTGGATTGCTCTGAACATATCAATAACATTACAGGTTTATCCAAAGACGATGTAGATCGTATGTATATAGAAATCGACAAGGGGACGCGGGAAAGGTTGGAGAGGAGGTTCCTATCCGGAGAGTTTAAGCTGGAATCAGGCCTTAAACTGATGTTCAGTCCTGAAGCGCTAAGACTCAACGCTGTCATCTATCAGAAAGCCATAGATTTTGCGATAGATGTCTTTTGCGAAATGATCAAGCCATGTCCAAGAGAATTGGATTTTGAGATGTCAATTGATGAGACACCGACACCTACGGATCCCTTGGCCCACTTCTTTGTGTCTCTGCAGCTTAGGGAGGCCGGTGTAGACTTATACAGTGTCGCTCCGCGTTTTTGCGGTGAATTCCAAAAGGGTATAGATTACATTGGCAATCTCGGGCAGTTCCGCCGAGAACTCAAAGCTCATCAGGGAATCGCGTCACACTTCGGCTACAGGCTGAGTGTCCATTCAGGCAGTGATAAGTTCAGTGTGTTCCCGAGTATCGGAGAAGAAACCAAAGGACATGTCCATGTCAAGACTGCCGGCACAAACTGGCTTGAAGCCGTCAGGGTAATCATTCACAGAGACCCGGGGCTTTACCGCGAGTTACATATGTTTGCCTTGGAACATCTTACTGAGGCCAGGCGTTACTATCATGTTACATTGGACATAAGTAGAATCCCTGATATGCTTACCCTGAGAGATGATGAACTCGACGGATTAATGAATCAGGACGATGCCAGACAGCTAATTCACATCACCTATGGTTTGATCCTCCAGGAAAAGGATGAGTCAGGAGCTTATCGTTTTCGTGACAGGATCTATAGATGTCTCTATGAGAATGAGACGCTGTACAGTGAATTCCTCAGGAAACACATTGGGAATCACCTAAAAGCTCTCGGATTGGAGGGAAGGTGAATTCGGGACGGTTCTGACGTTGTCTGGGGTCCAAGCGACTATCCAACCAGGACTTGTATTGAAACATCAGGATTGCCTCTGGGAATTGAAGTTGAGATCGCTGTTATTGCATGCAAACGATAGGGGGATAAACGATGCTAACACTGCCAGATATATGGGAGGCAAAAAAAAGACTGATTGGCCGAATCCATAAGACTGAGACTGTCTACTCCACGTCTCTAAGCACAATGCGTAAGACGGGAATATATCTAAAAACAGAAAATCTGCAGAAGACAGGTTCATTTAAGGTAAGGGGCGCCTTCAACAAAATACTCACCTTGCCCCAGGAGAAAAGGGAGAGGGGAGTAATCGCTTTTTCATCGGGTAACCATGGGCAAGCTGTTGCATACGCTGCAGGTAACATCGGGATACCTGCTACAGTAGTGATGCCTGAGTGGGCAGTGATTAACAAAGTCAATGCCGCGAAGGGCTATGGCGCACGCGTGATTTTGCACGGCAAGAATTCTATTGAAATAGAAGAGAAAGGAATGGAGATAAGGGAGAAGGAAGGGCTGGAGCTTGTCCATCCTTTTGAGGATCCTATGGTAATGGCGGGCCAGGGCACCCTGGGACTTGAGGTGCTTGAAAGCCTTCCCGATGTAGACACAGTCTTTGTGGCTATCGGAGGAGGCGGGTTAATCTCCGGCACAGCCCTTGCGATAAAGAGCATCTATCCGAAAGTGAAGATTGTCGGAGTTGAACCTGAAGGTTCTTGCTCTATGTTATTGTCACGCCTTGCTGGGAAAGTAGTGGAGACGGACAGAGTTGATACTCAAGCAGACGGCCTCGCTTGCAAAAGACCCGGGGAACTTACTTTTGCAACGGTTGAGAAGTACGTAGATGAAATAATTACAGTGACAGAGGATGAAATCATGGACACTCTGAAATTGATGCTCGGACGAACTAAGCTTCTGGTAGAACCAGCCGGAGCTGCAAGCCTGGCAGGATTGTTAAGCGAGAAGGTGCCTCTGGGAGATAAGAACGTGGCAGTGCTGTCCGGCGGCAACTGCGGTTTCAGCGTGTTGGGTACAAGCCTTCTTGAGGGCTGATTTCCCGCAACCGGATTATGGTGCAAAGACGAAAGAGGGATGCAATTGGATATCAGTTTTCGTGGTCAGGCGAATCCCGGTGAAGTTGAAAAGCTGCTCAAGGACTTAATTGAGATTGAGAGTATTAACTCATTCCTACCCGGAGCTACAACCGGAGAGGATAGAATCGGTAGTTATGTGCTTGAGTATTTGGCAGGCATAGGTGTTAAGTGTTCCAAGCACGAGGTTCTGCCAGGGAGGTTCAATGTGGTAGGATTTCTCCCCGGCAGAACGCGGGACGGGTTGTGTTTTGAAACACATATGGACACAGTCTCAGTAGCCAATATGCAGATAGATCCGTTTAAGGCTGAAACCAGGGAAGGCAATGTTTATGGAAGAGGCAGTTGCGATGCCAAGGCATCTTTGGCAGCAATGATGTATGCATTTAAGCTCCTCTCGCAAAATGAGATTCAGCCTGCTACAGATATCTATGTTGCAGCTGTGGTTGATGAAGAGCATCAGTATAAAGGTGTAACCTACCTCTTACGCGACGGGTTTAGAGTTAGAGGCGCGGTTGTGGGAGAGCCTACAGAATTAAAGGTGGTAATAGCCTGTAAGGGAGTTGTCAGGTGGAAGCTGCATACGTTGGGGAAAGCCGGTCACTCTTCCAGGGTGGACGGACGTAATGCTATATACGACATGTCCGAGGTTATAGAGTGTATCAAGAGGGAGTTGATCCCTACCTACAGCAATCGGACACATCCTTTACTGGGCAGTCCCACAATTAGCGTAGGAGTTATCAGCGGAGGCACGTTT
>DUVA01000091.1 GCA_012841305.1 Bacillota bacterium | reverse complement strand
CGTCCTCAGCAGTAAGAACCCCGCGGATTTCCGGTGTAATGAATCTTCTTTGCCTCTTATTGGGAATGGCGGTAAATTCTATACGCCCAAGCGCTTTTCGCACTGCTATCCTTTTTATGGGCCTTCCGATCAGGGGCAATCTCCCGATGAACTCAAATATGCCGGTGAGCGGAATCTCCTCGGGTAAGTTAAGGGGGACAGTGACTATGGTAGGCACACCGAGATAACCTAGCTCTGCAGTAACAGAACCCGGCATACATAAGGCAAGATCTGATGCAGCCATAACAGAATAGCGCGACTTTGGAATCACAAAGACTCGTGCCCCTTCTTCAGTCTCGATAACTGCCTGAGCCAAAAATGCCTCATGCCCGCAATCCGCCGGCTTATGCAACTTGCCGAATACTGCTTCAAGTCCCTCCTTCACCTCATCGCCCCCTGATCCGCCTTTCTGCTTGTCAACACGATTTTCTGCGGTATCCAGAACTGACCTCACCGAATCCACACTGACAAAAGGCGACAAGGGCATAACGAATTCAGTGTTTTCTCGAAATCTCTTTACTATCTCCGCGACTCTAAGGAAGAAGGGCATCACGTATTGAATCTGCTGCTTTCTGCTGCCGGGTAAAAGGCATACCATCGGCGTATCCTCAGCTATCCCCAGCATATCTTTGATTCCTTCAGGATCCCCGCCTCTGCGAACACCGTCTATCATGAGATTGCCGACGATTTCTATTTTCCCGTCAGGCACTCCCTTTTGCTTGAGCTTTCCGGCCACTCTGGCATCCTCTGCCAGTATTCTGATAAATTGTCGCTGGAACTTAATGGTACGGTCACTGTACGCTACAGCCGGAAATCCAAGCATCCTGGCTATGAGCAGTGAATGCAGATGATCCCCGCCAAGATGGGCAACTACCCCACGCCAGGTTTCCCTCTTCTTCCCCGACGCAAGGCACCTGACCCTTTCGGGAATAGACCCCATCATGATGAACTTCAGGTATTCAGAAGGAGTTACCACCGCGTCAACCCCTGGGATGAGTCCTGCCACCATCGCCTCATAGCCTGTGGCAAAAGGGCAAGGCGGCAACACAATAACGATAACAAGCTCGCCGAATTCCGGAACGATCCTGTGTTCTGAAGCACGTAAACTTGATACAACAGGCAGCGCCCATCCGGTGACTTCTCCGGGGCTGTTAGCTACAATAACAACAGCGGCACGACTCGCTTTCATCTGCGTGCCACCTCCAATATCAGCTCCGCTGTGCGCATAAGAGCGCCAGGCGAACCAAGTTTGCCTCTGGCCTCAGCCAGGTTCTTTCGGACTTCAGACGAAAGCGAAGGATTCTCCAGTACCAACAGGACGAGGCGAGCAACAGCCTCAGGGTCTGCTTCATCCTGCAGGAGTTCAGGGACTATACGTTTTTCCATAAGGATGTTAGGCCACGAGATGTGCGGTATCTCCACAAGTAGCCTTGCCAGAAGGTAAGTGGGGGTAGAAGTCTTGTATAGCACTACCATGGGAGTCCCTACTATCGTGGCCTCCATGGTCGCAGTGCCTGAAGCCACCATAAGGACGTCTGACGCAGCCATACACCGGTGAGCGGACCCGGACATAATACGCACCGGAAGCCCTGATTTTCGTACGTGCTCCCTGACCAAGTCGAAAGACACAGTATGGGACAGGGGAAGTAGCAATCCGGCCCCGGGCTTTGCCTGTTTGATAAGGGCGGCTGCCTGCAACATCGTAGGAAGTAACGTCCTAATTTCTTGATCACGGCTCCCGGGCAGGAGCCCGATGACGTCTTCCGCGTTCAATCCCAATTCTCTGCGGGCGGATTCCTTTTCGTCCGGCCCCGCCGGACTCACAAGATCCAAGAGGGGGTGCCCTACGAACCTTACGTCCGCCCCGGCCTTCCGGTACGTGTCAGCCTCCAGGGGAAACACTGAGGCAATCGTCGTGCCTATACCGGCAAGGGCTTTAGCCCGCCCCCTGCGCCATGCCCAAGCTGTCGGCGGGAAAAGGTAGACTCCCGGGATACCCTTCCCGGCTGCCCGTTTTGCAAGCCTCATGTTGAATTCGGGGAAATCGATTAAGACAAGACAGTCAGGAGAAACCCGATCCAGCTCCTCGACAGCCTGGATAAAGACTTTGCGGTGCAGGGAAAGGTTGGCCAAAACCTCGGTAAATCCGATAGCAGAAAGAGTAGTAGGATCTTTCAGGATTTCAACGCCCGAGTCTTTCATCTTGGCGCCTCCGATTCCCGAAAGCCGAACCCCCGGACTTAACTGAATTAACTTCTCTGCCAGACATGCGCCATATACATCACCTGACGCTTCTCCGGCGCTTATCATTATGCTCAAATACGTCCACCTCTCCCACTGCAACAACGGGAATCTGCGATTCGTCGGCGAAAGCCACGGTATCTTCTCTCCGCACAATAATAGTCCTTCCGGCTTCAACGGCGAGGACCCTGGCGCCGGCAGCACGCATAACATCTATTGTGTCCGGCCCGACAGTGGGGATATCAAACCGCTTGTCCTGATCCTGCCACGCGACTTTCACCACGACACACCCGCGAGCTAGACGCCCTGCCCTGCTAATGGCTTCATCTGTGCCCTCTGCAGCCTCTACCGCCACGACAGAGAGGTTTTTCACTATTACTGTCTGACCGACACCTGCTTCGGAAATAACCTTAGCTTTGTTAAAGCCGAACGAAATATCCTCCCATTCGGCGGGGGAAGGTTCCAGATGCCCGAGAATCCCTGCGTCAGGCACTGCATCGCCCAGATACTCTAACTGATTTGCCACGCTTATTCCCGCTCGTCTAAGATCCCGGACAAAGGCGGCAAGGAGAGATACATCAGCCCTGTCCGGCTCAGTGTGGGCCATTTTCTCAATGGCTTCTTCAACGCTTGGTCTGTATGTCTCTTTTCGCCAGACCTTTCCAATCATTGCTACTTCGCTTATGCCTTCGTTTCGGAGGATCTCCCGAACGCGAGATATGTCATGTAAATCCACCCTGTGAATGCCGCTGGCGATATCTGCAACTTCCGGGTCTATTTCTTCGGACACGGATATTACTACGACTTCCAGACCCTTTTTGGACGCATTACGCGCCATGACAGCGGGAAGCTCACCTTCACCTGCTATGAGGCCAAGCTTCTTCAAGGAAGCCTTCCTCCGATAATGCCCCTGGTCGTGCCCTTTAGAAACTCTACGAACACTTCCATCTCAGTTGACCCTGACAACTCACTCTCAATCTTTCCGATGGCTTTTGCCAGAGTAAGGCCGGATTCGTAAAGGATCCTGTAAGCTCGTTTCATAGCTTCGCGGACCTCTTGGGGTGTCCCGTGCCTGCGCATACCGACTATGTTAACACCTATGACATGAGCCGGATTACCGTCTACCAACATGTAAGGAGGTACATCCCGCGCCACCTTGGCCATTCCGCCAATCATTGCCATTTTGCCGATTTTGACGAATTGATGGACACCTGCAAGACCGCCAATTATCGCATAATCGTCAACTATACAGTGGCCTGCAAGAGCTGCCCCGCCTGTAATGGTGACATTGCTGCCGAGTATGCAGTCGTGTGCGATGTGTCCGTATGACATTATGTAATTGTCATTACCTATGCGCGTTTCGCCTCTGCCTCCGGCAGTCCCTCTGCTCACAGTGACAAACTCACGAAAAACATTGTTGTCCCCGATTATGAGAGGCGTCTTCTCCCCGTTATACTTGAGATCCTGCGGCTCAACACCTATCATCGCCCCAGATGAGAAGCTACAGTTACGTCCGATAGTAGTAGGTCCGTCAATCACGACATGGCTGCCTAGTTTAGTGCAGTCTCCGATTACAACGCCTTCACCTATGACACAATACGGGCCTATAGTAACATTGGGCCCGATAACTGCGCTAGGGTGAACGACTGCTGTAGCATGAATCTTTCTCACACGAAAGCTGCGAGTCTCAGTGGCTTTCATTTACGCGCCTCCCAACGGGATGATCCCATTTGATCACTCATCTACTGCTCTCCCCTATCTACTAGGGCAAACGTAAGCTCTGCATCTGCCACTAACTTGCCCTCAACATAAGCAGAACACCCAAGTCTCCCCAAGTTACCGCGCATTCGAATCAGTTCGACCTCAATTCTCAGCCTGTCCCCTGGAACCACCGGATGTCTGAATCGTGCCCTGTCCACTGCGGCAAGGAACGCAATTTTGTCCTTGACTTCAGGGTAGTTTAGAGCAGCGTACGCTCCTACCTGAGCCATAGATTCAATAATCAACACCCCGGGCATTATTGGATTGCCCGGGAAATGCCCTTGAAAAAACGGCTCATTACAACTGACGTTTTTAATACCGACAACACGCTTGCCGGGTTCTATGTCAATAATCCTGTCCACCAAGAGAAATGGGTACCTATGAGGCAGCACCTTTTGGATTTCTTCCATTCCAATCATCACTTTTAGTCTATACCCCTCTCTTGACTTCCCAGTCGCGGGCAATAAGCCTGGTAAGTTCTTGGTTCATGGAATGCCCGGAGCCTATACCAATAAAATGTCCTCGGATCCGTCCAAGTATAGCAATATCCCCCAATAGATCCAATGCTTTGTGCCGGCAAGCCTCATCGGGAAACCTGGTCGGGCCTACGTATCCGTTCTCGCCGACAATTACTGCTTGCCGGAGAGTGGCCCCAAGGGCAAGTCCTTGTTCCCGTATGGTCCGGATCTCCCATTGGAACCCTATGGTCCTGGCAGGCGCTATTTCTTCTCTGAACGTTTCCGGAGTCACTTCAATATCAAAACACTCAGAACCCAAATACCCTGATTCCCTATTCGGGTCTTTAAGAAGAAACAAGAAAGTCACTCGAGTCCCTTCATACGGTAGAGCTATCAGGTGCCTGTCACCTTCAGAAGTCCACACAGGACGGATAACGCTTGCTTCACATCGTCGCGCATGGAGGTCTCTCAGGCCTGCCTGCTGTAGAAGGTGCACATAAGTGAGGGCGCTCCCGTCCCCGAGAGGCAACTCCTCGCCTCCTACCCTGACTATGACATTGTCTACGTCTGACCAAAGAATCGCTGCCATAATGTGCTCTACGGTGCGAACAGCGATCCCGTTACATTCTAAGTCAGTAGCACGCCGTGAACCTCCGATGTTGTCCAAAACAGCCGTTACAGTGTGAGGTTCCGAGAGATCCCATCGCTCGAAGCAAATTCCCAGGCCGGGCGGAGCAGGCAACAGCGTAACCCTGGCGGGCTTACCGGTATGGAGCCCCAGTCCTTCGTAGGATACAGGTTTGGATATGGTAGTTTGCCAATTCGGCCTTGTTTTACTCAATGTCCGGAATCTACCTCTGATTCTAGTTCTTGTCCAGTTAATCCATAACTATTTCTACGTTGGTGTAGTTTTCCCTTCACAACCCTAAGCACCTTGGATTCTCCGCTTTCAAGCTGTGCGCCACAACCATAGGCCTATAAATCAAGTAGACGGCCATACTTTCTGCCCAACTCAGACCTAGGGCTGTTGAACACCTGGACGGGCATGCCTTGTTCTGCTATTTTACCTTGATCCAGGAGAATAAGCCAGTCTGCGGCACGAAGAGCGAATTTCATCTCATGGGTGACTATGACCATAGCAGTCTCACCTGTCCTAACCAGGCTTTCCATAACATCCAGCGCTTCCTGGACAAGGATAGGGTCGAGGGAAGCTGTAGGCTCGTCCCAAAGCATTAGAGCAGGCTCAGGCGCCAAAGCCCTGGCTATCGCTACACGCTGGCACTCACCGCCTGACAACTCACAAGGCCTCCTATAGACCACATCCCCGATAAGCCCCACGCGCGCTAAGGCCTTAAGCGCCCTCCGCCAGGCATCATCACGGGTTAGGTCAGCAGCTAACAGAGGAAGAGCCACGTTCTCTAAGGCTGTGAGCCTTTGGATGAGATTGGAGCGTTGAAAAACGAAACCTATGCGCCTGCGGACATCCAGCAGTTGGGAATAGGACAGACTCGTTACATCCTCTCCTGTTATAAGGATCTTTCCCGAGTCAGGGCTTGTCAACCTGACAATGCATCTTAGGAGGGTGGATTTACCGCATCCGCTGGGGCCTGTGACCACAACTGTGCTGCCGGGCATGACTTGTAGGTCAATCCCTGACAGGGCTTGATTCTTCCCATAGCTCTTTGTAAGGCTTTCAACCTCAAGAACCGGGGACACGGCAATTCCCTCCTTTCCCCCTAAACATAGTCTTCGACCTGTTCATGAAGGTCAAAAGGCCTGGTCTTGATGAAGGCACCACAATCTCACGCATTATCTGTGTGTATGTCAGACCCATGGCTATCCCGGCAGTTACCTCGTCACTGGGCACAGGGCTGATCTTGTTGGATTGACTTGCCACCGCAAGGCCTATCAAGGCTCCGACTATCGACACATGCCAGAGATCAATATAGGGAATTCTCGCCCCTGTAACGGCAAACTGCAAAGTAAGGATTACTGCACCGACTGCCATGGAATAGGCCAGGCCTAAGCCTCGCTTCTTGAATTCTCTCATTGCGCTTACAATAGCAGCGTGATCCAGAATGAGCGCCAGGAAGGTCGCGATAACCGAGACAATGGCTGCCACCGAGGCCCGCGCCTCGCGGAGGATCCTGTATACCTCACTCCTTACCCCTGGTTCCAACAGCCCGGCAGGACTTGTGTATACACTGACCTCTTTCCCAAACATCCCTTTTGCCAAGGCTTTTGACTTCCTTAAGTCTGTCTTGGCATCAACGAGAATCTGGAGACTGTCACCGGGGATTACTTCACCGCCTATGTAGCGGTCAATCAGACGAATGGATCTTCCTACTTCATCGTCACGAAGATCCGGCAACGAATCTTTCACCTGCTGAAGTTCGCGGATTATCGCCTCTGTGTCAATTGCCTTGACAGCTTCAAGGTTCTTTGCAGCCTCACTGACAGCATCCTCCATACTGGGAATGTCCATTGCCTGGGCCTGGACAAGCACGCTGTTGGTGGCGTCCATCATCTCAGACACGACTTGACCTGCTTGACCTGTGGATAACACTGCTCGAATCCCTGACATCCTCTGGAAGAGACTCTCAAGGGTTGATTTCCATGCTGCCAGCTGAGAAGTAATAGGACTTGCCGCTTCCACAAAGTCATCGATTGCCTTCGCCCTTTCCAAGGCTTGAATACCCACCAAGTCCAGGAGGTATCTGACCATGTACATTTTCTCTTGAAGCTCAGGAGACATTTCACCGTAGGATTCGGCCTCCTCCCGGAACTCATCTTCTTTTGAAGACAATATCGCAGCCACCTGTTTTGCTTGCGCTTCAAAAGTGTCCATGTCCCGGACAGCGGATTCAAGAGAATCCACAATACTCATAGCGTCACTCATCGCTTTTTCTACGGCGGCAGCCTCTCGCCACCCGACAGTGCCGTCAGGACTCTTGCCGAGAGACTCCATTGCGCTTTCCAAAGCCCTCTGGACACTGATTAAGTTGCTTACCGTCTCGTCGTACATGCCTAATATGTCCAAGGTGTTAACTGCAGCCAGGTAAGCATTACCCCTGAACTCCTCAAGCTCATAGAGGAGACGAATGCTTTCATCCACCGCATACCCAATCTTCTTGCTCTCACTTATCACAGTAGCGGTTCCGATTAGGTCTTTCGCCTTATTATCGCGATCAGTTGAGAACGCCAGAAGTTCAGATTCTGAGATTTCGTCTGTATCCCCCTGGGTTACCATGCCTCGAGCTGTATTCCCTTCGACTTGGTCGACGAGGACCAACAGGCCTTCCGCTCTGTCCTCTGAGTCGTCTCTGTCCTCCGAGTCCTCTTCTGATGATGCAGGTGAGGCCTGCGTGGGAGATGGTATGCCGTCAGGTAATAACAGGACAGTATCACCGGCCTTAAGTGGGGTATCACCGGCAATTGAAATATTTGCGTAAGCCGCATAATGCCGGAGGAACCTTTTCATTTCAGCTAATGTGGCTGAGAGATCAGCCAAATCCGAATTCCCGCCGCGGCGCGTGATATCCCGGGCGTAACTTGCTCCCGCTCCTTGAGTCAACTTGTCTACATAAGCCTCGCCTGAAGCCTCTCTGTCTTCCATTTCACGCCCGATAGGGAACCTGACTTCAATTGCCCTGTAGCTTTCCACTAAGGCGGTGAGATCATTGGATACCTGCCTTATGTTAGCGTCAGGTTCCAGTACAACTGCAATCCTGCCTCCGTCACGAAAGCAAAACCTGACGCCTTTGATTTCTTCAGCCTGGTTGAGGAGGAAATAGAAAGCGCCTGACTCAATTCCCGTTAGGGTGAGTCTGGGCTCGATAATGAATGTCACCCCACTTGCTCCCGGGACTTCGCCCAGGAGTTTTGCAAGGTTTTCAAGGCCCGGTCGACTCCGAAGCTGATCCGGAAGGGCAACAAAGAAGTTGCTCTTACCTAACACCACAGGGCCTTCTTTTACGTGTGCCCCTTTGAAGCCGGCTGAGATGACCTTGTCAATCTCAGCCCTTGCAGCATCGCATGACTCTTCACGCACATGGAGAATAAGGTCGTACTCACCTAAGTCACCCAAGACCCCTGTAACCTGTTGAGCAAGGTATGCGTTGACTGCGTAGGCTACACCGCTTGTCACAGAGGCGCCTAAGAGCACAGTAAGGGCTATTACAACAAGGAGGTCACGCGTGAACCCCTCCTTCATCAACTCCCGCACACAGCCGCCTCCCGTATCCTGTCTCGAATAGCCTGGATGCGTCACCACAGGCATGGTTTCGCTAAGTAGATCACCATGAGACCGTTGGACTTCTCCGGTAGCTGCCAGTTTCGCCGAAGACGGCACCAGTTTTTGCGATTCAAGCGAGCTGCGTTAACATAATGTGGGAGAGAACAACGGCCTCATGGACTCATACCTAGTACCATGACAATTATAACATAATACCTGCTAGAGGTGGCTATGCAAATCCTGCCTCTACTGCTTGCGTTTGTGTCTTAGCTTGTTTCTCCGTCCTCATCTATCTCAAACTCAAAGAAGACTTCCGTCTCTGCTTCCATGTAATCCCTGTCTGTCCTAAAGATCAATTTGCCGCACCTGATATTCTCACCGTTCTTGCCTTTCGCTGCCACATTTCCACTTAGCACCACAACTTTTTCACTTTCTACATATGTAGCATGGTCTGCGTTGGCAAAAGATGAGCCTCGCGCAACCCGGACATTGCCTTCTGCTTCGAATCCCCTGGTCTTCGTGGAAAGCTCCATCTTGTCACACATAACTGTAACCGTGTCTTTTTCCTGTTTCGAAGGGCTGCCTGACTCCTCTTCTGCCCTGATTTCCTCCTTGGTAAGGACAACACCGCCTTCTGCAACAACCCTTTTCTCATTTATATAAGCGGTAAAGACTTCGCCTGTAAGGGCCACGTCAGGTTGAGTAAGCTTTACGTTCCCTGTCAGAGTGGCAACCTTTCGCTCCTTCACTTCAGCTCGCTCTGCATAGAGTTCAACATCTCCATAGGAGATTCTCACATTACCTTCAAACACTGTGACATCAGCGTCTAGGTCGACAGTAACCTTATTTGTGGCAGTTACTGTGACTTTCTCTTTGGTTGCCCCTGCCGCGAAGGCCAAAGGCACTATAAGAGCAAGAATCACCGGTATGAGAGTTGCCTCTATTGTCTTGGAACCCAATCTCGACATGACACGCATTCAACTTCCCCTCGCTTGCTCCCCGGTATTGCCTGAAAATCAGTCATCCTGGATTTCTATTTCCAGTACCGTCTCTCCGATCGCCTCGAGGATATTGTCGCCTGGAGCGTACTCTGCTCGAGCGCATGTGAGAATGGCGCTCGGACCTTGTCTGACACGAACATCGCCTTCTAGGATTACTTTGTCATAGTTCTTATCCCAAGTCAGAGTATCAGCAGACAGGCTATCGCCTGAAGCAGACTGGAACACGACGTTCTCCAGGTTTAGGTTGTCATTGTTCATGTTAACCCGAGCCCGCTCCGCCGAAAAATACATCCAAACCTTGCCCTCGTCATAGAAGACTCCGTCGCGGATACCCTCTAGTTCAACCCAGTCGTCTTCATCAGGTATCAATACCTTGTCAGTGGCAAATTCCCAACGCTTCTTACCTTCAGATCTACCCACGAAATGAGCAGACTCCGCTGTGATTCCGGGCTTCTCATCGAGTCCCGCGACTTGGCTTGATGAATCAGTGAACTCGCCTGCATCCTCGTATGCGATGCGTCGCGGGACGACGGTCAGCAATATGATCAGACAGGCAATACCAAGAATCGCCAGTGCCACCGGTATGATTGACTTTCTTGACATCACCTGCACCTCCTGAATACGACACTGCTTGCCTGAGTCCCTTGCCGACGGCCTGAACCCTCTACCGCCGACCATATCCCCCCGCTGCCGGCCTGCCTTCCCGGCCGGACGTAGTCGGTAGCAGGGTGTTTGCCTTTACCTTAGCGTTCCGTTATCCTTTCATTCGGATGCTCTAGAACGATTGTATCAGATCTTTCCCTTATCCGAATAGCCTTGGGCATGTTTGCCCAGGAATTCCGCAAGCGCCGCTTTTCCTGGACATGCGTTCCAACCAGCACTCCGGTTATAGCCATCAGACCAGATGGGAGCTTTGTCCATCTACGAAAAAGCATATGGGGCCCCCTTGCCCCTACCCTGGTGATGCCTTATTGACCGGCCCAAAGCCCTCTTACAGGGTATCCCTGCCGAATGGCTTGCCTGGAGAGTAATAATGAACGAGGCCGGCCCCATTATCGTAGAACGTAGGTTACACTAAAGATAAATACTGCCTTAGTGCAGAGCTACATACGAAAGGGGCCGGTACTATGTATAGTATCACAAAGTATG
>DUVA01000090.1 GCA_012841305.1 Bacillota bacterium | reverse complement strand
CCTTGAAGGTATGCCACTTGAACCGGGGCAGAGCGATGTTGATCATGAAGATCTGCTCATAAGCGCCCTCATTACAGTTTCTCCCAAAAAAATCATTTTGCATGGTTTCCAAGGCAAAAATGCCAATGAAACAATAACTCGGGTTTTCGATAACAGAGTAACCAATTGCTCCGGGTGTCATCTTTGTGAGAAGTATCTATCTCGGCTGCATGCACCTATCCGGGGTCATAGCGACGAGAACTGACACAGTGAATGAGGACTGACTTGACATACTTGAACTCCTCTTCTATAATTGCTACTAATAGTAACAACATAATGTACAAGCGATGATGAGGACGAGTAAGTGAAAAAGCGGTTGAAAGAGAGCAGGGGTCAGAAGGCTGAAAGCCCTTGCCGGCAAGCTGCACTGAAAACCACCTCTGAGTTTCCCGGTGAACGCACATCCCACATCAAGCGCCAGTAGCCGGAGACAGTTGCGCCTGTTAAAGCGCATGTTGAGTGGATGCCGAAGGCTGAAAGCCGGAGACGCAAGGCTGAAGGCGGCATCAATTGGGGTGGAACCGCGAGAAGACCCTCGTCCCTGGATGTTTCCAGGGCGGGGGTTTCTGTATTATTAAGGCTCAACCAGTGCAAAGGCTCAACCAGTGCATTAGGCGATGTGGATGAGGTTCATGCTAAGAATTGCTAAATATGAAACGAGGTGACGTGCAATTATGTCTATTTCAGAAAAGGATATGGAGATTCTAAGGCATTCAACTTCTCATGTTATGGCTCAAGCGGTACGAAGACTGTTCCCTGAAGTGAAAATTGCCATAGGACCTGCCATCGAGAACGGGTTCTATTACGATTTCGATAAGCCTGAACCCTTTACCCAGCAGGACTTAGGCCTCATCGAAGAAGAAATGCGAAAAATTGTGAAAGAAGACTTGCCTATCGTCGGTGAGGAAGTTCCTCGTGAGGAGGCACTCAGGTTCTTCAATGAGGCAGGTGAGACATATAAGGCAGAACTCATTCAGGACATGCCTGAGGCTGAAGTGGTAAGCCTTTATCGTCAGGGTGAGTACGTGGATCTTTGTCGAGGCCCTCATTTGGAGTCTACCGGCAAGATTAAGGAGTTTAAGCTCCTGAACGTTGCAGGCGCTTACTGGCGCGGTGATGAGAAAAACAAGATGCTCCAGAGAATATACGGGACTGCATTCCCCACAAAAGAAGAACTTGACCGCTATCTTGAAATGTTGGAGGAAGCTGAAAAACGTGACCACAGGAGGCTTGGTAAAGAGCTTGACATTTTCAGCCTCCATGAAGAAGGCGGCGCAGGTCTTGTGTACTGGCACCCGAAAGGCGGGATCATCAGGAAAGTCATTGAGGATTTTTGGCGGGATGAGCACCTTAAGCATGGCTATGACTTGGTCTTCTCCCCTCACATAGCAAAACGGGATCTTTGGGAGATTTCAGGCCATTGGGGATGGTATAGAGAGAATATGTACTCTCCCATAGATATTGACGGAGTCGAGTACCTCCTGAAACCTATGAATTGCCCTTTCCATATCATGATGTACAAGACAAGAACCAGATCTTACAGGGATCTGCCTCTCAGGTGGGCAGAACTTGGCACTGTCTACAGATATGAGCGGTCAGGCGTGCTCCATGGAATGCTCCGAGTCAGAGGATTCACACAGGATGACGCTCACTTGTTCATGCGCCCGGACCAGCTTGAGGATGAACTCGTAGGTGTAATCGACTTGGTGAAGTTCATGATGGAGTCATTTCACTACAAGGAATATGACTTCGAACTGTCAGTCCGAGATCCTCTCAACAAGGAGCAGTATGTAGGGTCAGACGATGTATGGGAGCTGGCGGAAAACGCACTCGTTTCAGCTATGAACAGGGCAGGCATCGAGTTCAGGCGCATGGAAGGGGAAGCCAAATTCTACGGGCCTGCCATAGACGTGCATATTAAGGACGCGTTAGGCCGCGGATGGCAAGGCCCCACTATTCAGGTGGACTTTAACTTGCCCGAGAGGTTTGATATGCACTATATCGGAGAAGACAATGCGCCACACCGGCCTGTAATGGTTCACCGTACAGTCTTAGGTTCAATGGAGCGGTTTGTCGCAGGACTCATTGAGCACTATAACGGTGCATTCCCAGTGTGGCTGGCACCGGTCCAAGTGCGTGTAATCCCGATAGCAGATCGCCACTTTGATTATGCCAAGGGTGTGGAAAAGGCTTTCCGCGATCTGAATCTTCGAGTCGAGACTGATGCCAGGCCTGAGAAAGTCGGGTACAAGATTCGAGAAGCCCAGATGGAGAAGATTCCGTATATGATAATAGTCGGCGATAAGGAAATTGACGAAGAGAAGATTGCAGTCCGTTCCAGATCCGAAGGAGACCTCGGTGTCATGGCGGTAAAGGAGTTTGCCGGCAGGATAGTAAGGGAGATAGAGGAGAAGGTCTAGGATTCTGACAAAAAGGCTGATAGCCGCTGATTGACTATAGATGTCGAGTATGCTATATTAAAAATTGCATTACAGTGAACTTTTCCAGGTCATAGCATAGGATGGTAGTAGACTCAAGACTGATATCTGAATAGGTTTAAGAAGAAGCCTGCTGCTTCTCACCTTGCAGCGTCCGCCCGTCGGAGAGCATCTAAAAGCGTGTCTCCCACTCGAACCGGGTTACGGGTCATATGACTGCTAGCAGGGTTATGTAAGAGGGGAGCCCATATTGGGGTAACATTCGGGCTCACACGAAATGTCTCTTACTGTGATTAGTTATGGAAGCGGGCTACATGCCCGCTTTTCATATTCTAGTAGGATCGCAAATACTGTAGGGGGTGAGGCACAATCGCCAGAGACTTGAGAGTGAACGACGACATTCGTGCGCGTGAGATCAGGCTGATAGACGAGACAGGGGAGCAACTCGGGGTTATGGTTCTTAAGGAAGGTCTCCGGATTGCAGCCGAGAAAGGCCTTGACTTGGTTGAGGTCGCGCCGAATGCAAGGCCGCCGGTTTGCCGCTTGACAGATTATGGCAAGTACAAGTATGAGCAGGCAAAGCGTGAGAGGGAAACCAGAAAAAAGCAGAAGATTGTGGATATCAAGGAAGTCAGGATGACCCCGAAGATTGAGGGCCATGACTTTCAAGTAAAGGCTAGAAATGCAATTAGGTTCCTTCAAGATGGGGACAAAGTTAAGGCTACTGTGAGGTTTCGGGGCCGCGAAATCGTTCACTCAGATATAGGGCGAGCGCTGCTTCAGGACCTGGCTGAAGAAGTCAAGGATTATGGGACAGTCGAACGCGAACCCCGAGTCGAAGGAAGACATATGGTTATGATTCTGGCGCCTTTGACTCCTAAGCAGAGTCACTGATTCCACATAATCATGAATTGGGCGAGTGTTCCGTAGTGGTCCCAGCAAAGGAGAGAGACATACTGTGCCAAAGAAAAAGACGCATCGAGGCGCCGCTAAACGTTTCAAGGTTACCGGCACCGGTAAAATTGTCAGACGTAAGGCGTGTATGAGCCATAAGACAGGAAAGAAATCATCAAGGGTGAAGAGGCGCTTAAACAGGCCGGCAGTGCTTTCACGTGGAGATGCTGTTAAGGTGAAGAGGCTTCTTGGCAACTGACACCACCTTACAACGCTGCAAGTGCCAAATCTGAGGGGGAATTAACATGCCTAGAACTAAAGGCGGTTCGGTTACGAAACGCCGCCGTAAGAAGGTCCTGAAGAGGGCGAAGGGATTTACAGGCGCGAATAGCAAGGTGTATCGTCGTGCCAATGAAGCCGTGATAAAGTCTCTTCATTATTCTTATCGAGATAGACGTAACAAGAAGAGAGATTTTCGCAGGTTGTGGATTACAAGAATAAACGCTGCTGCGCGTATGAATGGTATGTCGTACAGCCGATTTATTAGCGGACTGCAGAAGGCCGGAGTTGACATAAACAGGAAAGTTCTGGCAGAGCTTGCCGTTAATGACCAGGAAGCCTTTGGCGAACTAGTAAAGATAGCTCGCGACAGTGTAGATAATGCCTAGTGAGGTCAAGTGACAATCGAGATTACGATTACCAGTCGACGGAATGCAAGAATATTGGAAGCTCGCAAACTGAAACGGCACCTTCACCGGGAAGAAAAGGGTCGGTTTTTGCTGGAAGGTGTCCGTGGAATTGAAGATGCACTAAGTACGGGCGCCAGGATTTATGAAGTCCTGATAAGCCCGTATTTGTTTCGGAACGCCAGGGGACGCGCTTTATATGAGAGACTGGTCGCTGCCGGAACAGAGCTCTATGGCGTTACAGAGGAAGTTTTGGAATATGTGGCAGATACAGACACTCCTCAAGGTGTAGTCGCAATTGCCGGGATTCCAGATTCAGATCTTTGCCTTCATGGATCTCCTTTAGTTGTGTTAGCTGACGAAATTAGGGATCCTGGCAACTTGGGCACACTCATCCGGAGTGCCGACGCTTTTGGATTAAGAGGTATAATCCTTAGCGGAGATGTTGTGGATCCATTTAATGCTAAGTGTGTCAGGGCAACTATGGGTAGCATATTCAGGGTGCCTCTTGTAAGTTTCAAAAGAGCCGAGGATTCAATTAAATTCCTGAAAGGGCATGAGTTTTCAATAGTGGCGGCAGACATAAAGGCTGACACTACATGCTACGATTATGATTTTCGGGGCAAATGTGGGATTCTTGTGGGAAGCGAGGCTCACGGCCTTACCTGCGAGATTCTCAAGCTTTGCGACCAGACAGTGAGAATCCCTATGATAGGAGACGCAGAGTCTCTTAATGCAGGAGTTGCAGGTTCTATTCTAATGTATGAAGCCTACAGGCAGAGGCGAAGTGAATAGGGCAAAAAAGAGGGTATGAGAGGATCTACAGGTAGTAACAAGACAAAGCATCATGTTGCAGACAGGCGAGACGCTATGATATAATTGGTCAACAAGAGTAAGCGGAGTAACTCTTGAAAGGACGTGGTTCCTGGATGTTAGGCGCTGACTTCTTTTGGAGACTCTTTGAGTTGACCGGATCTATTACTGCGTATCTAATCTATAAGATGCTCATCACCCAGTAACTTTGCGTCTTTTTCGAAAGGAACGTTCCAAAATACTGTATTATTGAAAGAGCGATGAAGGAGAAGAGTAAGCAAGATGAGGCCCGAAGGAAGGGCTTGCCTAAGACTGCGAGCAGGCCTGAGCCGGTCTTGTCGAAGTTCGCTTTGGAGCTACAAGCTGAAAGCTTCTGAAAGTATTAGGATGTGCAAGTAGGCTGTGTCGGGACCCTACCGTTACATAGGGAACATGGGTTTTCCTTCAAAAGGAAGCTTGCATGTAGTGTGAGAGGTCAGAAATTGCAGAAGATGCGATTTTTGACAATGAGGGTGGTAACGCGGGGCCGCGGTCTTCGTCCCTTGAAGACTGTGGCCCTTCTCCATAACTAGGAGGAATACGTATGGATGAAAAAGCTAAGAAGTTGATATCTGAGGCAAGAAAGAGCATAGAATCGGTGATGAATCTCTTGGAACTGGAAGAGATCCGCGTGAAGTATCTTGGGAAAAAAGGCGAGCTAACTCAAGCTCTTCGCAGTTTGGGTGAGTATTCTGAAGACGAGAGGCCCATCGTCGGCCGGTTTCTCAATGAAGCCAGGGAAACTGTACGGGACATGATAGAGACAAGACGAGGCACAATAGCCGCTATTGAATTGGAGAACAAGCTTAAGGCTGAAGACCTTGACATAACACTTCCCGGGAAAAGGCCTTCGATTGGTGCCAGGCATCCTGTAAGTGTAGTCTATGAGGAATTAGAGCGCATTTTCGCGCATCTTGGCTTTGAAGTCTTGGAAGGGCCTGACGTAGAGCTGGACTACAACAACTTTGAAGCCTTGAATGTGCCCAGGAACCATCCGTCCCGTGATATTCAGGACACTTTCTATATCACTGACGATATTGTCCTTAGGACTCATACTACGTGCGTGGATACTAGAATCATGAAGAACCGCAAACCTCCGATTCGAGCTATTATCCCTGGTAAGGTTTACAGGTCTGATGCATCTGATCCATCGCACCTACCCGTATTCCATCAGTTGGACGGGCTTGTTGTTGATGAAGGAGTAACATTCGGAGACGTAAAAGGCGTTCTGGCAAGATTTGCTCATGAGTTCTTCGGTCCTGATACTGATGTGAGGTTCAGGCCGAGTTATTTTCCGTTCACCGAGCCCAGCGCTGAGATGGACGTATCTTGCGTTATCTGTCACGGTTCCGGTTGCAGGCTCTGTAAGCAGACAGGCTGGCTTGAAATCCTTGGATCAGGATTGCTTCACCCCAGGGTGCTTCGGGAAGTGGGCTATGATCCTGAGGAGGTTTCCGGGCTTGCTTTCGGGATGGGGATTGACAGGGTGACAATGTTGAAATACGGGATAGATGATATCCGTCTCCTTGCTGAAAATGACATGGCATTCAATCGACAGTTCATACATGCTTAGTAAAGGGAGGTTCCTTTAATGCTTGTCCCATATAGATGGTTATCTCAATATGTTCCTGGGCTTCCTCCGCCGGGTGATGTAGCAGATGCGCTTACACTGAGCGGGACTGCTTGTGAATCATTGACCGGTGAAGGGGAGGATGCTGTATTTGATTTTGAAATAACGCATGACCGTGCTGACTGTGTCAATATCTTTGGCATAGCTCGGGAAGCAGCCGCTGTTTTCGGGCTTGAGCTAAAGCATCCCGACCTTTGCGTCAATGAGGAAGGGCCGGCAGTGGATGAGCTTGTGACAGTGAAAGTCATCTCGCCGGATTTATGTAGGCGTTATGTTGCACGTGTGGTAACAGAGGTGACTATTGGCCCGTCGCCTGAGTGGATGCAGAAGAGGCTTATCGCATGTGGGATTCGCCCTGTCAATAACGTGGTGGATATTACTAACTACGTTATGCTCGAATTGGGTCAACCTCTCCATGCTTTCGACTTGGATCGTGTCCCGGACGGCGCCATTGCCGTAAGGAGGGCACGTAACGGAGAGTCTCTCATAACAATTGACGGCGAGCTCCGTGAATTAAGTGAGGATATGTTGGTCATAGCGAATAAGACCTCCCCTGTGGCTATCGCAGGCATAATGGGAGGCGCTGATACTGAGGTTGAGGAATCCACCACTCAGGTGCTTCTTGAGGCTGCCGCCTTTGATTCTGTGAGTGTCTGGAGGGCACAACGTGCACTTAAGATGAGGACAGAAGCGTCTATACGGTTTTCCAGGGGTGTGTGGCCTGAGAATGCCAGATTAGGCGTAGATCGGGCTGCAATGCTCATGGCCAACTTAAAAGTAGGCAAAGTCGCTGTAGGTAGGATTGATGAGTATCCCGGACTTGAAGCGCCTGTTCATATTCGGCTCCGTCCTGCAAGAGTCAACCGCTTACTTGGGATAACCATACCTCAGGACGAGATGGAATTGATTCTGATGAGACTGGGGTTCATTTTGGACGAGTGGAACCAGGATTCATGTCGTGTACTTGTTCCTAACCACAGAATGGATGTAGTGCAAGAAGAGGACCTTGTAGAGGAGATTGCGAGGATCTATGGATATGACAAGATCCCTACCACGATTCCTAAAGGAGCACCGCCTGAGATACGGCTGAATCCCGAGAGGCGTTTTGCGTCTAAGGCAGGGGAAATCCTTAGGGGCTCAGGCCTGACAGAAGTAGATACCATGACTTTTACCTCAGAGGCTGCCTGTTGTGAACTGAGGTTGTCTGAAGAAGATATTGAACGCCGGAAGGTGAAGATTAGCAATCCTATCTCCAGTGAACATACGATGCTTAGGACAACGCTCCTTGTGAGTCTTGTGGATGTTCTGAGAAGGAATGCGTCAAGGCAAAGGGACGATGTGGCCATTTATGAAATTGGCAAGGTCTTCCACAGGCGGGACGCGGAAGAAGATAACAAGGAGCAGGATCGGGAATCCGCTCTCCCTTGTGAGCGAAAGATGATCGGTCTTGCGATCATGGGCAAGCTCACGGAACCTACCTGGGGAAATCAGATCGAGGACGCTGATTTCTTCCACATGAAAGGTATCATTGAGACTCTTCTTGAGGGCCTCGGGATTTCCCGGTATAGTTTCCGGAAGGCAACCCATCCCACGCTGCATCCTGGAAGGACCGCCAAGGTAGTAGTGGACGGCGAGGCGGTCGGTTACTTTGGAGAAATCCATCCTGAGGTCAGCGGAGCTTTAGGACTCAAGAAAACCGCATATTTGGCTGAACTTGACGGAGAGAAGCTCCTTCATAGCATGCCGGAAGACATAGGAGTTCGACAGCTTCCCAGGTTCCCTGCAGTTACCAGGGATATTGCTGTTGTTGTGCAAAGAGATGTGGAGAGCAAGAGAGTTGAGGACAGGATATGGGAAGCAGGGGCAGGCCTTGTTGAGAGCGTGAATCTGTTTGACGTGTATGTGGGACCACAGGTTCCTCCTGAACATAAGAGCTTGGCCTATTCAATAACGTATCGGAGCCTTGACCGTACACTTACCGATGAAGAAGTAGGAGAAGTCCATGGCAAAATAGTTGAGAGTCTTACTTCCGAAGTAGGGGCCATCATTCGAAGTCAGGATTAATACCCATGCATATGCAGGAGGTAAAGGCGAAGGGAAGTCGAATCAATATCTGTAACCGAAGGTAACCACGGAGGTGATTGGTTTGCCGGGCCAAGAGGCCTATGGGGAAACTGAACCCATTGGGAAAAGGAATCGGGTTACAGTCAATATTGTGGGTGAGGAGTATATTATTCGTTCTGATGCTGACACTGATCATGTGAGGGAGCTTGCAGAATCAGTGGACGAGCGGATGAAGGCTGCCCTTGCCATGAATCCGCGGCTTTCTCGAGGCCAAGCTGCGATTTTGGTGTGTCTCTCCCTGGCGGATGATCTCAAGAAAGCAAGGCGCCGTTATGAGGAACTCATGCGCCTCGTGGAGGATGTAAGGTAGAAGAGGGGGAGCTTAAATGGATTGGCTAAGCCTCGTGCTCTTGGTTTTTGTCGGACTAATGGCCGTTGCAGGCCTTAGAAAAGGCCTCGTAAGGCAGATTCTGAGCCTTGTAGGGCTCGTTGCCTCAGTAATGTTAGCATTGCAGTACTATGATGTGGCAGCAGAGTATATCCTTCAGTATTTTGCCGTCCCTGAAGGAATTGCCACTATCCTTGGGTTTGCGGCAGTCTGTCTCGGTGTGGCAGCGGTAATCTCGATTTTGGGTTGGATCTGGGGAAGGCTGGTAAAATACTCGCCTGTATCAGTACTTGACTCCTTAGGAGGCGCATTATTTGGCTTTGCCAAAGGCGCCTTGTTTGCTATGATAATACTTTTCATGGTTTATGCGCTCCCCTTTGAAGGCGCACGCCAGGCTATAGATAGTTCGTCTATTGCCAGGGAGTTGATGAGTTTGTCTCCCGTGATTTTCAAGAGCCTTGAGGATGTATTCCCGGGAGAAATTCCGTACCTGACAAATCCGGACAGTGTTAATCCCAATGAAAAGGCAGTCCCTCCTGTCCCGATAAATCCAACCGGCAGGGCGAGGAAAGGGGATACTGTCTAGGTGAGTCGAGGCTAACAGGAGGTTGTTTTTGTGTCTAACGCCGGATTTGCGGCGGTTTTCCGTGAGCTTGCAGATTTCTTGGAGTTTAAGGGAGAAAATCCGTTTAAGATCAGGGCTTACAGGCGAGCTGCGGATATCCTCGAAGGCCTTAATGAAGATGCGGCGGAGCTTGCCCGGGAAGGACAACTAAAGAGCATCAAAGGGATAGGCGTAGCTATTGAGGACAAGACTCTGGAGATTTCGAACTCCGGGACTCTTAAGGCACTTGAGGACTTACGGGCGGAGTATCCTCCCGGAGTGATGGACATGCAGAAGGTGCCTGGAATAGGCCCGCGAACAGCATCTTTAATATTTCACGAACTTGGTGTGGCCGGTATCGACCAACTGGAAGAAGCTGCGCGGAACGGAAGGTTAAGGGCGCTCCCAGGTATAGGACAGAAGTCTGAGGAGAATATCCTAAGAGCCATAGCAAAGTTAAGGGAAGCAGACATGGCTCGTATTCCTTTGGTAATTGCAGACCGGATCAGTGAAAGCCTCATTGATTTCATAACATCCCACACGCGAATTAATGAGATATCTGTAGCAGGAAGTGTAAGAAGGCGGAAAGAAACCTGCGGGGACCTGGACATAGTCCTGGGGATAGAAGATTCATCCCGTATCTCGGATATCATAAGATCATGGAATGGATTCCGGGACATTGTCTCCTGTGATGAAGACAGGGTTACGTTTGCTGCAAACGGCGATGTAGAAGTAGATATCTCTATTGTGAAGCCACCTGAGTTTCCTTTCACCCTTTTGGCAACAACAGGTTCAAAGCATCACTGGGCAGGCCTTCAGTCTGTTGCACATAGACTGGGACTCAAACTGACAAGAGACGGTCTTTTCAATGAGAAAGGGGAAAACCAGGAGGCGACGTGTGAGGCGGACATATACGAAGCATTAGGGATGGAGTATGTGCCGCCTGAGCTGCGTGAGATGACAGGTGAAATCGAAGCTGCATTGAAGAGACGCTTGCCCAGGCTTTTAGTGGCGAAAGATATCCGCGGAGACCTCCATATGCACACAAACTGGAGTGACGGCGGAGACTCCGTAGAATCTATGGTGGAAGCTGCTAAAGCCCTAGGATATGAATATGTTGCAATCACTGATCATTCCAGGTCTCTGAAGATCGCAAGAGGACTCTCTGAGATGCGACTTACAAAACAGCTGGAGACTTTAAGCCTGCTTCGGGCGAAATCTGCCGGAATCCATGTGCTATCCGGGATTGAGCTTGAGATTCTAAAGGACGGGAGTCTTGATTATCCTGATTCCGTCCTTTCTCATTTCGATATAGTCGTAGCATCTGTGCACAGTGCTTTCGGGCAGCCTGAAGATGTCATGACGAGTCGTATAGTCAAGGCAATCCAAAGCGGAAGTGTAAATATCATTGCCCATCCCACCGGACGGGTGCTGGGCAGGCGCTTAGGTTATGACGTGGATATGGATACTGTCATCTACGAAGCAGCCAGGCACAATGTGGCTTTGGAGATCAATGCGTATCCTGAAAGAATGGACTTGGATTCTACATGGGCGCGAAAGGCAGCGCAAGCCGGCGCTTACATCGTTATTAATACTGACTCTCACAACACGAATGAACTTCGTTTCATGTCATATGGCCTGGATGTCGCAAGACGTGCATGGCTTGAACCTGCCCACGTGATCAACACCTGGCCCCTGTCAAAACTCCAAACATGGCTCAACCGGAGCCGCACCAGAGCCTGACTGCATATACGCGACTTCGCGTACAGGCTTTCGTCGCCTCAAGGAATTACACATACGGAATACATGTGACATATTGCACTCATACTACAATGGAGAAGCGCCGACGCCTGGTGAGCATAGGCGAAGGGGTGTTTGTAGATGCTTTCTACTGTACTCAAGACACTATTCATGTATACGTTTGTGCTCTTTGTCACCAGGGTGATGGGGAAGAGAGAAATCGGGCAACTGTCTCCTTTTGACCTTGTTGTGGCTATTATGATTGCGGATCTTGCAGCCATGCCTCTGGAGGAGAAGTCAATTCACATACATGACGCGGTCGTTCCCATTGTTGTATTAGCCATTGCTGAGGTAGTGTTTGCATTCATGACACTAAGGAGTGAAAAGGCCAGATCTCTAATCAGCGGGAAATCTTCTATTGTCGTAAGAGACGGAAAAATCCTAGAAGGCGCATTAAGAGAGCTTCGTTATAACATAGATGACCTATTATCAGGGTTACGTGAGAAAGATGTATCCAATATTCAGGATGTGGAGTTTGCAATCCTGGAAGGGTCAGGCAGATTAAGCGTAATCATGAAATCTCAAGCAAGGCCTGTTACTCCCAGGGATCTCGGGATCACGACTTCATACGAAGGTTTGCCTTATCCCTTGGTCACAGACGGAGAGGTAAAGTACAAGTACTTGAGCCAGCTCGGGCTTACCATAACGTGGCTCAAGGAAGAATTGAGAAAGAAAGGTGTAAAGGATCCTTCTGACGTGTTGCTTGCAAGTCTCGATACATCCGGGGAACTCTATGTTGTAAAGAAGGAAAGCGCTGAGCTTCGCGATCTAAAAACTAAGGAATAGGGTGTGACCTTTACTATGGAGCTTACAAAGGAATTCCGCGAGCGGTTCATCAAAACCCTCCAGGGCAGAGACTATGTTCTATACGGGGGCCTTCTGGAGCTTGCAAGACAACGTGGCCTGAAGCGCATCAACACTAAGGTCATTCAGATTCCTTCTATGGATAACGGGATGTACGGTGTGGTAGAGGCGGAAGTCGAAACTGAAGACGGAGTATTCAAGGAGGTCGGGGACGCATCACCTGAGAGCGTGAATCGGGCGATACAACCCCATCTTCTGAGAATGGCTGCAACAAGAGCGAAAGCCCGGGCCATGAGAGATGCCGTGGGTATAGACATGGTGGCCTTAGAAGAGCTTGGAGATACGATCCTTCCGGACGATGCGTCTGTCTCTGACAGTCCCGAGGATCTGGTCCTCACCTTCGGGAAGTACATCCGGAAACCTCTTGGACAGATAGCACGGCAGGATCCCGGGTATGTGGCTTGGCTTGCGGAAAATGCCAGGGATGAAGGTGTTAAGCAGGCTGCCCGAAGCGTCCTGGAGCAGCAAGCCGCAGTTGAGCCCGGTGACTTTCCTGAGGTAAGCATTGAGAGGCCGCCTGCTCACTGAGTAGATCACCATAAGTAATCGTCGGTTCCAGAAAGTGTACGTACCGTGTGGGGCCACCTAAGACCTCGGAAAACGAGCGATAACTGATGAACTCATAGTTAGAATCTGTTTTGAGAGTGCCCGTAGTGTTATAATGATCCCTGACAGCGCAGAAATGATAGGCGCATGTCAGGGGGTTTGCTGATTTGGATGAGAGGTCAACCCGTGTACTGGAATTTCATAAGATTAAGGAGCGCTTGAGGGCCCACGCTGCAACGAGCTTAGGAAAGGAACTTGCAGACAGTGTCGGGCCTGTGACTTGTGCCAACGAGGTCAGACGCAGACAGAGGGAGACTACTGAAGGCAGGGCAATCCTGTCTGCAGGTAGGGATGTATCTCTCGGAGGCGTCCGCGATATCCGTAGTATCCTGGAGCGGGCTGCAATCGGGGGAATTCTTTCGCCCGAGGAACTCCTTGACGTGTCGTCCACCCTAACCGCGGCCATGCGGCTTAGAAAATTCATCATAGGACTCGGCCCTGATTTTGAGATCCTCAGAGGGTATGCTGAAGGGATTGTCCCTCAACCGGGTCTTGTCAGGGAAATTGAGCGGTGTATTGATGAGTACGGAAATGTGGTGGATGATGCCAGTTCTGAACTGGCAAGGATACGATCGCAAATACGCACCGTAAACAGTAGAATTCGTGACAGGCTTGATTCCATTATAAAGTCAGAGCAATCTGTTCGCCATCTCCAGGAACCCATTATCACTCTGCGCTCAGGTAGGTTTGTCGTTCCTGTAAAGCAGGAGTCAAGAACAGCAGTGCCCGGGATAGTCCATGACAGATCTGCCAGCGGCTTGACTCTCTTTATTGAACCCATGCCCATAGTAGAGTTGAATAATGAGTTGACTTCCCTTGCCGGCAAAGAGACTCAGGAAGTCGAGAGAATTCTGGGAGAACTGTCTGCTTTGGTCAGCGGCCTGGGCCTTGAAATCCACAACACTTTGAGCGCGCTTGGCGCCATCGATTTCGCGCAAGCCAAAGGTATGCTCAGCATTGACATGAAGGCTCTGGAACCTGACGTGGACAGCACAGGACACCTTAGGATTCGCAAGGGAAGGCACCCGCTCCTTTCAGGTGATGTTGTCCCGATCGATGTAGAACTTGGGAAGGATTTCAGGACCTTAGTAGTGACCGGCCCGAATACAGGGGGCAAGACTGTCACTTTGAAGACTATCGGACTTTTCGCACTTATGACTTTGGCAGGTTTTCACCTTCCGGCTTCACCCGGGACTCAAATGCCTGTATTTTCTCAGG
>DUVA01000009.1 GCA_012841305.1 Bacillota bacterium | reverse complement strand
CAGGATGTCTCAGCGGAACATGGCTCTTCTGGAGAACCAATCTACCGTCCGGAAGCCATCAAATCGCCCTAAAAGACCTTCAGATCCGCTTCAGTGGCTCTTCCTGAGAGCCACTCCGGTGGATTCGAAGGCCTCCACTGAGTTGAGTGGCTCTTCCTGAGAGCCAGTCGGACCGATTTGAAGGCTTCCGCGGGGCTGAGTTGCCCTCCCAGGGAACCGTTCCGCTTTCTCCGCCAATAAGTTCGGTGAATTCAACCGCATGCCTCAGGGACGTACTCGGGTGTTAGAAATTCGACCACGCCGACGGGCTCAAGTGTGCGAAATTCGAGCACACATTTGGAAATAAACGTGAGAGTGAGAGGAATTCGACCAACGTATGCGACCTAGGTGTCAGCTTTTCGATCACCGACCTCGCCCAGGTGCTCGATTATCGAACACATTGTTGGAAGTCGTGTACTATTTTCGAACACACTTTTCGAACTAAGTCGGAGGGCGCCCGAAAATCGGTTATTTTTCGGAAGCCGTGTCCTATTTTCGAGCACACCTTCCGGGTTTGGTGTTCGCTTTTCGATCACCAAACCCGAACGACGCTACATATTAGGCGATTTCTGACGGTGCCTGATCGAAATTCGAACACAGGTTTGGAGAACCGTGTACTATTTTCGAACACGGTTTTGGAATCCGTGATCGAAAATCGGACACCGCAGGGGTCTTCAGGAAGGACGTGTACTATTTTCGAACACGGATCAGGGTTGGGGTGTGCGAAATTCGATCACCTTGCCCGAGAAACACCGGCATTTCCGCTTGGCCTCCCAAAATATGGCGTGAATTTTGCCATCACGGCGGATTTTCCGAAAACCGTGTACTATTTTCCAACACGGTTCTGCACGGATGGAGAGGTCACAGGCTCACCTTAACCTTCAGATACAAGTCCTCACGTTTTCTCATCTTTCGAGGGATCTCCGGATGAGTCAGAGAGCCATATTTGCGGAGAATCCGTCTCAGCTTGGCCTTAACACGAGTACGCGCATTATCGACCGCTTTAAGGTTAAGACCCATAGCACGGCTAATCTCACTTGTTGTATACCCCTGACGCAAGAGGACGGTTACAACATACTCTAAAACAGAAAGATAATCTCTTAAGACTTGCTCCACCCTCATGCCCGTCCACTTATCTTCCACAACGGTTTCAGGATTGACAGAATCCCCTTGAATGAAGTCGACAACCGGGCGGCAACCTTCTCTATCCATAACTGAATACAAAGACAAGGCCTGGTTTAGCAGTCTGTGTTTCCCACTGCTCTGACTACGGAGGCTGTTGTAGACCTTGCGGATGATGCAGAGGTACGCGAAGGAACTGAACTTTACCCCGGGCCGTTCAACATCATACTGACGAATAGCATCGATGAGACCGAACAGACCCTCTTGAGTGAGATCTTCGAATTCCAAACCGTGGATTCCTACAGTTGTGGTTTGGACAATGTGTCGTACCATAGGCAAGTACTTCCGTACTAGATCGTCTTTGGCCGGTTCTTGTCCTTGCCTTGCTCGCCATAGCAACTCGAGATCCAACTCCTGATTGGCAGCGGACATGTGGAATCCCCCTTGACCGATTTTTACCGAGTTCGCTAAATGTATACTATCGGCCAAGGGATAATATTCTTATAAAATTGGACACGCAACCTCTATCAGTGGCACAGCCTGCTCCCTCTGAAGCGCCGGCTCCCAGGAAAACAGGCTGTAGGTCCAAAACCGGTCCCAAATTATGCGAATGCTAAGAGCGACTCAAAAAACGGCTAATGTTCAAGAATACTCTACTTGGATCTACCTGGGCTCAACGATGAATTTTATCGCAGTCCTCTCCTCCCCGTCGATTAGAATCTCGGCGAAAGCTGGAATGGCTATGAGGTCTATTCCGTTTGGCGCAACAAACCCTCGCGTAATCGCTATCGCCTTAACAGCCTGGTTCACAGCTCCGGCGCCAACTGCCTGAACTTCAGCAGACCCTCTCTCCCTGAGCACGGCAGCCAGGGCGCCCGCCACTGACTTGGGCTTAGACTGCGCTGACACCTTTAGTACCTCCACGCCTTCTACCTCCCGTTCCCAGGTTTTGGACCATAAGCCGCATCTCTTATATCAATATTCAACATCACCCCAAAAGATCCTTTGTTATGCGAAATTTCTCGATTCTGTCAGGGGATTAGTCGAATATAACATGACTTAGGGCATCCTCAGCTGCAGCCTGTTCCGCTTCTTTCTTGGTTTTGCCGACACCTCGGCCCACAGAGGTTTCCTCAGAATAAACGGAAACTGCAAAAGTCTTGTCGTGATCAGGACCTTTTTCGCTCACCACTCTATACTCGGGAAGGGCTTTTCCCCTTTTCTGGAAGAGTTCCTGCAAATCTGCTTTGTAGTTCCGAAAACTTGCCCCTTTCAGGCAGTCTCGCGTATCAATCGTATCAAGTTGAAGGTTATTTACGACAAAGTCCCGCGCTGCATTAAGCCCTTGATCCAGGAAAACAGCACCTATAACCGCTTCAAAGGCATCTGCAAGCACAGAAGGCAACTCCCTGCCGCCTGTCACTTCAAGACTGTGGCTAACCATAAGAAATCGCGACAGGCCAAGACGGACTGCAGCCGATGCCAAAGACCTTTCACTTACGATTTGCCCGACTATGGCGGAAAGTTCCCCTTCAGCCAAGACAGGGTCTTTCTCGTAAAAATACCAAGCGCAAGTTAGTTTCAGAACAGCGTCTCCAAGAAACTCCAACCGTTCGTTTCCTGCGGCAGGGCCTCCGCCTTCGAAAGAACTATGGGTCACTGCCTTCCGGAGCAAGCTCCGGTCATGAAAAGATACCCCGAGCAAACCCTCTAATTGATGTAGAGAGCCTTCTTTGGAGATTGCTTTGGAATCCTCTTTATGATGTCTTCCACTTCTTTGTCCTGCCATCACACGATCCTTGCTTATTCTTGAAATCTCCTGGTCACAATAACGCCGTTGTGTCCTCCGAATCCAAACGCATTACTCATAGCAACACCGACATCGCCATGCCTCGCCGTGTTGGGCACGTAATCCAGGTCACAATCTGGATCCGGCTCTTCATAGTTTATCGTTGCAGGAACAATCCCGGTCTCATGAGCGAATATGCAGGCTGTCACACCGCAAGCTCCAGCTGCGCCCAATAAGTGGCCGGTCATGGACTTGGTGGAGCTCACCATCAACTCATACGCGTGGACGCCAAACACCTCTTTTATTGCCATTGTTTCACATCTGTCATTCATGGGAGTTGACGTTCCGTGAGCGTTGACGTAATCCACGTCACATGGACTCAGTCCTGCATCATCCAGTGCTCTCTGCATGGCTTGCGCAGCGCCTTTGCCTTCAGGATCCGGCTCCACAATGTGATGGGCGTCATCGCTTGCTCCATATCCGACAATTTCTGCATACGGGCGCACCCCTCTCGCAAGCGCATGCTCCAGGGTCTCAAGGATCAGGACAAATGCGCCTTCACCCATAACAAACCCGTCTCTTCCCTTATCAAAAGGACGACTGGCCGCATACGGCATGTCATTTCTCTGTGACATAGCCCTGAGTGCGCAAAACCCCCCAAAGCCCATAGGGGAAATGCTTGCCTCAGTGCCCCCTGCCAGCATTATTTCAGCGTCACCTCTTTGAATGGTCCGGAACGCTTCTCCGATGGCATGCATAGAAGCGGCGCACGCTGTTGTGACAGTGAGGTTAGGGCCTCTCGCGCCGGTAAAAATCGCAATCTGTCCTGAAGCCATGTTAGGGATCATCATGGGAATGAAGAAAGGGCTGATCCTCCTTGGGCCGTAGGACTGCATAAGCTTCACCTGGGCCTCGGTTACGTCGAGCCCACCGATGCCACAACCCATCATAACGCCTGTTCTGTCCCGGATATTCTCCGAAACATCAAGGCCGGCGTCTTCCAGGGCCATTTTGGCACAGGCTACCGAGAACTGAGCAAACCTAGCCAACCGGTGGGCTTCCCGCTCAGACATGAAATCTTCAACAGCAAAATCTTGCACTTCGCCTGCCATCTGAGTCCTATAACCGTCCGGCTCAAAGGCGGACACGCGCGCTATACCATTTCTAGAGGTTCGGAGGCCTTCAAAAAAAGCCTCTTTCCCTATGCCAATGGGAGTGACCGCTCCAATGCCGGTCACCACCACCCGTGGTCTCATATCCTCACCCCACACTGTTTCGTGCGCCTTTCCTATGATTTCAGATTGGTTATCTTCTATTCGGATTCTCCCAGTTGCTCCATGATGAAGTCAACAATATCCTGTACCGTGGTGTCTTCTGCGAGATCAACATCGAGAATCCCCAGTTCGAACTCTCTATCCAGCTCATCCCCAATGCTCATTCTCGTAGCAGAGTCAGCATAAAGGTCATTCATGGTAGCGTCAGGCGTTACGGACGCTTCATCCACCCTGGCTTCCCTGATTATTATCTCTTTCACCTTAGCAAAGACTTCATCTGCCTTTCCCTTAGTACCTGCCATTTTGTTCACCTCCCTCAACTGAACTTCCATGTGCTACTTCGCGGGATTATCTACATTGCAAAGCCTCCGTCTACACACAACACCTGGCCTGTTATGTAACATGCTGCATCAGAAGCCAAGAACAAACAGGCTTCTGCCACATCATTGGCACAACCCGCCCTTCCAAGAGGCACTCCTTGTATTAGTTTCTCTCTGATCTCATCACTCAATTTGCTTGTCATACCTGCGTCAATAAAACCCGGGGCGATGGCGTTTACAGTAACCTGGCGCATGGCAAGCTCCCTGGCAGCAGCCTTAGTAAGGCCTATCACACCTGCTTTTGACGCCGAGTAATTACACTGGCCGGGATTGCCTAGAACGCCTGCCACAGACGAGATGTTTACTATTCTACCGGATCTCTGCCTGAACATCCTCTTACCCACTGACCTCATGAAGTAAAATACTCCGCTGAGGTTAACGTTTACGACTTCTTCCCACTCTTCATCAGTCATTCTGATAAGGAAGTTGTCGCGTCTTGCGCCTGCATTATTAATGAGAATATCTATGCGCCCGAATTTCTCGTAGATTTCAGAGACAGCCCCCTCAACAGAAGCAGGGGATGAGACGTCTACACTCTTTGCTAAAGCACTGCCACCTGCAGCAGCAATCTCCTTTGCCACTTCCTCAGCAGCCTCAAGGCGTCGTCCGGCAAATGCCATAACGTGAGCGCCTTCCCTTCCAAAAGCCTTGGCTATCTCAGAACCAAGCCCGCCTGAAGCCCCTGTGACAATCGCAACCTTATCCTTCATCCTCATTCTCTCAAACCTCCCGGACAAATCTCAAAACATCGTCGACCGGAGTACTACCGTCAAACGCGAGCGCCTCAGCTTCCGGCTGAATTTCGCGGATAAGTCCTGTCAGGGCTCGCCCAGGGCCTGCTTGGAGAAAAACACAAGCGCCGGATTTCCACATTTCCCGTACGCAATCCTCCCACCGGATGGGGCCGGAAATCTGCCTCCCGAGAGACTCTTTGATTCTTGCCCCGGACCGGGATATCTTGCCGTCAACATTCATGACTTGCGGAATAGAAGGCGTCCGGAAATTCACCTTTTCCAACTCGCATTCCAACGCACGCCTTGCAGGTTCCATTATCTTTGAATGGAACGGCCCGCTGACTTTAAGCGGGATTACCCTCCTTGCGCCTTGGGCCAGGCACAACTCCCTTGCCTTTTCGAGACCGGCCTGATCTCCTGATATAACAATCTGGCCGGGAGAATTGTAGTTTGCCGGCTCCACCCATCCGACGGAGCAAGCTTCCTCGCATACCACGACAACACTGTCTCTATCCAATCCCAAAACAGCGGACATCCCGCCTACCCCAGGGGGACAAGCTTTCTCCATTAGCTGACCGCGTATACTCACAAGCCTCACAGCGTCCTCCAACGAGAGCGCACCGGAGGCTACCAGCGCAGAATACTCGCCTACACTGTGACCGCTTACTATATCAGGGATGATTCCCTCGGATCTCATCACGGCAAAAGCAGCAACTGATGTTGCGACAATCCCGGGCTGAGCATTTCTTGTCAATGTTAGCTCCTCTTCAGGTCCGTAGAAGCATAACTCTGACAGAGGGAACCTGAGAGCTTCATCTGCCTCCTCAAAAACCCGTCTCGCCTCTTCATAGTTATCCGCAAGATTCTTCCCCATACCGACCCTTTGGCATCCCTGCCCCGGGAAGACGAACGCCAGCTTTTTGCCGCGATTACCCAATGCCTGCCACCGCCCTGAATAGCGCAACTTTACATGCTTCCGCTGTCCCTACATGCCTCCGCTGTCCTTCTGTTCTTTACTCCACTTAAGTATCGCCGAGCCCCAAGTAAGGCCGGCGCCAAACCCAACGAGCAAGACCATGTCGCCATTCTTCAGCACCCCGGATCTGGCTGCCTCATCAAGAGCTATAGGAATAGAGGCGGCTGACGTATTACCGAGCCTCTCAATATTCGAGTAGATTTTGCCCGGAATACCCAGCCTCTCAGCGGCGAGATCTATCAATTTTTGATTTGCCTGATGGGGAATGACACAGTCTATGTCCTCTTCTTTCAAGCCTACCTTATCAAGGACCTCACGAGCAGCTTCCACCATTACCCTTACGGCAAATCTATACACCAGATTGCCCTTCATTTGAATGTAATGGAGTTTCGATTCCACAGTCTCACGGGACGCCGGCATTCTGGATCCTCCGGCAGGAAGGACCAGCACGTCACCGCGGGCTCCATCAGATCTCAGGACGCATTCGATGATACCTTCGCCCAAGGCACAAGGCCTGATGACGGCAGCCCCTGCTCCGTCGCCAAACAGCACGCAAGTGTTTCTGTCTTCCCAATCCACAATCTTAGAGAGTATCTCAGCGCCGATTACAAGGACATTATCGTACCTGCCGGAAGCCACAAGATCCCGCGCAACGGAAAGAGCATAGACAAACCCTGTGCATCCTGCGCTGATATCGAAAGCAGCAGCATTCTCGGCTCCGATTTCCCCTTGAACCACACATGCACATGACGGAAATATTGTGTCAGGCGTGACTGTGGCGACAATAATCAGGTCAAGTTCGCGAGCGGTCATACCTGCGTCATCCAGCGCCTTCAAAGCTGCCTCGCATGCCAGGTCAGACGTGACCGTTCCTTTGGCGGCTATTCGCCGTTCTCGGATACCGGTGCGTTCCACAATCCACTCATCGCTGGTATCCACCATTTTTTCTAAGTCAAAATTGGTTAGAATTTGTTCAGGCACAGCGCTTCCTGTTCCGGCTATACTTGCCCCTCTTAGATTGGGCATCCTAGTTGTCAAGGCTATCTCTCCTCTCAGAACCGCCTGTCCCGAGACGAGCAGCAATAGCCTCTGTGACATTGCCCTCTACGGCGGCTTTGGCAGTTCCTATAGCGTTCTTGATTGCTTTGGCGCGGGATCGTCCATGAGCAATGACTGTAACTCCTCTTACACCAAGAAGCAGTGCGCCTCCATACTCCGAATAGTCCATTTTGCCGGCAAGGGATCTCAAGGCAGGACGCATGAGAACTGCGCCTATCCTAGAGACAGGACTCTTCTCTATAGATGCCTTCAGTATCTTTACCATGGCATCTCCTACACCCTCAGCCAGCTTCAACACGACATTCCCGGTAAAACCGTCAGTAATAACCACATCCGCCCGTCCCAGCGGAATATCTTTCGCTTCGATATTCCCTATGAAATTGCAGTTGGTTTTGCTGATCAGCTCATAAGATGCAATTGTCAATTCGGTGCCTTTAGTAGATTCCTCTCCTATACTGAGAAGGCCGAGCCGGGGATTTCCCCTGCCCATTACCTGTGTGGCATAGGCATCCCCCATAAGAGCGAAACTCAACATGTGGTGAGGCCTGCACTCAGAATTAGCGCCTGCATCTACTATCAGACAATAGCCGGTCGTTGTAGGAAACACTGTGGCAATAGCAGGCCTATCCGTGCCTTCCAGCCTTTTCAACCTCAAGATTGCGCTTATCATCGTTGCCCCTGTATTGCCGGCAGACACCACTGCATCCGCATCCCCCTGTGCCACCAGGTCACATGCGGTCAGTATGGAAGAGTCGCGCATTTTCCTTATTGCATCTACAGGGTGAGGTTCATTCATTGGAATGACTTGCCCTGTGTGCACAATAGAAAGACGGCCATTTCTTGCGCCGGCTTTGCCAAGTTCGCTTTCAATATCCTTTCTGTCTCCCACAAGGATTACCTCAACGCCCAGCTCATCCACGGCAAGAAGCGCGCCTCTCACTGTCTCCGAAGACGCAAAGTCTCCCCCCATTGCATCAAGGGCAATCCTCAATTGAAACCCCTCCTTGAGTCCTCACTGTACCCTTCAGGTTCTTCTACTGCAAACACTGTGAATTCCCCGGCGAAAACGTCCTCATGGCCTATTTTCGTCGTAACTTTCACTACATGTCGCCTGCCGCTCCGGCTTAAGATCTCCGCCTTTGCCACAAGCCTTTCCCCAGCCTTAACCGGCCTAAGGTATTTCACGGTTGCAGTCCCTGTAAGCGCGATTTCCGCATCTACAAGCGCCACCGCTAGCGAATTTGCCTGGGCAAAAATGTGATGCCCTCGAACAATCGAAGTACGCCGGAATGCCATGTCCTTGTCGGTTTCCAGCACAGATATACCTTCTTGTCCCAGCTTCACATGGATTAGATCCCCGATGACCTCCCCTGTCTCCACTGAACGCACCTTATTCGTTGCTTCCTTAGCTAACCGCCTGGTGCGCTCACGTGATTCCGGAATTCCCAGTTCCAGCCTGTCCAAGCGTACAGTCTGGATACTGACCCTGAACAAGCAGGCCAGTTCTCTGTCGGTTATGAACGGGTCATCTTCTATGACCTCTACAAGGCGGCGGAGGCGATCTGTCTTTTGGAGCCTGGGCTTCACATATCATCAACTCTCAATGCCAAGCAAAATATGAGAAGGATAGGTATTATGACCAAGTCTTAATAGCAGATACTAAACTAAGTATATATCGCATCTGTTGCTACTTGCAAGAGCAAATGAAGTATTGGGGACAAAATGACAAAAGGCCGCGCGAAGTGCTGCCGGCCTTCAGAGACGTGAAAACAAAGTATTCAGTGAAGAATCGTATCTACGCTCTCTTTTTCTTCTCACCTTCGACAACGATGACTTGCCGTCCGTCATAGTAGCCACACTCAACACATACTCTGTGTGGTCTCCTCATAGCATGGCACTTTTCGCACTCAATGAGTTTCGGCGCTTCAATCTTCCAATTTGCACGACGTTTCCGTGTCCTCGACTTGCCGAATTTCCCTGTAGGATTTGCCACTTAATTCTCACTCCAGTCACTAGAACTCATCTTTAGCCTGACTCGGGTGGAGCTGCGCTAGGGGTGCAAGACGGATATCGCCCTTTTCCTCCGAACACGCACACTCCCCATCGTTTAAGTCCTTACCGCAAACAGGGCACAGGCCTTTGCACTCGCTGGAACAAATAAGTTGAATTGGGAGGGACAAAGCCAAATGGGAATTGACTTCCTTGGAAATATCGACGAAATCTCCGTTATAAGTCAAAACCTCATCCTCTTCGTATTCAGACATTGGCGAAGGCCTATGAACCGCCTTATGATACTGCTCCTGAAACTCTGTCTCAACGTCGAATACGAACTCCCTAAGGCATCTGTGGCACTCAGCCGTAAACTCTGCCCTGGCTTTCCCCTGAACGAGAATGGCGCTATGCCCGGTAGAAGTCGCTTTCGCGACAACATGTACCGGCGTCACAGGCTTAAGGGTTACACCCGCTATCGCCATGGGATCAGGAGGGCCTTCTAATTCCACTTCAATGCTTGCGCCTTTTATATCCTTTACCGTGGATATGTCTATTATCATAAAAGCACTCCCCTGTAAGACATATTGAATTATAGAACAGGGATTAGCTTGAGTCAAGAAGAAAGAGGGCACGTTGCGGTTAGCTTGCGGCAGCCTCCTTCACGCACTTTTGGTGCTGAGGGCAGGACTTACGAGAGTTATGAAGCTTGCTGCCGGCAAAATGCAGACAGAAGTGGCCTTTGAAGTTGTTGTTACCAAGACTCTGGCCCCCGTGAGGCATTCCATTCATGGAAGCTGCCATCCTGCGCCCGCCTATCTGAACTATGATAGGCCTTCTATCCCAGGTCCAGCTTCCTCCACAGACCCTTTTCATGATAGCCGTGTCATCTTTTGTATAAGGCTCCACATCAGCGTGAAGACTTCCTCCCCTTCTCCTTACACGAAATGTCAGGCCTGTCCTAACATCGATTACCGTAGCTATGCTGCCCACCTTGAAAATACGATTTACTGAATCCCAGTGGAGCATTTCACAGGATCCACGATCTCCTCTGGATACGGCAGTGCCCGGGGCAGGAATCAGAAGTTCCTGTCCAACCTTAATCAGGGCGGGATCAGATATGTTGTTAATGGCTGCAAGCTCAGTAACGGTGACGTCAAGTCGTCTGGCAAGGTCATAAAGAGTATCTCCCCTGCTGACTATGTAGGTCTTCATCCTTGTGCGAGCAATTTCCGTCTCGAGAAGATTCCATGTATCAGCGCCTACTACACCGTCAACGTTGAGACTGTTTGCTTTTTGAAAAGCCAGTACGGCATCCAGTGTCTTATCCCCGAATAATCCGTCACTTTCCCCTTCTAAGAACCCCAGGCTGCCAAGGACATCCTGGAGTTCTCGAACAGCATCGCCTTTCATTCCTTTTTTCAAGACGCCTTGATAACTCGCGGCTACAGGCGAGAACGCGCAAAGCAAAAACAAAAACAAAATGAGAGCAATGACTGTCCCGTGCGGTCTGGCTCTCCAAACGCAGAGCGCCAAAACAAATCGCCCCCCGAAACTCGGAATTCATTTCTTGTCTCTCTATTATTCGCCAGATGTGCCATTATTCCTCCTAGAAATGTTATCCAATATTGCGATAGCCTCGTTTATGTCACTGACCGCGATAACCTCAATGGATTTCAAGTTGCTTGCGATTTTCGCCGCGGAATCAAAGTTCTCCATAGGAACCAGGAAATATGCAGCTCCTCCCCGCTCCGCGGCTACTACTTTCTGCTTGACCCCGGCAATGGGGCCGACAACACCGTCAAGTCCGATAGTCCCAGTTCCCGCAATAAGCTGGCCCCCTGTCAAGTCAACCGGGTCTAGCTGGTTGAGAATCTCAAGAGTGAACATCAGGCCTCCGGATGAGCCTTTGACATTACGGGAATCAATTTCAATATTGATGGGAAGATCATATGTCAGACTGGAACTGACAAGAATCCCCACAGCAGCACGCGCCAGATCCTCAGGGTGGGGGCCGGTTCCCACTTGCAGTCTCTTGATTTTTCCCTGTCTGGAGACGGTGAGCAGCGCCTCCTCTCCTGGCGCCCTTCGGCTGATAATTTTCACTGCTTCATCTGCAGTGGCTACTCGCCTGTCATCAACAGCCAATATAATGTCCCCCTGTTGAAGTATGCCCTTGGCAGGACTATTGGCAAGCACGGCCTCGATTCTGACAACAGTCTCCACTCTAACGGGAAAACCCAGTCTTTCCAAAGCAACAGCCCCTGCAACTACCTGGCTCTCCCGCATCAGACTCTCCATGATGCTAATATATCTCTCAAGGTCCATGCCTTTGGGAATTTCTTGCGATCTCCTTGCAATATCAATGTCTGGAGAAATAAGCGCTGCAATCCACGAAGGAATACCTGCAGGAGCGCTGGTCACCGCGGTTAGCAAAAACGCTCCTTGAGCATCCTTGTTGCCGGTCTCAACAGTCACCATTTCTTCAAGCTTCTGAACCGGACCAGGGCCTATGATAAGATAATTACGCGCAAGATAGCCCTGGATACCGGCAACTATGATTAGCGCAGCTCCTACTTCCAGCCATATGTTTCTCTTTCTCATGAAGCCATTTCCCTCCGGCGTTACCTTACGTATTCGTGGATTCTTCTATCTATTCTACTTTGCCCTAATCTATGATATTCCCCGCCGGGCACAGGAGGGAAAGCATATCCCTGGGCCAATTCAAATATACTTGAAAAGACACTAGGACAGCAAGAGCAACGTAAGGAGGCTTTCAGGCCATGGTTAGCAGACCTCCTCTCACTCATAGGAGCGCGTATCTTGTAGCAGGGTGCGCTCTCTTTATTACCATAGTAATCCTGATATACCCGAGTGTCGCCTTTCGGGCATCCATAGAAGGGCTACGCGTATGGTGGGAAATTGTGTTTCCGGCCCTACTTCCGTTTTTCGTGGCAGCAGAAATCCTGATGGCCTTTGGCGTAGTACATTTCCTCGGTGTTCTCTTGGAACCTTTGATGAGGCCTGTTTTTGACGTGCCGGGAGTAGGCGCCTTTGCCCTGGCCATGGGTATCACCGGAGGATATCCCATCGGAGCAAAAATTACGGCGAACTTGAGAAGAAAAGGCCTATGCAACCAGATAGAAGGCGAGCGCTTAGCGTCCTTTACCAATACTGCAGATCCCCTCTTTATGTCAGGGGCAGTAGCAGTGGGAATGTTTCATTCCCCGGAGCTTGCAGGATTAATATGCAGCGTGCACTACATCTCCGCTATCATACTCGGAGTACTGCTAAGACTCCATGGAGGTTCCCAGAGACGCCGAATTCCGGAACTTGGTATCACCGGCAAGGGAAACATCTTTAAGAGGGCTTTTCATGAACTCTATAAAGCAAGGCAGGCAGACGGTAGGCCTGTGGGACAGATATTCGGGGATTCGGTTCGTGATTCAGTAGGCAGCCTGCTGTTAGTCGGGGGCTTCATTATGATGTTCTCCGTAATCATTGAAGTGCTCACTGTCTCAGGCGTGCTCAAGCTGGTCCAAGTGCCCCTCACCCTCATCACGGGCCCGTTTAACATAAAAGACACCTTGATTTCGCCTATGATCAGCGGCTTCTTCGAAATCACCCTGGGAACGGAGCTGGCGAGTAAAGCAGCAGCGCCGTTACTGGATAGACTTATGGTGACAAATGCAGTAATCGCATGGTCCGGGTTATCAGTATTCGGGCAAGTATCTGCAATGGTATCGGGAACAGATATGAGGATGACGCCTTACTTCATTTCCCGACTCATCCATGCATTAATTGCAGCTGTCATTACTGCAATATCCATGAGCCCTTACGGACAAGGCCTGGCAAAGCTGGTGGCGCCTGTCTTTGTCCTGGAACCCGCAGCAATCCAGGCTCCGTTCTATCTTAGACTTCTTTCGTCCTTTACGAGGCTTCTCACAATAATGGCCATAATGGTAGGACTGTCTGTCACCATATGGCTCTTCCGACGAATACAACTGGTGTTCATACGCGTCAAGGGTGTCAAGCAGAGCTCTTCTCGAGTTCCTCGACTCCGCGCCTGACCACTTGCAGGGCCCGGTCAAGGTTTTCATCGAGTTTCATGAGCACCTCAGCTGCATATTGAGTTGCGCCTTTTCGAATACCTTCAGCTTCCCGCTTGGCCTCGTCGAGAATCCTCCCTGACTCTATCTCAGCAGCTTTGACTACCTCTTCTTCAGAAACCATGGATTTCAGATACTCGCTTGCTGACCCTCTAAGGTTTTCAGCTTCCCGAGTAGCATCAGCAATAATCTTGTCTCGTTCCTTAAGCAATTCCTCTGCTTTCTTCACCTCATCCGGGAGAGAAATGCGTATCTTGTCAAGAAGCTCCAAGACATCGTACGCGTCTACCACCACCTTATTCGTGAGTGGCATTTTCCTACTATCCTCAATTATTCCTTCAAGCCTGTCCAGGAGTTCAATCAGTCCCATCTTCCCCACCCTGGCTCTTCCCCCTCATTCCGGAAAATCTATCTTCATCTTCTTATATTTCTTAATGAGCATCTCTACTACATGACTAGGAACAAAACCCTTGACACACCCTCCAAGACTTGCCACTTCTTTTACAGCGCTCGAGCTTAAGTAGGCGTACTCATTGCCTGTCATCATGAAAACAGTCTCTATATCACCGATTTTTTTGTTTACTGACGCCATCTGAAATTCATATTCAAAATCCGATAAAGCCCGTAGCCCTTTCAAGATAGCAGTGGCTTGCTCACAACGAGCAAAATCCACAAGGAGCCCTCTAAAACATGAAATCTCCACGTTTGGAAGGTGGCTGACAGATTCTTTCAGCATTGCGATACGTTCGTCAAGAGTAAAAAGAGGCTCCTTATCCGGGTTCTTGGCCACTGCTACAATAAGCTTATCAAATAGTCCGGCGCCTCGTTCCACAATATCTAGGTGGCCGTTGGTAACCGGATCAAAACTACCTGGATATATTGCTATCTTCATTGTTGCGTCCTCCATACAAGACTGTGGGATGGGCCTGATATGAGCCTTACCGTTTAAGCATATAGAAAGATATTATTGTGTCGCCGTATTTCTCCCGTCTCGCAAGTTCCAGATCTTCGAAGGCATCCGGCATTTCTTGTCTGCTCTCGTGACGCGTGACAATAATTCCGTCTGAATCCAAGAGCCTATGGGCAGAAAGGATGTCCAGGGTTACAGGCACCAGCCCATGGCCATACGGCGGATCCACAAAAATGATATGAAACATTTCCTCCTGTCGACAGAGAGCAGGCACAAGTCTTCTGACATCGCCTTGGATTACTTTTGCGCAAGATGCGAGGCCTGTAGCATCGAGGTTAGTGCGGATCACCTTGACCATTGCAGGCGAACACTCAACAAAAGTCGCCCACCCGGCTCCCCTGCTCAATGCCTCAATCCCGATTGCACCTGTTCCGGCAAATAAATCAAGACACCTGGAATCGGGAATATAAGGAGTCAAGATATCAAACAAGGATTTCTTCACATTATCGGGAATAGGACGCGTCCTTCCGCTGCCTGCTCCAGTTAAACGACGTCCCTTAGCGATCCCCCCGATGACACGCAATGAAATAAACGCCTCCAATGGTATCATTTACCATGATAGTCCTTGTATAGAACACCCAGCCTCGCACAAACTACAATCGAAAGAAGAGCCGAGGATAACGGTACCTGGGCGGTGCCGGGGTTCCAAAACCCTCCCCCATAAGCTCTTCCTCCGGTTTCTCCTCTCCCACGGGATGACGGTCGTAAGACCGTCGTCTTATATTTCCCCATGGTAAGACTGTTCTTCTCTTGAATCCCGTCTTACTCAGTTGAGATGATATAGTAATATACAGGCTGTCCGCCATAGTGGACTTCAACCTCTAAATACGGATAGATATCAGCAAGTCGTTCCGCCAACCCGTTGGCATCTTCAGAGTGAACATCCTCACCGTGATATATGGTAATGAGGGAAGTATCAGGATCTACCATCTGACTTACAAGGTTCATAGCCACTTCATTCCGCTCTTTACCTGTTGAGCATAGCTCTCCGTCTTTTATCCCGATGAAATCCTTTTCATCAATGGTGAATCCATTTACGCAGGAAGCACGGACTGCATAGGTAACCTCACCTGTGCTTACCTGTGATATCATACCTTGCATTGATTCTCGGTTAGATTCAGCGTCTGCCTGAGGATTATAAGTGACAAGAGCAGCAACCCCTTGAGGAATGGTTTTTGTCGGGACTACTACGGTGTCTATGTCAGGCGCAAGCTCCTTCACCTTGTTTGCCGTAAGAATCACATTGCCGTTGTTCGGCAGGATAATGACGCTCTTTGCTGACACCTCGTAGACAGCGTCCCTTAGCTCCTCAATACTTGGGTTCATTGTCTGTCCGCCTTCAACGATAACGTCAGCGCCTAAGCTTTTCAAAATTGCTGAGAGCCCCTCTCCGATGGCTACAGCTACAACCCCTACAGGCTTCTCTATCTTGCGTTCTTTGGTGTTAGCCGCTTCCTCCGAACCAGCCTTCTCCGGAGAATCCTGTTCCTCATCATCATAATCGGCAGAGGCAACTCCGTTACGCCTGAACCTTGCCTCTTCAAATTCGTTATGCTGGTAAGCCATGTTGTCTATTTTCATCTCATGCAGCTCACCCATGCGAATGCAGTGCTCCAGCACCTGCCCGGGATGGTTAGTGTGGATATGCACCTTCGCCACATCACTGGTGCCCACAACAAGGACGCAATCACCGAAACGGGCCAGAGCTTGCCTGAGCATATCAAGGGGTAGATTCTTACCTTTCACAAGAAACTCTGTGCAGTACCGGAACTCCAGATCCGGTTCTGCGATCTCCTTGACCCTTTTTGCAGCAGGCGCGGCGTCTGCTTTCTGAGGAACCACAACCAGAGTATCCCGCCTTGTGAATACTGTTTCTCCCAGAATTGACTTTACAAGTCCCTCCCAGAAGAATACGAGGCCCTGCCCGCCTGCGTCTACAACACCCGCCTCTTTGAGTGTTGGAAGCATCTCAGGGGTCTTCTCCAGAGTGTCCTGGGCATCTCTTAGAATTTTCTCTACCGCTGAGACTATATCCAAGTTGTCCCGCCTACATTCTGCGGCAGAACGGGCAGCTTGCCGAGCTACTGTAAGCATAGTGCCTTCAACCGGCTTCATCACTGCTTTATATGCCATGGATGCTGCTACTTGCAGTCCTCGGGCAAGTCCTGCTACATCAAGGGTTGTTTTTCCCTCAACACCTTTTGCAAACCCTCTTAAGAGCTGTGAAAGTATAACACCTGAATTCCCCCTTGCCCCCATTAGGGAGCCTAACGCTACCGCTTCAGCTAGATCAGATAACGTCTTGCCTTGGGCTTTGCTAATCTCCCGCACAGCGGCGAGGAGTGTCAGGTGCATGTTTGTGCCTGTATCTCCATCAGGAACCGGAAATACGTTCAGCGCATTGACAAGTTCCTTGTTTGCGCCTAACCATTCTGTCCCAGCAGCAATCGCACGTGCGAAGTCTTCTGCATCAAGTAAACTCCGCCCCAACGGGCTAACCCCCTGTCGCCGGTCACTCACGCTCATCCTCTCGGGCATGTGTCACCCTCACACCTTGTATCGTAATATTTACTCTTGAAACCTTAAGACCTGTCATGCTCTCCACAACATACCTAACCTTGTCCATGACATTGTGCGCTACTTCAGTAATCTTCGTCCCATACTCAACTATGATGTAGAGGCCTACCACAACCTCATCCCCGGCAAGCCTCACTTCCACACCCCGGCCCATGTTATCCATACCGAGGAGCTCAGCTATTCCATCTTGAATGTTTCTTGACGCCATCCCAACAAGGCCATAACATTCAGTTGCAGCCATCCCGCTAATGAGGGCTATCACCTCGTCAGAGATGGTAATCTGGCCCAGTTCGGTGCTGACATCTCTTCCCATTTGACTAGCTACCCCCTGCCTCAGCCATTCGGCAGCAAAGACTTTCTTTTTATTTCTCCAGAACTCGGAGAATTCCTTTTCTGTAATGCTATTCATGTTCCTTGTGCCTTTAGAAACACGTCCCGTAAAACACAAGAGCTTCTTGCGCCGCCCGCGCTGCTATGATACAATACGCGAGAGGTGTTTTCAAGACGGGGGGTGCTAATAGGCATGGCAAGTCGATGCGACATATGCGGAAAAGAACCGCGAGTAGGCAGACAAATAAGCCACTCTCATAAAATATCTTCTCGGAGATGGCTCCCAAATATCCGCCGCGTAAGGGCCTATGTGAATGGCAAGACAAAGCGAATCAAGGTCTGCACGAGATGTCTTCGCGCGGGAAAAGTTGAACGTGCACGGTAAACACGAACCTAGGATACAAAGTTTAATCTTCTTTCCCCATTATTCGACGAGCTGCGAATTTCCCTGTAGGAGCCCGTCGAATTTTTTATCATGCCCTTCGTAAGCAATCGTCAAATAGCACCCACCTGGGATCACGCCTATTGACATAACCACCGTCGATTTTCAACCACTAAGATGCGGCTTGGCAAAATTCGGCGGTAAACCACACAATAACGAGACAGCGGTGTCCTGAAAGCTACCACACGAACCTTATGTTGTCCACCATGCAAACCCATGCCCAACCCGAAAATTCCAGCTTAAGCGACTTGATATAGGAAGGCCTTGGAACCTCGGCGCTCAAGTTATATGACTTCTGCGACCACTTCCCTGCCTCGACGAACTCAGAGAAACCGGCAATTCCACCTTCAACAGGCATGTAGTAGTAGTATGCCCTGACGAAAGACCGCTCTTTCCCCTCCTTGTCCAGGTAGGTGACGGTGACTTTCAAAGGATACGTATCCTTGGGATCATACTGCTTAAGCGTGTAATCACCGATCATTACATCAAACGATAGAAATACTAAACCTGTCAGGGGAACTTCAGCATTTATAGCCTGCTCCAAGCTACAAGAGCCCATCTCAAAAGTAGGCGGACGGGACACAGAGAGAACATGTTCCCTGTCTTTGTCTGATACTATGCTCCACTGTGCAGCTCTGGACCCTCTCTCTTCTGTGTGAGACCATTTCCAGCCGGTGATATCTCCTTCGGCGAATCCCCCGTTCCTGGGTAACTCAACAGGCGACGCCGGGCTTTCGACGGTAGTGAATGACCACTCGTAATCCTGCCCAAGTCCGGTGTTGCCGGAATTCATCGCGTCCCTTTTTACCGTCACTCTATAGGTAGTGGAATACTTCAGGGGACGAGCAGGAGTAATCACTAATACCGAATTATTATGGAGAAACTGCCAACTGGTGGAGTGACTCAATTCGGGAGTGGGAGATATGGAAATCGCTGAAATTGTCGATGTCTCATCCATAGGCTCACTGAAAACAACATGTATAGAAGTGTCCACAGGAACATTGTCCATGCCATGAGACGGATAGACCTGTACGACTCCGGGACCCCCGACCTTCTGGCCGGAGCCTGCCGCGACAGCTGTTACAGAGTAAGCCATCCCAATGCTAATTGACATAAGTAGTACACAGACCAAAGCCTCCCGGCAAAGCCTTCGGTACATTAGGTTGCCTCCTTTTGCATTACCCGCTTCTTACCAAGGATGAATATTGATCCAATTATCTTAATTCAGATTCGCCGTATACTCGAAATATCCTGCCTAAGACTGAATTACCATGTTGAAGTCATAACTTCTGATCCATCGTCTACATGAATAATCTTAATGGTTCTGTCTTCGATAAGCGCGCAAGTTCCACGCCGCTCCACTGTCTTAGGCAGAGCCGGACTACCTGGGTTAATTATGACACCGCCTGAGTCTCCGAAAGGCTTAACTATGGCGGGAATATGGGTATGGCCGGTCACGATAATGTCTAATCCATGTCGTCTGATAAGTCCTGCCAATTGCTCCTCTGAAGTCATATGCCCGTGCAAAACCATTATGGACACGTCGTTTACGATAACAATGGCATAAGGGGCTTGAATAGGCACATCTATGACAACTTGATCAATATCCGCATCGCAGTTGCCCCTTGCAATGACCATCCTTCCGAGATACTGATTAATCGCTTGTGCCAGGCCTTTAGCGTCATGCCCATATGGCAGTGGGTTCCGCGGACCATGATATAACACGTCTCCTGCATGGAGAAGCAAATCTACATCACCAAGAACACGAAGGGACTCATCCCATGCACGCAAGGAACCATGAGTATCACTTATCACGCCTAATTTCATAGATTCCCTTCCCTCCCGCCTTGTCCGAACCAGGATCGATAATACGCTTTCTTGCCATGCTCACAAGGTCTCTGCTGTCTTGGTAAGTCAACATGTCCAATGCGGACTGCCAGGAGACAAACTGGGCATGGGAGATTCCTTCTTCCCTTTGAGGTTCCGTATGCGGGTACACTCCGTCGTCATATCCGACAGGCGCTCCCGCATACCAGTACACAGTCTTGTCTACAAGCTCACCGGTGACAACTGACACGTATGTGTAGTCAGTTGCACCCAATGAGCACATGATCTCCGCTCTGACCCCGGTCTCCTCCAATACCTCCCTTAAAGCAGCTTCAGGAGGAGTCTCAAAAGGTTCTATCTTGCCTTTGGGTAGGACCCATTCACCGAACCGGTTCCGGATCACAAGAACACCGTCATTGGCAAACACTACTATCCCTGCACTGACTTCACGCTTCCGAGCCTCTGTGCCCAAATCCGTCCCCCTCTTTACGTCCTACGCTGATTACCGTAAGGTGGCCATTTAGGTCCCACTCTCGACTATGCTCGCCTACAGGTTCAGCGAGTCCGCTCTCACCACCGTATACAAGATCCCTGGAAAGGGTTTCCTCCATGATATAGCCCTTGTGGAGCATACACGCCTTCTCCACCTCGCTGTCAGACCAGAACACCGTCACGATCCTGTCCTCAACATTGAAGTCAGCTTCCTTGCGCATCGTTTGGATCTTGTTTACCATCTCTCTGGCAAGGCCTTCCATGACTAACTCAGGAGACAGCGCAGTGTGAAGTGCGCATGTTACGTCTCCCTCACTTTCAATGGCAAAGCCTTCCTGCTCCACAGTTTCAACGACCAGTTCCTCAGCAAGGACAGGTACAGTTTCTTCCCCGCAAGGAACGTCAACACTTCCCCCATCTTCAAGCCTGGCCACGATTTCTCTGGGATTCAAGCTCTCCAGCCCGGCTACAACGCGTCTCATCAGTTTGCCGTATTTCGGTCCCAAGAGGTCAAACCTGGGTTTTACTTTGTAGTCCACAAACTCCGTGACATCCTCGGCAACGCGAATGGATTTGACATTTAGTTCTTCTTTGATAATCGTCGCCAGCTCGTGTACAGCCTTCTTGTCCCTGGAATCCTGAAGGACAGCCACCATTTCACCGAGAGGCTGCCTGATCTTAATGTTGACCTTATTTCTTGCCGCCCTACCCAAAGTCACAAGCTTCCTTGCAACTGCCATGTTCCGCTCCAGCTCAGAATCGACCAGATTCTTGTTGCAGACAGGGTAATCACAAAGGTGGACGCTCTCAGGGGCGCCGTTTCCCCTTTCTCCCTCTAGATTCCTATATATCTCCTCTGAGATGAAAGGAGTAAACGGGGCAAGCAACTTCGAAAGGCCTACCAGTATCTCGTGCAACGTCAGATAAGCTGCAATTTTATCCTGAGTCATCTCTGCGCCCCAGTAACGCCGCCTGGACCGTCTTACGTACCAGTTGCTCAAATCATCTGTGAACTCTTCTATAGCCCTGGCTGCAGGCGTAATACTGTAGGCCTCAAGCTCACTCTGGACAGTGTCTACCAGGCCGTTGAACCGTGAGATGATCCACTTGTCCAGGATCCCTCTCTCTTCAGTCGGCAGTTGATACGCATCAGGATCAAACCCGTCTACGTTCGCATAAAGAACATAGAAGGAATATACATTCCATAGAGTCGACAAGAACCTGCGCTGCGATTCACTTATCGCTTCAAGGTAAAAGCGCGTTGGATTCCAGGGAGGATT
>DUVA01000008.1 GCA_012841305.1 Bacillota bacterium | reverse complement strand
TATGCAAGCCCCACATCTTGTTGAATTGGGGATCGTTAGGGATGATTGGGGCATCACCGTACACCTGGTCTTTGTAGCGGATGTAATCCCGCTCAGCGTAGAGAATTCCAGGAGCCACGCGGAGTCTTGATATTGCTGAGTCGGGGCTTACGCCCTCAGGAAGATCCACTATCCCTATTCTTACACCGTGCGGAAATTCCGGATTTGGTTTGAAATCCGCGATTGTCTGCACTGAGTAGCCTAGTTGTTGTATTGAAGCTACAGCGGCATTTGCAGTAACAGCATGGGAAAAGCGCACTATGATCCTGTTTGGATGATACACGTCAGGACCGGGTTGCCATCCGCCGCGAGGTTCTGCCTGTTTGGCCAAGGCGATTCCCGCAGCAGCGTAGGTCATGACTACCAAGAGGATTAGCGTAGCAGCAAGTATGAATTTATTCTGTCTGCCAAGAAACATGTGTTACTTGCCCTCCTTTCCACCAAGGTCCACAATTGAACGCTTGGTGATACAGCAGATCAAAGTAGGGAACACAATGAACAACCAAGTAGCCGGTGCAATTCCAGTTGTCTTTTCATCACCTCCTTGTCTCTTGAACCGGGGCGCAAGCTGTACAGAATCTTGAGTCCCGGTTCAAGTCGCTTACTCGAAAGCAGGCCAAAACAACAAGACGTCACCTTGCTGCGGGCAAGAAGCCCGGGATCTGATTTGATCATGATAGGTCTGGTTATGTGTGTTGAGATTTGCCTAGGAAGAATGCGCCTGCATACTGGGAAAGTGGAGAGTATGTTCTCAACATGTGCCTGTCTTTTCAACTAGTTATTACAACAAGGGGTATCAAACTCCTGCCGCATTGGCAGAATTATCAGAATACTCCAATAAAACTGCCAACACAATGGCACAATTGTACATGCAGACACTTTTAGCTGTGATAGAACATGCAAGAGAAGAGTCAAAATGATGCCTTCAGTCCTGTCTCCAGGGTAATGGCATTTGCAGGCCCGCCAGGCCCGGTTGGCGGACGGTATGTATGATATCCAAGGGAGATCCCCAGTGACCACATGTTGCTGAGACGGTACTTGAGCCCGCCTTTCAAAGTCCCTTTGAGGTCAGTGATGTCGCCTGCGGATAGCGCATGAGTCTCGGTACCGGTCGATCTAATAAGAGCTTCTCCGGTTATGGTGAGCTTATCACTGAATTTGTAGTCGACAGAATCCTGCAAGCTGAGGGAGTATTTCTGCCACCCTGTCAACGCAGAGGACGATGTCAGAGAGTAGGTCGCGGACGCTACATTGTTCAGGCTTTGCATGGGGCTCCAAATGGCCCGCGCTGTTCCTGTCAGTGAATCAGTGAAGACAACGCCTAAGTCCGGCCGGCAAGATGTGGATCGTTTCCATCTTAAGTCGAACTGGGGCACTAATTTCCCGCGTGCGGTTGAACTGAGCGTGGCAAAGACCTCTGTATCGAGAGTAAGCTTGCCTATACCCGCATACTCTGTTTGTTTGAGGCTTACTCCGGTAGATGTTCTGAAATCTCCCAGGGTGCCTGAAAGATGTCCTTGAACCGCAAGGCCTTGTCTTATTTGCCCTGAGAACGGAGTGGTTTTGTCCCACTTCAGCACAACAGTGGGAGTCAGGTTATTATCTCTGAAAGAGAGTGCAGGCAGCGTCGCCCGTATTTCGGCTCTCTTGTCGTCGAAAGTCTTGAGAGTAGCGATATTATCCCGAGTAGTCTGTCTGTAGTATGTCCTTAACGCTATGGGGCCGAGTTGTTTACTCCACTGAGCGGCTATGCCGGTTTCCATTATCCCTGTAACATGTTGATCCTGCCCTCCGGGATCTATGGTTTTAACAGGCTTTCGATATCTGGCTGATATGGAAAGGGCGTCTATTGTCAGTGTGGCATCGCCCCGCAGGCTGACCTGAACATAAGAATTCTCAGGCTTTATCATGTTCTGGCTTCTGGTAGTCTCATAGCCTGCACCGACACTAAGCCGGTTGTCAAAGAAGCTTTGACGGCCTGCGACGGATAAAGTATGCTCGTGCCGTTCGTATCCGGGTGCTTCGTTATCATCTATCTGGGAAATACTGTATGAGACGTCTACCTTCGGCCCTATGTCGACTGTTCCGCCTATTCTGTTCGTTATGACCAGGATTTCCTTACCGGCTTCATCCCGGCTCACTCCGGAATAGGCCTGAGTGCGCGACTGGGAATGTTCAGCCATGACACCGGCTCTGGAACCCAGCGGCCACTGCGTTCCTAAGCTCCATATGTCCATAGCCTGCCTTGAAGCCTGACCTATTTTCGTAAACCCCGGGGAAAGAGTTTCATAGCTTCCATATATGCTTCCTGTTCCCAGAGCGTACCTGGCGTTGGCCCGTGCAGCGTAACCTGTTGCAGTGTGTTCCCGGGCTTCAATATCCACATAGTGCCTGGAATCCTGGCTTGCAATGCAGAGAGCAAGGCCTTCATGCTCGGTAACTATCTCAGGCGTGAGGACTTCAAACCCCACCATTTTGTAGAGATCCTTTCCGCCTTCCACGGGTCTTCCGGCGATTCCCGCCCACAAAGTTTCCATACCTTCATATTTGTGTCCCGGACCTATGCCTACTGCAGTAACGGCATATCCCCTTGTAGCCTCGACAATTTCACAGGTTGTGCCGTTCCACACATACAGTCCGTCTGAAGCGCCTATCCACAGCAATCCATTCCAGAGCGCGATGGACAGAGGATCTCTCACTTCCGAAGTATCAAGGATCCGGCTCCATCGGCTGTCGTCAGCCCTGGCGTAAACCCCGCTTTCGGTAGCTGCAAAAGTGCGAAAGCCATTGACGGTGTTGGCTGAGGACCAAAGAGACTTCACACGTACGGCTTGAAGTTCAGACTTAAAGCGGACCCCGCTCAGCGCAGCCACGCCGCAGTCGGATCCTACCAGAATCAGATTGTCAACGGGATCATAGGCGATATCAGAAATAGCATCTGAAGGCAGGCCTGACTCACTGGACTTCGTATAAGCCCGCCATGTGTCTAAGCTACCTAGATCCGCGGACGCTAATCCACTGTCACGAGTTCCGACCCAGACAGTCCAAGGAGTTACCGCCACACAGGCCAGGTCGTTGCCGGGTAAGCCGGCTGACACATATATTCTTCGCCAATTACTCACATAGTCAAAGGGGTTCTGACCGGAAGGGCCGGGGGCTGCAGAGAAAACAGTGAGTCCGTTGTCTGTTGCGAAGAACCAGGTGTCGTCTGCACACGTCACATCACGCACAGTTGGCGATGAAAGCCCTGAGCCTACGCTGTAGTTGCGGAATTCTTCTCCCCCGACGCTTATTCCGTCATTGTGAGCGAGCGCTATGTAGGACTTGCCTTCCGCATCAACAGCACCCATGATCCCCGATATTTTGTTGGCTGCATTAGCTTTGCGATTGTCATCGAACGGGAACTTGTCGTGGCTGATAGCCAGATCACCGGATATAGTTAACCCCTTGTTGTTGTACTTCCCGGAAAACCCCACGACTGTGTGGGTGTTTGGCATTGTAGGAGTCAATTCAGGCAGCGCTGCGGATTTCGGATCATCGGCGTACATGGCAAGTTCCAACTTCAACTTGAGGCTATCGTTAGGTGTCCATCCCACTGTGGCGCCGTAGAAATTTGCTTTGTAGTCTGTCACTTTGCCAAACGGGCCTCTGAAGTACTCGTATTCCACCCGTACTTCATCATCAGGTTCAAGCATCCGGAATATAGTGAGGATACCTAGCTCGTAGTCGAGAGAGTAATCTATGCTTCTTTCAAGGAGCACATCATTGAGGTAAACCTTCTCGCTTCCTTCAGCAATAGATAAGCCCAGATTAAATGTGCCCATGGCTGTCTCATAGTTGTACAGGATTCGGATTCCGTCATATGTGTCGAAGAATCTTGAGGGAAAATCGAATTCAATTATGCCGGTATCGTATCCTACCTGAAACACAAGAGGTGTTTCTGTTTCTACAGGCAGGAATTTCCCGTCCTTGCGCACTGCCACTTGAACGGAACCGGGGGCAATATCCGCCTGTCCAAGGTCATACAGGCGTTGGCGAAAGTAGGAGTCAGCCTTTGCATCCAGGGCTATGGCGCCGTTCCCATTTTCTATGCCCGCTACTATGTACGCGTGGCGCAAGAGTAAATCCTCGAGGAAAGCTGCCTCAGTTTCGCTTTCATAGATGAAGGGGTACCTCATTTGACTGCTTCCCGAAAGTCCGTGCTTGGAATTGTAAGCCCGGATCAAGGCCTGTATCTGGCCGCGTAGAATGTCTCGAATCTCAAACCGCAAGGCCAGCATGTCTCGAGTGGAGGAGACTGTCACGAACTGCCCGTGGGCAAGGGGTATTTTCCCGCCTGCGGATATTCCGCCTTGCTCATTAGGGTCATCAAGATACAGATATCCCAGGTTCCACAAGTCCAAAGTCGCCTCAAGGCTTCTGCCTTCACCGGATGTCTGCTCATCATCGTATCGTATCCAGGTGCCCATGAAATCAGCATCATATACACCTGTCAGCAAATAGTATTCCATGCCTTCGATGGAAGCTCGGAATCCGCCGGTGGACGGGGAGGGGCCATAGGGAGCATGAGGTTCGTAGAGTATGATCTCTTGGGCAGTATTGCCCCGGAATGTCTTCTTTGCGGCGATTCCCTGCACGCGACCGACTGTAACCCCGGCCTCAACCGTGGGAAATGTGGCACAGAGTTCCAGGCCACGTAGGCGCCCGGAATATGTCGTATATGGGTTCTCCGATCTCACGGACAGGCCGCCGAACCGGCCTTTGATCGGATCTCCATCGAGCCTCAGCTCCAGTACTTGCAGGTTACCGTCTTTCCGGTTGTCGAGGTTGGCGGAAATGGACAATCCGGGTGTTACTTGCCCCTGCACATTGAGGGAAAGCACCTGCAAGACATCGGCCTGACCTGCAGTATAGCCCGACCCAACAAGGGCGGCCGCATCGCCCCAAGCGTACTTTAGCTTGAATTCCACGTCACCTCCGATGCGGAGAGATGGGCCTTGTAACTCGTTTGCGTAGGCAAATCCCGTATGCATTAGGAGTAGGAGCAGGACAATGGACACAACTAGATAGATTACCATAAGTAATCGCCGGTTCCAGAAAGTGTACGTACCGTTGAGGATTGCCGGTATTGCACTCGGGGACGGCGCCCCAAGCGGGTTGCCTTGACAAAATCCGGCCCTGGCTCTGAACCTATAATGGCAGAAAGCCTTCATCGTCGTCACTCCTGACAGCACCTGATATTGATACGGCCCGACCTCATCCGCATGAATGGACCGTTTAGGAGAAACGAAGGGCCCCCTGTACTATTGGGGGCCCTATTCGTGTTCGCCTAGAACGATATTCCTAATGACAGCCAATGGGAATCAGAGAGTACGCGGTGTGTCTGATATGCATAGTCGATTCGGAAGTTTTGGTAGGAGAAGCCTGCGCCGGCTGTGAGTCTCGTATTGCCATCCCCGGCAAAAACACCTCCCGCCCTCACTGCCACTTCCGGTATGATCAGATACTCTGCGCCCAGGTGACCTGTGGTATTCGTAATGTCAAAGTCCAGAGCTACGGTTAGCTTCTGAATAGGCTTCATAGAGGCGCCCAGGACGAATACCGGATCGAAGGGATCGCTATGTCCGCTTTGGTACTTGACTGCGCCGATGAAGTTTCGTGCAACTGCCCCGACTCGGAGTCCTCCCATTTTCAATCCTTCGATTGAAGGCAAATCCCCGAGTGCGCCGATGTCTGCAGTAATCCCGAATCCCGTGTTGCCGGGCGCAGCCTGAGAATAGAGCTTCAATGAGCCACCGAGGGAGAACATTCCGAACTGGCCTGCATATCCGCCTATTAGGGCGCTTTCGCGGTACCCGAAGGAGTTGCCGGGGTTACCGTACTCATCTCTTTCAGTCACAGTTGACATCAAGCCCACTACGCCGACTCCAAGGTTTTTCTGTGCATAGCCTGCACCGAGGTAATTTCCGGCACCAAGAAGAGATGAATACAGTGACGTGACGTTGTGCCCTTCCACATATGTTAACCCTGCAGGGTTATAGTATATTGCGTTGGCATCATCGGCAATTGCCACATATGCTCCGCCCATCCCCAGAGCCCTGGCACCCATTCCGATGTCGAAGATCACTGCTGTTCCAACCGGGTTTCCGGCAGGCGCGGCAAACGCTGCCTGCGCAAATAAAGTGACTGCCATCACCACGAGGGCGACCGTTATTAACCGTTTCTTAAGTTTTTTCTCCATGATGTCACCTCCTCAATCAGCGGCTGATGACAAGCCGCATAATGTCGGACTTGGTTCCGTTTGCTGTTACCATGTAGCAAAGGTACAGTCCGTTGGCAAGTGGCTTTCCTGCATTTGTCACAAGAGGCCATGCGTAGAAGAACTGTCCGGCTGCGATTTCATGAGAGAATACGAGCCCTCCGGCCATGTTATATACATAGAGTGTGGCGCCGCCCGATGCGTTGATGTAGAAGTTGAGTACATCGGACGCGGGCACAGGCCCTGCGACGAACTGATTAGCCCCTACCACCGACACTACGAACGGGTCGCTAACGCCACTGCCTGAGAAGCCATCGGGCTCCGATGCTGTCACGCGGACAATGTACAGGCCGCTGTGGTTAAGTCTCGATACGTCCCACACGTACACGCCGTCATTTTCTTCGCCAACAGCCAGAGTGGCCCATGTATTACCGCTGTCCGTTGAGTACTCAATATCTATGGAAAGGTCTTCTCCCATCGGGTCTATGGCCTCCCAACCGATAGTAGTGGGCCCAACACAGACTTGCCCTGCTACGGGTTGAGTCACCACTACGGTTGGCCTTGTGAGCCATGCGAGTATATTGGCCAACAGATCTGCGGCACCAAACTGAGGAACGCCGTTTTGCACGCCTACGTGTTCGAGTCGAGTTTCCTCGACCGGCTCAAACGGGAATGCCTCAAACGCAACAGCCATGAATACCAGACGATGGTTATCGCCTGTATATCTCAGCGCACAGGGCCGGCCCTTGTCATTGAAGAAGATGGCCTTGGCTTCGTCGTCTATTCCCAGACTGTCGGTCCAGTCATCGAAACCGGGTGGGAACTCGAGATAGACTCTTACATCCATAGTGATAGGGTCGTTTTCGACGCCTTCTACGTATTGAGTTCCAACATCATGTCCAACAGTTGTCACATGTAGGTAGTTGCGCGCAAAATCCATACCGTTGGGAGATTCGTACGCCAACTCGAACATGACTTCCTGACCGGCAAGGAACAGGGCGCCTCCCTTATCAAGGAAATCGGCTACTGCCGTCTGCTCCAGCTGGTTCAGTCCTCCAAGCTCCCCGCAGTTCCACACCACACGGAACCGCTCGAGACCTGTCTTCGCGCCGGTTTCCCCTATTACCAGCTTTGGAATAATTGGGAGGTAGTCCTGCCCGATGGCATCAAAGGCATCGAAGAAGTAATCTTCAGTATCTCCGCTTGAATCATCGTCGTCTACGAATATGACCGCATCCGGATTGAGAATGCTCACTATAATCGGTGCCTTTGTCCATTCACCGCCGTCGTCGGTGACAGTCAAAATGCCTTCATATACGCCAGGTTCATCCCATGCCATCTCGATCGTCTGTCCATCCGGAGGATTCTCAATGTTGTCAAATTCCCAAGTGTAAGTCAGCGTGTCCCCATCTACATCGTGGGCATCGGCACTAAACGTAATTTTTTCGCCTACTTCTGCAAAGTAGGTGTTTGCCTCAACCTTATCGATGGTGGGCGGAATGTTAATTTCGCCCATGAGATAATCGTAGGTTTTCGTGAGGAAGTACGCAGAGTTGTTAGGATCAGGGTTAGTTGCGTCATCTCCTCCATCCTCATTGAGCAAGGGGAGCTCCTCCCATGGCACAGTAGTAAATACCACGCGGTAGGTCTCATCCGCGTATCTAAGAGCAGGCCATAGCTGATAGCCATTGAACTCACTCTCCAGGATCTGCCTGGCATTGAGATCCGGCCACAGGGCGTCCTCGAGCCCATATTGACAGTTTCCTATAATCGACATGCCATGGGTGATGGGGTCGCCGTCAATGCCGTCCCACTGTCCCATTGGGATGTTGTCTA
>DUVA01000089.1 GCA_012841305.1 Bacillota bacterium | reverse complement strand
GATGCAATCAAGGTAGGGGTCGGGCCGGGTTCCATATGCACCACAAGAGTAGTGGCTGGAATAGGAGTTCCGCAAGTAAGCGCTATCTTTGAGTGTGCAAAGGTTGCTAAGCAGTACGGGATACCTGTCATAGCTGACGGCGGGATTAAGTACTCAGGAGACGTAGTAAAGGCCCTGGCATGCGGTGCTGATGTGGTGATGATTGGTAAGTTGTTTGCAGGAACAGAGGAGAGTCCTGGAGAAAGAGTAATATACAAAGGTAGGAGCGTCAAAATCTATCGAGGTATGGGATCAGTGGAAGCAATGAAGGCCGGTTCAGGTGATAGGTACTTTCAAGACCCCCGGCATAAACTGGTTCCGGAGGGCATTGAAGGCATGGTTCCATACAAAGGCGCGCTCGCAGATACTGTCTACCAGCTTATAGGCGGATTAAGGGCCGGTATGGGCTATTGTGGGGCGAAAGATATCCAAGACCTCCAGACAAACACGAGATTCGTTAGGATGACCGGTGCCGGTCTCCGCGAGAGCCATCCGCATGATGTTGTCATAACCAGGGAGGCGCCGAACTATAGCTTGGCAGACACAGATTCAGATGAGTCGCTATAGAGTGTCATAAACAAGAAAGTGAAGAAAGGGGCGGATAAAAGTGTTAAAGAGCCATAATAAATGGCTGGTGCTGGGAGTTACGTTGCTTATTCTCCTTGGTGTTTCGCAGATAGGAGTTGCTGCTGATGAGCCACCGATTACGCTCTTTATCAATCCGAACCCAACTCCTGAATTCAAGGCTGATATCTGGGTTGATAGAGGACAGGGGGCTACTTACTACCCCGGTGATTCTATAGACGTTTATTACAGGTCAACTAAAAACAGTTATGTCTATATCCTTAATATTGATGCTGCCAATCGTTCCAGGTGGTTGCTGCCCAGTCAATGGTTTCCTAACAACTATGTAATGGCGAACAGGACGTACGTCCTTCCTAACATGCAGGTAGAAGTGCCTTCTGGGAGAGAGTACCTGGTGATCTTCTCTTCAACTGAGCCACTCTCTCTTCCGTATCTCGAGCAGTCTGTCAGAGCAGGGGGCGAGACATCGTACATCGAAGGTGAAGCCGACCTGGTTTTTGGAGCTATTCAGGCGAAGATAAGAATAACGCCGCAGCGAAATTGGGTAAGCTCGAATACATACTTCTATGTCGGTGGAGGCTATACGATACCTATTCCGCAACCAAAGCCTCCTGTGATACCGCCTGCGCCAAGGTATGCTGCGATAAACGTATCTACGAATCCTTCCAGAGGCAGGGTATTCGTAGACGGGGTGGAGCGAGGCACAGCGCCTATTCTCCTTAAGGACATTTCTTTGGGAACACACGAAGTCACAGTTGTGATGCCAGGCTATTACACATATACGCGGAAATTCGAAGTCAACCATGTGCAGACCTATTATGTCAGCGCGACATTGAAACAGATTAAATAGAGAAAATCGTGCTACAGTAGGTGTTAGCAAATGAAACACAAGCCCAGGTTGTGCCGGTGTAAGCACGCCTGGGCTTGTGCTGTTTTCTATAAGCTTCGGGGCAGTATAAGCTCATGCTCGCGCCTGGCGGAGCATGCTTACATCTTTAGACTGCCTCGGGCCGCCCATCTGCCGATGTTGTCAGGCTATGGCAGGCATGTTTCGGGGATGGTATAATATTAGGGCACAAGGTGTCCCTGTAGGGCAATAAGCAGCCGTGCGAATTCTTGTAAGACTGGTGGGATTGTTCTGTGCAAAGTGTCGATATTTCCCATATAGCTGAACATGTCGGGGAAGAAGTCAAGCTGGAGGGCTGGGTATACAATAAGAGGTCCAGCGGATCCCTTGTTTTTCTTATTGTACGAGACGGAACAGGATTCATTCAGGCAGTTGCCGTCAAAGGTGAGATCCCTGATGAGGATTTTCAAAAGTGTGATGAGTTGACCCAGGAATCGTCAATTGTGGTCTCCGGCAAAGTCAAGGCTGACAAGAGGGCACCCGGAGGTTATGAGCTTGCTGTGACAGGTGTCCGGCCTGTGCACCTTGCAGAGGAATATCCGATATCCCTTAAGAAACACGGGGTTGATTTCCTCATGGATTGGAGGCACCTATGGCTACGCACGCCTAGGCAGTCAGCTATCTTGAGGATAAGACATGAAATCATAGGCGCAATCCGGGACTTCCTTGATGAGCGGGAGTTTGTCTTGGTTGATGCTCCGATTCTGACTCCGTCTGCCTGTGAAGGCACGACTACTTTATTCTCTACGGATTACTTTGATTCCACTGCATATCTGAGTCAAAGCGGTCAGCTCTACATGGAAGCTGCAGCTATGGCCCTGGGGAAGGTTTATTGTTTCGGGCCTACTTTTCGCGCTGAGAAATCCAAGACCAGGAGACACCTGACAGAGTTTTGGATGGTAGAGCCGGAGATGGCCTGGGTGGATCTGGACGGAAATCTCAAACTCCAAGAAGAACTCATCAGTTATGTAGTTCAAAGGGTGCTGGAAGAAAGGAAAAATGAACTTGCGACCGTGGAAAGGGACACAGGTAGACTGGAAAACATAAAACCTCCGTTCCCGCGGGTTTCCTATGATGAGGCAGTGGAGATTCTAAATAAACGCGGTGTTGAGTTCGAGTGGGGTAATGATTTCGGTGGCGGGGATGAGACTGTCTTAGCAGAGCAGTTTGAATTGCCGGTATTTGTACATAGATATCCCACGGATATTAAGGCTTTCTACATGAAACCTGACCCGTCAAGGCCTGAGATTTGCTTGTCCGCTGATCTCCTGGCACCTGAAGGTTACGGCGAGATTATTGGCGGAGGCCAGAGAATTGATGACCCCAGGCTTCTCGCTGCGCGCATAAAGGAACATGATCTTCCTGAAGAGGCATACGCATGGTATATGGACCTTCGCAAGTTCGGTTCTGTGCCCCACTCCGGGTTTGGCCTGGGGCTAGAGCGTGTTGTCGCTTGGATATGCGGAATTGACCACATCAGAGAGACAATACCCTTCCCAAGGCTGTTGAAGAGAATTTACCCATAAAGGAGGGGTTTACGTGGCACGTCCTATTCTACCTCAGGTGACTGCGGCAGCTAAAGCAAGCCCGGTGATCTTGATTGTTATTGTACTCGCATTGTCTTTAGGTATCCAGGCAGCAGGTATTCCTTCCTCTGATGCTCCTTACGGCATTCAGGCGAGCAGCGACCTGGAGGCAGGAATTGACTTCTTTCAATCAGGTAGGTTTGAAGATGCGATACGCGCCTTCTCGCGTGCAATCGAAAGCGAGCCGGAAGGGCCGGAAGTGAGCGAAGTGTATGCCTGGCTAGGTTATGCCTACTTATGCAGGGGATGGACTTCCGAGGCGGAGAAGGCCTATTCAGAGAGTCTTAGCAGAACAACGGATTCTGCTTCAGCACTCAGGGCATTGCTGGCTCTAGGTCAATTGAATTTGGACAGCGGTGACTATGACAAGGCTGTTTCCACGTTTCTTGATGCTCTTCGGATCTGTAGCGAGAAAGAGAAAGCCATAGTCAAGACTTTGATTGGTATTGCTAACTATGAGGCAGGCAAGACTTCAGTTGGCAAAGGGATGTTTCAGGAAGTGCTTGGCGAGTTTCCCCATGATCCTGTCGCTGACTATTACGTCCAGATAATAGAATATGCTGAGAAGAAGAAGAGTGTGCTGTTTCCCACGAAGCCTCAATTAGGGAGGAAGGAAGCGGCTGCTCTTCGAGG
>DUVA01000088.1 GCA_012841305.1 Bacillota bacterium | reverse complement strand
TGGGCTAGGAACCGCCACTTCAAATTCCACGGCTATCGGGACATTCTCACCTTTTTGGGACATTGATCTCGTCAGCCCCCGCATTTTCTATTCGTGAAATCCAGCCTGGCCAGCGATAGTGGGAGCCTCTATCCGTGTGTACGATTGGATGCTCTCCTTCAGTGCAGTTTCATTCTGAAAGTCGGGGCAGCGAGAACTGGGATCGGAGTCCTTGGAACATGGAGGCAAGAACCGGAGACGAACGTATCATACCGATATACAGGACTTATGCGAACCTCAGAATGAACCTGCTGCCTTACATATACAACGAGGCAGTGAACTCAGCCGAACGCGGCGAACCCCTTATGAGGGCACTTATGATAGACTTCCCCAATGACCCGGCATCGTTTGTCATCGACGACGAATACATGTTTGGACGAGATCTGCTTGTAGCACCTATACTCAATGAACATACGCGCGAGAGGGCGGTGCATTTTCCACCTGGGACATGGCTTAACCTCTGGACCTTGGAGGAGATCGTGGCCGGCCCGTGTACTATATCCGGTTACCCAAGCGATCTTCACACGGTCCCGGTGTTCATCAGGAGAGGCGCGATCCTGCCTATCAACTTAGGTGATAATATGTATCTCGGTGAGCCAACGGGCGTGCGAGGCATGGGATACAGAAACCTTTCGTTTCTCATTACAGGTAAGCCGACAGAGGAATGGGTATTTGCCGACGACGAAGGCACGAATATTACCTTTACTCCCTGCGGGGACGAATTATATGTAAAGGCAGATGCTGTCAGCGCAATCGGTCATGTATACCTGCTTCTTCCGGTTGCAGGTCGTAGCAAGCAAGCCCATGGGCCGAGAACCGTGTGGGCCACAGGAGGTAGGGGGGCAGACGTAATCTGCTTCAGTGTTGAAGACCTAATGCAGGGGATTCGGGTGCCTTTTTGACAGCTCATCAGAGTGGACAGATCCCAAAAGAGTGCTGGACTACGTAGGGCGCGAAGTGGATATGGAGATGAAGCTCGAACGGTTAAAGGGGAGGGGCCTGTGAGCCTTCTCCCCTTTAACCGGTGTGGATTCACCCACGCAGCAATAGTCACACCTGTAGCTCAATACTATCCGAATTTAACCGCCGGTTGTAGGGGTTTCTTAATAGTATCTGTTTCACTGGTTCCAGCTGCAAGAACAACTATCACAATAGCAGGAGTATCAATTCCTACAGCTCCTGCATGCCATACCTTTTCATCCACGATTATCGCTTCCCCGGCTTTGGCCTGGTAGAATCGCACGGATTCAGACTCCAGTTTTTCGCTTACGGGTACTGCTACACTACCGCTGATGACTGCATATACCTGGGGGCTCTTGTCATGGATTTCAAGTCTTTCATACAGCTTCTCAGACTTATCAACCACTATGTGCTTGACCTCGACCTCGTCAAGGCCTTTGTAGCCTGAGAGCAAACCTACAGCCCATGCTTTCTTTTCGTCATCCGACCAATTCTCCGCTATTTTTGGCATTTGAAATGACTTACCATACTGCGCCATATTACCGGCTTGTTCTATTTTCATCCTGCCCGATTCCTTTCCGCTTGTAATAGAATACAGATTAGGGAAACTACAGATTAGGGAAACGCTTACTTCTTACGCAAAAGGCCTTCGCTACTTAACCAGTGCTCAAGCGCATCCAGTACAGGGACGATTTTGTCCATTCTTGCGCCCGGCCCCATATGTCCGACTCTTACGGTTTTGCCGGTGAGCCTGCTCAATCCCCCTGCAATCTGTATACCATGGTTCTCTTTGACGAAGGATACTATATCTGTATCTACGTAACCTTCAGGGACTCGAAACACCCCAACGATTCCTGATGCTTGTTCATCTGAACCATAAGGTTCCAGTCCGAGTTTGCGGACACCGTCACGGAACGCTGCGCCTACTTCCTGGTGACGAGCGAAGCGTGATGCCAGCCCTTCCGCGAGTATGAGTTCCAGCGATTTGTGCAGTGCAAGCACGTTGCTTACTGCCATGGTGATGTAATATGGTTGGAAGAACCGCCCTTCATCTGCAGCTTCCTTCCACTTGAGGAGATTCATTGCCCAGCCGGCTATCGGCGTCTTGCGGGCTCTCATATGATCAACAGCTTTTTGACTGACGGAGACAAGTACAAGGCCGGGAGGCGCCTCTAAGCATTTCTGGGAAGCAGTGACGCAAACATCTACGCCCCATTCATCGACTTTCAAGTCCATGCCGCCAACAGACGAGACTCCATCTACCATTAAGATCACGTCATGCTCAGAACAGATTTGGGCAACTTCACGAATAGGGTTGGCAAGGCCTGTTGAAGTCTCATTTTGAACTATTGCCAGGACCTTCGCAGCTGGGTGCGCCTTAAGAGCTTCTGCAACCTGTTCCGGCTTAACTGTGTCATCCCATCCAACGTCGATGACGTGTGTCTTAGCCAGGTGAGAGTTGGCTAACTCCACGGCCCGGTGACCGAAGTGGCCTGTCTCTACCAAGATGACGTCTTCTCCCGGTTCGACAAGGCTATTTAAGGCAGCTTCAACTCCGTAGTGTCCGGATCCCACCATGATGAAAAGATCTGATTGTGTTTGGAACACCTGTTTTGCCATTTCAACTGTTTCATTGAATAAGTCTGACCACTCTCGGCCGTAGTGCGCAACTATAGGCTGTGCCATCTCCGCAAGGACTTCGTCTTCAACGGATACCGGGCCGGGAATCATCAGGTCATATCGTTTCTTGATAGACATAGCAAAGGCCTCCTCCTCGGACATTTAGCCACTACCGTGGCTATGTTGCTGCTTTGGGCTCATCAAATCGTCAACGTATGTAACAGCATTCCAGGTTATGCTTGGTTCAGGACCTTATCTCTGTACCCTTCCTGATGCGTCACCTTCGGCAAGGAGTTTGACTTCAGGGACTGTAACCATGTTGAAATCACCGACTACGGAATGCTTAAGGCATGAAGCTGCTGCTGCAAACTGAACAGCAGAGGCGCAATCCATGCCACTTATAAGTGAATAAATGAGTCCCCCTGCAAATGAGTCTCCGCCGCCTACACGGTCCACTATATGAATGGAGTATTTGCGAGAAACATAGAACTCCTTACCATCGTACAACATGCCGGACCAGTTATTATCTGATGCGGATAGGCTTTCTCTAAGAGTAATGGCCACTTTCTCGAATCCGAACCTATTAACTAGCTCTCTCGCAACGTCGCGATAACCTTCCTCACACAGCTCACCCTTGGTTACATCTGACTTTCCTGCCTTGATTCCGAACACCTTGTCAGCGTCTTCCTCATTGCCGACTACGACATCCACGTACTGCATGAGTTCACTCATGATACGGTTAGCTTTCTCAGGAGTCCAAAGCTTCTTACGGAAGTTGGTATCCGCGCTTACCTTGACGTTCATTTCTTTTGCAGCCTTGACGGCTTCCAATGTGACAGCTGCAGCGTTATCGCTGATTGCAGGTGTGATTCCTGTGAAGTGGAACCATGCAGCTCCTTCAAAAATGCGCTGCCAGTCAAACTCTCCCGGCTCAACTTCCGCTATGGACGAGCCGGCCCGGTCGTATATCACCTTAGAAGGCCTCTGCGATGCTCCGTTTTCGCAGTAGTATATACCAAGGCGGTTGCCTCCGCGTTGCACATATTCGGTATTGACGCCGTAGCAACGCAGAGCATTAATCGCGCATTGGCCGATTTCATGCGCAGGCACTTTAGTGACAAAATGGGAGTCAAGCCCGTAGTTTGCGAGAGATACTGCTACATTTGCTTCTCCTCCACCGTATATGGCATCAAATGATGAAGCCTGAACGAATCTGTAATGATCAGGCGGTGAAAGCCTGAGCATTATTTCTCCGAAAGTCACAACCTTACTGCTTGCCATAAACGTAGTCCCCTTTCCATAGTACTTTGACACTCAGTTGGCCCTTGCTGCTCTTGCAGTTTTCACGTAATCTGCTGCCAGTCCGGCAAGGTGTGTCCAATTCTTCTCAGCAACGTCCTGCTTGTTGACAAGGGCAGAGCCTACACCGACAAAGACTGCTCCGGCTTTGAGGAAATCACCCAGGTTATCGATATTCACTCCTCCTGTGGGAGTAAGCTTGACCTGAGGCATCGGGCCTCTCACATCTTTGATGAAAGAGGGTCCCAGTTTTGTGGCTGGAAATACTTTCACCACATCAGCGCCTGCTTCCCATGCAGTGAGAATCTCAGTGGGTGTGAAAGCGCCGGGGATGACTATTTTCCCGTAACGTTTGCACATTGCAATGACATCTCTGTTCAGGATTGGTGAAACGATGAAGTCTGCGCCTGCAAGCATTGCTATCCTTGCAGTCTCCGGATCCAAGACAGAACCTGCGCCAATAATTGCCTTTCCTTGCAGTACCTTGGAGGCGTTGTATATTGCTTCTGTAGCCCCTGGAGAGGTCATTGTGATTTCTACGCCCATGATTCCGCCTTCTGCCATTGCTTCGCAAATGGACACCAGTTCGTCTCCGCTTTTTGTCCGGATTACCGCAACTACTCCTGGATCAATAATTTGCTGAAGTTGCTCTTCTTTGGTCATTTTCTATACCTCCTGGTTTAGTAGTGTTAATGACATGCCGCGCGGCCCTGCGTGAACCTCATACAAGTTCCACACCCATTGTCGTTGCTGTGCATGCAACTAGGTTGCACTTATCCTTATTTGTTCTATTCGCGCCCTGTATCGAGATTCCTGCATGTATTTACGCAAAACTTGCGACTATAAGGTGCATCCGGACAAGTCAAAAGTAAGGTCTGTCTCAATATTGGGGCAAATATGTACTATACCATAAGAATAGCGGGTATAGAATGTAAGTGGATAATTATGTAAGAACGCCTGTTTTCGCATATCTGCAACCTAGTTGTGCTGAGCGGATTCCAAGCAGACTCTGATGATGCGTTCACGAATAGGATGCAGAGTAGCTATCCACTGCACTGCTCTTGGGAAGGCTGTCCTACAACTTCCGGCCTCATCGCTTCAGTCGCAACATCCTAGTGATAGCTGTAGCAATACTGACCGCTGCCGACCGCCCTAAGCAGCGAAGCGGCATACCCGCTGTGGGACAAGCAGGGCATGTCGCTTCTCCACTTGGTTTTCTATAGATGGACGATTGCAGCTGACGGATGAATGCTTTGTGCCCAGGTAAGCACTTCACGTTCGATCTCGAGCTTAGCATGGTTGTGTTCAGCGGCGACGTCGGTGTCCTCAGGCTTGACAGCGTTTCTCCGCTTGCCCATTCCCCACAGCGACGCAAACAAGGACAGAGTCTTCAGTCCTGTCCCAGTCGCTACACTGACAATCATGCCATTACCTACTGTGCCTGCCTTCTTGGCTTTGGCGACCGCAGCCATGCTGGCTGCGCCGGTAGGCTCAACCAGAATCCCTTCAGTAGAAGATAGCTGTCGGGTCATTGCGAGAATCTCGTGATCCTCAACATCAACAGCAGTCCCACCTGAATCGCGTACTGCCTCTAAAGCCATGGCGCCATCAAGTGGAAACGGTACTTCTATTGTAGTTGCAACAGTGTTAGGGTGTTCCCAGCGCCTAATCTTAGAAGGAGGATCGCCGGCTTTAAATGCTCGCACCAGTGGGGCGCATCCGGCTGCCTGAGCAGCCAGCATCCTTGGGAGTCGATCAATTAAGCCAAGTGTCTTCAGTTCAATGAAACCCTGCCATAGAGCTGCCAATAACCCGCCTCCGCCCACCGGCGCTGCAACCCACTCCGGAACCTGCCATTCAAGTTGTTCGCAGATCTCGTAGGCGATTGTCTTGGATCCTTCGCGCTGATACGGATTGACTGGGCCTGCAGTGCTCATATGATGCCATCCATATAGTTGGCGTCCTTTTTCAACAAGGTCTATGCACTCGTTTACACTTCCATCGAGAGTGATTACCGGAGCGCCATACATCTGAACCTGTATCAATCGCTCGAGCGGCGTAGTCTCGGGCATGAAGGTAAAACACTGGAGTCCTGCCTTAGCTGCGTAAGCTGCAACTGATGGAGCAGCGTTTCCGTCTGACGCTATCGCCACTATTTTTGCACCCATAAGCTGAGCCACAGTTACACCTACGGACGCAGGGCGATCTTTGTAGGTTCCGGTAGGATTGCCGGTCTCATCTTTTACGTACAAATCATCTAGGCCAACGGATTGTGCAATTCTATCGCATTTGTGCAGTCGGGTTCCGCCCTCATTGAGAGTTACTACATCTGCTCCGTCCTCAACGGGCAATAGCTTACGATACTTCCATAACCCTGTGGCCCCGGACGCAAGTTCGGAGCGCGTCAGTTGCTCAGCTATCTTCTGATAATCATATGAGATCGTCAATCCCGAACCACACTGGGCGCATTGGTAAGCGCCGCTTTTTCCTGAGTAGGTAGTCCCGCATTGTGTACACTGTAGTTTATGCACGAATCATGCCCCCTCCACGAAAATCACACTATCTATTGTTTTACTGCGCCTTCTACTATTCCTGCGACAACATAACGCTCCAATAGCAGATAGAATAAGACGGGCGGCAGAATGAAGACCAAAGTTCTGACCATGATGGAACGCCACGATATGAGAAACTGTCCGATAAACGATGACAGGCCTACACTGGCCACCCATTTTGTCTGCTGGCTTATGAACGTATAGGCAAAAATATACTCATTCCATGCGTCAAAAAACGTGAGAACTCCAATGGTGACGAGGCCCGGTACGGACAGCGGGAGCATAATCCGGAAGAATGCGTCAATCCGACTGCACCCGTCTATCATTGCTGCTTCATGAATCTCGGCTGGGATTCCTTCGAAAAAGCGCATAAGGATCCAAGTCGAAAGAGGCATTGTGAGTGCCACATCTGCAAGCACAAGGCACCAAAGTGTGTTGATGATTCCAATTTTGCTGAAGATAGCATACATGGGAGCCACCAGCAACGCCTGGGACATCATCTGCGTGCTTAATACCAAAAGCAACACCGCGTTTTTGCCTTTGAAGTTGATTCTCGCTAAAGCGTAAGCTGCAGGTGTAGAGATTATTAAATTCAGCGCAACAGTTGAAAATGCAACAATAAGGGTGTTTATCAGCCATTTGACCATCGACGGGTCACGAATTGCCTTGCTATATTCACTCAGGTCACTGGTTTGAGGCAGTAATTTTGGCGGATAAGCAAGCGGATCATTCACGCTTGAAACAAACATCCAGTATACTGGAAACATGATTATCAGCGCGATGATGACTGCAAGACCTATTGACAAATACCGTTTAGCCTGTAGTTTAGTTATCCTGCCTTTCATCATGCGATTTCCCCTTCACTTTCCCTCGGCTTGTTCAGCCAAAGATATACTAACGTTATGACAATGAGCACCATAAGGACAAACGTACCCATTGTGTACGCGTAGCTCTGATCGAAGTACTCAAACGCAGTGCGGTAGATACGCACCACTGCAGTCTCAGTCGTCCCTGCCGGTCCGCCTCCGGTAAGCAGATAAAGGATGGTAAATCGCTGAAAACTCCATACTATGGTCAGAAGCACAAGGACTTCAAGAACCCTCTTGATGGACGGAATGGTAATGTAGAAGAAGGATTGGAGCGAGTTCGCTCCGTCAATGTCAGCTGCTTCATACAGCTCTTTAGGTACAGATCGTAGGGCAGCCAGTATGATCATGCTGTGAAGGGGAAAAAGCCTCCACACTGTGGCCATGAGTACACCGTGCATGGCAGCTGAAGGTGATATCAGCCACCCTATCGGTTGTGAAATTACTCCGAGGCGCATAAGGATGGAATTGAGTACCCCGTACTGATAGTCGAACATCCACATCCATATGAGCGATGCAGCTACGTCAGGAATGGCATATGGAAGGGTCATCATTGTGTTGCAAACTTTCTGCCCACGCCAGTCCATATTGGACACGAGAGCAGTCACAAACCCTACAAAAAAGACTCCGCCTGAGTAGAGGGCTACGTAAATGAGAGTCAACTTAACGTTGAACCAAAAAGAGCTATCATTTAACAAGCGAACGTAATTCCGAATACCGACGAATTCACCATAGTTGTTGCGGAAACTAAGGACTACGGCGCTTAGAATTGGATACAAGAAAACGAAACACGTGATTGCCACAAGCGGCAGTACAAGCGCATAAGGAAAGAAATCGAAGCGCCGCCGTGATGGCGATGTTGGTCTCAACGCAGATCACCTCGCAAAAACGACGTTTGGCTGTATGGACGACATAGGATGGCGGGCGGGATGGATAGTA
>DUVA01000087.1 GCA_012841305.1 Bacillota bacterium | reverse complement strand
TGTCAGGCTCAGTGGATCATAGAGGCCGTGAAGTTGCGCCTATCAACCGGGAAGAGGTCATAGACGCTATCAGCCAAGCTGAAGACAACGGCGCCACGGCCCTGGCTGTAGTGGGCAAGTTCTCACACAGAAATCCCACCCACGAACTGGAGATCGAGAAACTAATCCTGGAAAGGGCTTCTGAACGATTGAGCGGTGGAGAGGAAACATCCTCCCAATCAGGCTGTATCACACTGGGACACAGGCTCTCAGGGCGTCCCAACTTTCCGCGCCGGATGGCTACTGCATATCTTAATGCGAGCATAGCTCGGCGACAGGCTACGTTCGTGGACATGATTCGCGAGTTTCTGGTCCGTGGCAAGGACGTCCACAGAGTATTCCTGCTGAAAGCGGACGGAGGCACCATGCAGTTGGAGGATTCCCTAATCCGTCCTGTTGAGACCATTCTCTCAGGCCCTGCAGCAAGCATCATGGGCGCAGAGGCGCTGTCGGCTTACCCTGACTCAAACACGGTAATTGTGGACATGGGAGGCACAACCACAGACATCTCGGTGCAAGTCAAAGGGGATACTGTCTTCCAGAGGCAAGGGGCTGAAATCTCAGGATTCAAAACGCTTGTGCCTGCCCTCTTCTCAAGATCCATCGGTCTCGGAGGGGATTCGGAGGTAAGGGTCATCCGCAATTCCGGAGCGGGCAAAGCGACAGACGCAATCCGGCAGGAGGTGAGCCCCGCTGCACGAGAGACGAACGCATCGGGACAGACGACAGGCCCAGGCCGGCCCGGAGCTGATGTCCTCGATATAGAGCTCGAAATCGGCCCGCGGCGTGCAGGAACCCCGGCTGCTTTCGGCGGCAACCGTGTTACTCCCACCGATGCGGCAGTCGCCCTCGGCTTAGCCAAGGTCGGCAGCTACGAGCCGGCCACAAAGGCCTTGGCTGATTTCGCAAAGCCTTACGGCCTGGGGCCGAAGGAGCTGGCACTGAAGATTATGGATACCTTCACCCGGCAGCTTGTCTCTGCAATCAAGGAAACCTATGCGCACCTCGAATCGCAGCCTGTCTATACCGTCTCAGAGATGCTGGCACCGCCTGACATCCGTCCTGAGGCAGTGATAGGACTCGGTGCCCCTGCGGGGGTCTTTATCCCTCCTGTAGCTGAGCGCCTGGGACTGAAATACCAGGTCCTTCCCTATCACGAAAGCGCAAACGCTATTGGAGCTGCAGCAAGCCGTCCGACAGCTGCCATAACCTTACACGCGGACACAGCCTTAGGTGTCATGACAGTGCCTGAAGCTGACTATGTAGGCAAAATTGAAAGGCCAGTCCTCTTTGGCATCAAGCAGGCGCGCAGCGAAGCTATGGCATGGGCAACCAAGTTCGGAAAGAGACTAGGCCTTGATGAAGCTGACAATATCCAGATAGTAGAGGAAGAGAGTTTCAATATGGTGCGGGGATTCCACACCGTGGGACGCACGTTTATGATTCGTGCCCAGGTCAGGCCGGGAGTTACGAGGATCTGCTCTCCCTAGGATCGCTCCTCGCCCAAAGGACAACTCTCGCAATTCTCGTTGTTACGGCTCTCATAGTTTTCGAAAGCCCGGACTTTTCCGGGGCAACGGAGGTCATAGTAAGTGCAAGCGAGTAAATACAAGGTAGGACTGATTTTCTTTCCCGCTTTTGACTGGGCAATCACCCCGGATCACCCGGAACGGGAAGAACGGCTCCTCTATACGCGAGATCAAATCATGGAAGAAGGCCTTTTGGACGTCCCCGGCATCGAGGAATACAGGCCCAAAATCGCAGAGGACGCCCACATAAACCGCATACACGTGTGTGTCCCTGATGTATCCGGAGTAATTACTGAATCTCACAGGATCGCAGTCGGCGGAACAATGGTCGCATCTGATCTTGTCTTGACAGGCAAGGCGGACCGAGCGTTCGCGCTCCTCCGTCCGCCGGGCCATCACGCCATGCGGATAGCCCACGGGTCACGCGGATTCTGCCTGGTAAACAATGAAGCCATAATGGTGGAACACATCCGCCATACGTACGGCCCGGACAAGCGCATCGCCATAGTGGACACTGACGCACATCATGCTGACGGCACTCAGGACATCTTCTACAATGACCCCGCGATACTGCACATCTCTCTCCATCAGGACGGACGCACGCTCTATCCGGGGACAGGGTTTGTTGAGGAGCGAGGCGGACCTGCAGCTTACGGCAACACTGTAAACGTGCCCCTTCCTCCCGGAACCGGAGATGAGGGGATTCTATACGTCTTAGAAAACCTTGTCCTACCTATACTCGAAGACTTCGAACCTGATGTGGTAGTAAACGCTGCAGGCCAGGACAATCACTACACTGACCCCCTTACGAACATGAACTTCACAGCCAGAGGGTATGCCCGTCTTACCGAGCTGCTTGCCCCTGACATTGTGGTGCTGGAGGGAGGCTACTCCATTGAAGGCGCGCTTCCGTATATCAATGCCGGCATCTTGCTGGCTTTGGCAGGCCTGGATTACAGTGCAGCCAAGGAGCCGGACTGGTCGCCGCACGTCACGAGGCAATCTGACGGAGTGACTCAGCATATCCGGGGGCTTGTGGATGCTTTAAGAGACATGTGGAACACGCGAAAAGGCGTTGACCTGGACAGGATTTTCGGCGCCGGGCCGGTTTATGAAAGGAAACGCAGAATCTACTATGACACGGACGGCATCTCTGAACAGCAATTCGAACGTATCGCAAGGTGCAAATCGTGCAGCGGCTGGCGGTTGATAGTCTCCGGAGCTGTCCATGATACCGGAAAAGTCTCACGTGTAGCTGCGATAATTGTCCCGTGGCATGCTTGCCGCACGTGCAGAACCGCTGCGGAAGCGGAGTTTGAAAAAGCATGCAAAGAGCCGCAACTGGACTACGTGTACTTGCAGGATACGGAACAGGATAGGTTCCTCACAAGATCACGCGCTTGAAACCTATGGTTGCGGAGGTTAGTGGCGAGGACAGACGCTTTGACCCTGATAATGACAGCTAAAACCTATGGTTATGAGAGTAGTGGGATCCACGGTTGCAGGTACGTTAAGCCTGTGCATGGAGCGTGGCAAAACCCATCTCTGTAAGCGCGACAGAACCTGCGCTAATCATTTAAGGATCACGAAGGCTCTCCGCGCCTTCCAAGGGTCGCGAGAGCCTTCATCGCATTACAATACATAAACGTTACTCATAGCGTTCCGCCACCTGGGTTGAGCTGTCGTGACAGACAAGCGCTACTTACAGCACTCCCCCACGAAGCTCACGATCTCCTCAAGAAAGCCCGGTGCAAGCGGCAATTCAGGATTGCTATAAGCTGCTATATTTGCCTTAGGATCAAGAGGCGCCTCTTTCAAAACATGGTTCATACCGTCAATGATCGCAAGCTTCGCGTCAGGTTTTGCTTTCGCCAGCAATTGCGCATCCTCAACAGGCACCTGCAAGTCAGTTGTGCCTTGCAGGATCAACACAGGAACATCCAAGTTTGCGATTTCAACTGCAGGGTTATATTTGAACCACGAAATCAGGTACGGCTGTACGCTAGGTCTAAATAGCGCCATAAGCTCAGATCTTACCTTCTCGACGGTCCTCCCCTTCTTCAGCTCCTCCATTATCGCATGACTTTCATCTCTGATGTCCTTCGCTTCATTGGCTAGCTGCTCCTCAATCAGCTCGTATGCGGGTTTACCTGCGCCCGCAACTGAGATAACACCTGAAAGGCCTGAGGCCTTGTTGGCAGCTCCCATGCCGATTAGAGACCCTTCGCTATGGCCGAGCACTACCACGCCGGAGAAGCGAGTGTCGTTCTGCAAAAGCTTGATCCATGCGACTACATCGTCTACGTAGTCATCAAATCGCAAGTCGGCTTCACTTGTCAAAGCACCTGCGCTTGCTGCAATACCCCGCTTGTCAAAACGCACCGAGGCAATACCTTCTTCCGCAAGGCCTTGAGCGATCATCTTCAGACTGTCGTTCTTGCCAGGTAAAAGAGGAGTATTGCCATCACGGTCAGTAGGGCCTGATCCAGCGTGCATCAGAACAACAGGACACTTTGCCGGAGCCTCCGGAAGCTGAAGGGTTCCGTGGATTTTGCCTGTAGGAGTCTCAAGGGTAATGTCTGCTGCCTTCCCAATAGATGACGCCTTCGGATCATCCGTTGTCTTGCCGGCTGCCGCCGGTGCCCCGGACGCGCCGGCCTCCGGAACCATTCTCTTCAGAGTGAAACTGCCCTTCACACCGCTCTGCAAGAAGTCTCCTGAAATCTCATCACCGGCCAAAACACCGTCAAAATCAGCTTTGGCATTAGGCACAGGCAGTTCGAAATGTATCTTCGGGGATTCGTACTTGATATTGGCAAGAGGCAGCTGGAACGCTCCTTGCTGAGGAATGTCGATAGTCCCTGACAGCACATCTTCGGCAACTGCAAAATCCACCTTTATGATGAGTTCCTGTCCCATCACACTTATGGCACCTTCCCAGTGTCCGTCTACTTCATGTACACCGGCATCCTTTGCCGCCAGACATCCGCTGACTGCATAAGCGCCGAGCAGCAGAACAAAAGCCAGTATGGCAGTTAACGCAACAACCCGTTCTCTCGCAGCCTTTGATCCCATCTACACCGTCTCCCTTCATGCCGAAACATACGCTAAACGTATCTCGCTTGCATATACTCTGCCGCAACTTCCTGAAACTAGTGCCTTTGCTGCAGATATTCATCGGAAGCTCCTTAATCACTCTGCCCATCCTACCCATGTCTCCCGGCAAAGTCCCAACTGGAACGCTTCCACATTCTCCTTGTTGGAACGCTTCCTTGTCAGAATGTTTCCTTGTTGGAATGCTTCCCTTTAGATAGTACATATTCTGCTTTCAATAGTCAATTACTCTGGCATGCGCCCCGGCCTCAGGATTCAACCCTGACTCTTGCAGTCACTCCCGGTCTATCTGATGGCCCTTGGACTCTCTCGGTCACTCCCGGTCTATCTGATGGCCCTCGGACTCTCTCGGTCACTCCTGAACTATCTCACGGCTCCTGGTCTATTTCACAGCTCCCAGACTACCTCACGGCTTCTAGACTCTCGCATGGTTCCTGGACTCTCTCAATCACACCCCCGGACTGTCTGATGGCTCTTAGTCTCTCTCATGGCTTCACCCAGAGACTCTCCTGCTCGGTGTTGGGTACCATGTAAGCGACTTCTGATGGTGCCTGGTCGAAATTCGAACACCGATCTTGAGAGCCGTGTGCTATTTTCAACCACCTTTTGTGAAATGAATCTGAGCGTGATAGAAATCCTATCACCCAAACCGAGCCAGGTGTAAGGTTTTCGACCACCGACCTCGCGGAGGTGGCAGATTTTCGACCACGTTTTTTGAGATCGTGTACCATTTTCGACCACGTTTTCCAAAACAAGCCGGAGGGTGCTTCAAATCCGACCACATTTTTGAAAACCCTGTACTATTTTCGACCACGTTTTTGGA